>NZ_FNUC01000002.1 GCF_900106035.1 Jiangella alba
ACGCCGACGCGCTGCCGGCCATCGCGAAGAAGTCGCAGATCCCGGTCATCGCCGACATCCACTTCCAGCCGAAGTACGTCTTCGCCGCCATCGACGCCGGCTGTGCGGCCGTCCGCGTCAACCCGGGCAACATCAAGAAGTTCGACGACAAGGTCGGCGAGATCGCGAAGGCGGCCAAGGACGCCGGCATCTCGCTGCGCATCGGCGTCAACGCCGGCTCGCTGGACCCCCGGCTGCTGGAGAAGTACGGCAAGGCCACCCCCGAGGCGCTGGTCGAGTCCGCCGTCTGGGAGGCGTCGCTGTTCGAGGAGCACGACTTCCACGACTTCAAGATCTCGGTGAAGCACAACGACCCGGTCGTCATGGTCCGCGCGTACGAGCTGCTGGCCGAGCGCGGCGACTGGCCGCTGCACCTCGGTGTGACGGAGGCCGGCCCGGCGTTCCAGGGCACCATCAAGTCCGCCACGGCGTTCGGCGCGCTGCTGAGCAAGGGCATCGGCGACACCATCCGGGTGTCGCTGTCCGCGCCGCCGGTCGAGGAGGTGAAGGTCGGCAACCAGATCCTGCAGTCGCTGAACCTGCGCCCGCGCAAGCTCGAGATCGTGTCCTGCCCGTCCTGCGGCCGCGCCCAGGTCGACGTCTACACGCTGGCCGACCGCGTCACCGCCGGGCTCGAGGGCATGGAGGTGCCGCTGCGAGTGGCCGTCATGGGCTGCGTCGTCAACGGCCCGGGGGAGGCGCGCGAGGCCGATCTCGGCGTAGCATCCGGCAACGGCAAGGGCCAGATCTTCGTGAAGGGTGAGGTCGTCAAGACGGTTCCGGAGTCGGAGATCGTCGAGACGCTGATCGAGGAGGCCCTGCGCATCGCCGAGACGATGGACGCCGGCGACGGCGACGGCGGGCCGGTGGTCACCGTCGCCTGACGAAGGCGGCAACCGGGGGAAAGGGGGCGACGTGCTCGGTACGTCGGCAGCGGTGCGGCCGCTGAGCCAGGCCGACCTGGACGACACCGTCGCGCTGCTCGGCCGCGACCCCTGCGTGGACGTCTTCGTCGGCTCCCGCGTGCACGCGTCCGGACTCGCGCCGTCGCGGCTGGCCGGTGAGCTGTGGGGCTACTACGAGGAGAACCGGCTGCTGTCGCTGTGCTACTCCGGCGCGAACCTCGTCCCGGTGGCCGCGTCGGCCCGGGCCGCCCGCACGTTCGCCGACCTCGCCGTCCGCCGCGGCCGCCGCTGCTCGTCCATCGTCGGCCCGGCCGACGCGGTGCTGTCGATGTGGGACCTCATCCGTCCCGAGTGGGGGCCGGCCCGCGAGGTGCGCTCCTGCCAGCCGGTCATGGCCATCGACGCCGCGCCCGCGGTGCCCGCCGACCCGCTGGTGCGCGCCGTCCGGCCGGACGAGGTCGACGTGCTGCTGCCCGCGGCCGTCGCGATGTTCACCGAGGAGGTCGGCGTCTCGCCCACCGGCACCGACGGCGGCGTCTACTACAAGGCGCGGCTCGCCGAGCTGGTCCGGGCCGGCCGCGCGTTCGCCCGGTTCGAGGACGGCGAGATCGTGTTCAAGGCCGAGATCGGCGCCGTCACCCCGCACGCCTGTCAGGTGCAGGGCGTCTGGGTGCGTCCGGACCGGCGGGGCGAGCGTCTGTCGGTCGGCGGCATGGCGGCGGTCGTCGAGCACGCGCTGCGCGAGATCGCGCCGGCCGTCACGCTCTACGTCAACGACTTCAACACCGCGGCGCGGGGCGCGTACCGCCGGGTCGGCTTCACCGAGGTCGGCCGGTTCGCCACCATCATGTTCTGACGACCTCCGCCCACAGCTCGCCGGCGTCGTCCCTGGTGGCGGTCGGCTGGCCGGCCAGGATGGCCGCGACGTCGTGCAGGATCCACGTCAGCGCCAGCGCGTCCGAGCCGAACCAGGCGGCGAAGTCGGCCGTCGCCGTGAGCGCGCCCGACGTGTCCAGGAGCGGGTGCTCCAGCACCGGGTCGCCGCCGCGGGTGACGATGCCGGACAGCTCGACGACGATGTCGGCGCGGTGCCCGCCGAGCGTCTCCGGCGAGACCAGCGTGAAGCCCCAGGCGTTGCCGGCGTCGTCCTGGCCCGGCGGACGGGCGAAGCCGAGCTCGGCGAGGACGCGGCCCACCGTGCGGCCGCTGCCGTAGAGGCAGACCTGGTCGCCGCAGGCCGACAGCACCGACAGCGTGTCGCCGGTCCGGCCGGCGTCGGCGACCAGCGTCACGGTCTCGTCGACGGCCTCCCGCAGCCGGCCGGTCACCTCCTCGGCCTCGGCGTCGTGGCCGGTCACCGCGGCGATGGTGGCGAGTCCTTCGTCCCACGGGCGGGTGTCGTCGGTGAGCAGTACCGGCGCGATCTGCTCCAGCTCGGGCAGCAGCTCGACGTGGTCCGGGAAGTTCACCCCGATGATCAGCTCCGGCGCGGCGGCGGCGACCAGCTCCGCGTTCGACGGTTCCACGATCTCGACGCCGGCGTCGCGCAGGATCGTGCGGGCCGCCTCCGTGTACGCGTCGCCGTCGTAGGGGTTGCGCGCCACCGCGTCCGGGACGACGCCCAGCGCGAGCAGGTGCAGGCCGGTCACCTCGTCCAGCGCCCAGATGCCGGAGTCGGTGACCGGCACGGTGACCTCGCCCGTGGCGCCGTCGACGGTGATGCTGCGGCCGGCGCCGGACGCGGGCTCCGGGTCGGTCCCGCCGCAGGCGGTGAGCGCGACGAGGGCCGCGAGGGCGGCGAGGGTCCGGTTCATGGGGTTCCTTCGTGATCGCGACTGAGGTTAGGCAACCCTCAGCTTGAATGCTGAAGTCGACTTCATGTCAAATGTCGGCATGGACGAGCGGCTCGAACGGCTGACAACCCGGCGGCGGACCCCGCAGACTTGACCGCGATGAACCGCCGCCTCGCCCTCGTCGCCGCCACCGCCGTGGCCGGCCTGCTCGTCGTCGCCGGATGCGGGGGCGACGACGACCCCGGCGCGGCCCCGCCCAGCACCCCGGCCGACGCCACGACGTCGCCGTCGGAGCGGCCGAGCCCCGCCCCGACGCCCGACCCGAGGACGTTCACGCTGGTCGCGACCGGTGACGTGCTGCTGCACGAGCGGCTGTGGACGCAGGCCCGCAACGACGCCGGGCCGGGCGAGGAGATGGACTTCGCGCCGCAGCTGGCGAACATCGCGCCGATCGTCCAGGGCGCCGGCCTCGCCGTCTGCCACCTGGAGACGCCGCTGGCGCCGGCCGGCGGCCCGTACGAGGGCTACCCGACGTTCTCCGGCCCGCCGCAGATCGTCACCGCGCTGGCCGAGACCGGGTACGACGCCTGCACCACCGCGTCGAACCACACCTACGACCAGGGCGCGGGCGGGGTCGACCGCACCCTCGACGCGCTCGACGCCGCCGGGCTGGCGCACGCCGGGTCGGCCCGCACGCCCGAGGAGTCGCAGACCATCACGCACGTCGACGTCGCCACCGCCGGCGACCCCGTCGACGTCGCGCTGCTCTCGTACACGTTCGGCTTCAACGGCATCCCCGCGCCGGACGGCGAGACGTGGCGCGGCAACGAGATCGAACCCGGCCGCATCCTCGCCGACGCCGCCACCGCGCGGGCCGAGGGCGCCGACGTCGTCGTCACCGCGCTGCACTGGGGCGACGAGTACGTCCACGAGCCGAACGCCCTGCAGAGCGAGCTGGCGCCGCAGCTGATCGCGTCGCCCGACATCGACCTCCTGCTCGGCCACCACGCGCACGTCGTCCAGCCGATCGAGAACGTCGGCGGCGAGTGGGTCGTGTACGGCATGGGCAACCTGATGGCCAACCACGCCGAGCCGGAGGGGCCGAAGGCGGAGGGGCTGCTCACCCGGTTCACCTTCACCGAGGCCGCCGGTGGCACGTTCACCGTCACGCAGGCCGAATACCTGCCGCTCTACCAGACCTACCAGCCGCCGGTCGAGGTGCTCGACGTGCCCGCGGCGCTGGCCAGCGGCGACACCGGCACGGCGTCGGCGGCCCGGCTGCGGCAGGCGCGCGACCGGACCACCGAGATCGTGCTGAGCAAGGGCGGAGCAGCCGCCGGGCTCACCCTGCTGAATCCGTCGTGACCGGCCGGTATCCTCGTCCTTCGTTGCCCGACCCGTCAGTGGAAGCCTGGAGAGTCCCGTGATCCTGCGCATGTCGACGTTGTTCCTGCGAACCCTGCGCGACGATCCGGCCGACGCCGAGGTGCCGAGCCACAAGCTGCTGGTGCGCGCGGGCTACGTCCGCCGCGCCGCGCCGGGCATCTACTCGTGGCTGCCGCTGGGGTACCTGGTGCTGCGCAACATCGAGGGCATCGTGCGCGAGGAGATGAACGCCATCGGCGGGCAGGAGGTGCACTTCCCCGCGCTGCTGCCCCGCGAGCCCTACGAGGCGACGAACCGGTGGGAGGAGTACGGCGACAACCTCTTCCGGGTCACCGACCGCAAGGGCGGCGACTACCTGCTCGGCCCCACGCACGAAGAGATGTTCACGCTGCTGGTGAAGGACCTGTACTCGTCGTACAAGGACCTCCCGCTGACGCTGTACCAGATCCAGACCAAGTACCGCGACGAGGCCCGGCCGCGGGCCGGCATCCTGCGCGGCCGCGAGTTCGTCATGAAGGACTCCTACACGTTCGACGTCTCCGACGAGGCGTTCATGACGTCCTACCTGGCCCATCGCGGCGCGTACATCAAGATCTTCGACCGCCTGGGTCTCGACTACGTCGTCGTCAAGGCGACGTCCGGCGCCATGGGCGGCTCGGCCAGCGAGGAGTTCCTGGCCACCGCCGAGAACGGCGAGGACACCTACGTCCGCTCGGCCGGCGGCTACGCGGCCAACGTCGAGGCCGTCACGACGCCCGTGCCCGACCCGCTGCCCTACGACGACGTGCCCGCGGCGCACGCCGAGGACACCCCCGACACCCCCACCATCGAGACGCTGGTCGCGCACCTGAACGAGCGTTTCCCGCGCGCCGACCGGCCCTGGCAGGCGTCCGACACGCTGAAGAACGTGCTGGTCGTCCTGCACCACCCCGACGGCACCCGCGAGCCGCTCGCCGTCGGCGTCCCCGGCGACCGCGAGGTCGACGAGAAGCGGCTGCAGGCGCAGATCGAGTCGGCCGAGCTCGAGCCGTTCACCGAGGCCGACTTCGCGGCGCACCCGGCGCTGGCGCGCGGCTACATCGGGCCCGGCGCGCTGGGGGAGAAGAACGCGTCCGGCATCCGCTACCTGGTCGACCCCCGGGTCGTCGAGGGCACGCGCTGGGTCACCGGCGCCGACACGCCGGGCCGGCACGTCATCGACCTCGTCGCCGGGCGCGATTTCACCCCCGACGGCACCATCGAGGCGGCCGAGGTGCGCGCCGGCGACCCCGCGCCCGACGGCTCCGGCCCGCTCGAGACCGCCCGCGGCATCGAGATGGGGCACATCTTCCAGCTCGGCCGCAAGTACTCCGAGGCGCTCGGCCTGCAGGTGCTCGACGAGAACGGCAAGCTCGTCACCGTCACCATGGGCTCCTACGGCGTGGGCGTGTCGCGCGCCGTCGCCGCCATCGTCGAGAACTCGCACGACGACGCCGGCATCATCTGGCCGCGCGAGGTGGCCCCTGCCGACGTCCACCTGATCGCGACGGGCAAGGACGACGCGGTCTTCACGGCTGCCGCCTCGCTCGCCTCGGAGCTGGACGCGGCCGGGGTGCGGGTGCTGTACGACGACCGCCGCGGGGTGAGCCCGGGCGTGAAGTTCAAGGACTCCGAGCTGATCGGCGTGCCGACGATCGTCGTGGTGGGCCGCGGCCTGGCCGACGGCGTCGTCGAGGTCAAGGACCGTGCCACCGGCGAGCGCCAGGAGGTCCCCGTCGCCGCGGCCGTCGACCGGCTGCGCGAGATCGTCGCAGAATAGGGGCATGGACCTCTACCCGGCCGGCGCGGCGCACGCGGCGCTGGCCGGGGACGTCCTCGGGTACCGCGGGTACGTCGAGCACTCGGCGACGGTCGTGCGGCGGCGCGAGCTGCCCGGCCCGCGGGTCCCGGTCATCATCAGCTTCGGCGACCTGCTGTCGGTGCGGTCGCCGGGCGTCAGCGGCGAGCTGACCTCGTTCGTCGCCGGGTTCCACGACACCTACGCCGTCACCGAGTTCGTCGGCGCCCAGTGCGGGCTGCAGGTCGACCTCACGCCGCTGGGCGCGCACCGCCTGCTCGGCCTGGCCGGCTCCGACCTGCGCGACGGCGCGGTGCGCCTCGGCGACGTCTTCGGGCGCCCCGGCGACGAGTTCGTCGAGCGGCTGGCGGCGGCGCCGGACTGGCCGGCCCGGTTCGCGCTCGCCGACGCCTTCCTGTTGCGCCGGCTGCCGGTCGCGCGCGAGGCGGACCCCGAGGTGGGGTGGGCGTGGGAGCGGCTGGCGTGCGCCGGCGGGCGGGTGCGGATCGCGGACCTGGCCGCCGAGGTCGGCTGGAGCCGCCGTCACCTGGCCGCGCGGTTCCGGCGGCAGGTGGGCCTCGGCCCCAAGGAGACCGCGCGGGTGCTGCGCTTCGCCCGGGCGGTGAGACGGCTGGACACGTCGCCCCCGTCGCTGTCCGATCTCGCCGCCGACACCGGCTACGCCGACCACAGTCACCTGGTGCGCGAGTTCCACGCGCTGGCCGGCTGCACGCCGTCCCAGCTGGTGGCCGAGCGCCGGAGCGCCGCGGTCCCCGTCCCGTAGTCGCCTGCGCGGCGAGGCGGCGCGGCGAACGTTGTCGGTGCCCGCCCGTAGGGTGGGCCCCGCCCGGGCCCGGGAGGGGTCTGCGAGCCGGGTTCACGGGCGGCTTTCGCGGCCGAGGTCCACGGCGGTGAGCGGCTCTTGGCGCGCAGGGCCGTTCCACCAACGTGGCACGTCCGGCCCGCGGGTCGCCAGCGCGCCGCGACCCCGGCGCAGCGCGCGCCCCCGCTCACGACCGACGCCCGCACGCTGTCCCAGCTGGTGGCGGAGCGGCGCGGTACGTCCGTCGTTCCCGTATCATCCCGGTCATGCATCGGACTCACCCGATCACCCCGCCCCCCGCTCTCTAGCGGGGCGCGTTCCAGCGCGCCGGCTGCCCCTCTGACGGGTGGCCGGCTTCTTCGCGCACTCCTGCGTGTCCCGCTCCCGCGCGCCGTCTTCCCTCTCGTCGCAGGAGCTGATCCGTGGAACACACTCGTATCCTCACAACCTCGCGGGCGCACGTGGTGTCCGTCATGGGCGCCGGGGTCCTCTGGGGCACCGGCGGCCTGACCGGCGCGCTGCTCATCGACCGCACCGGCCTCGGCGTGCTCGCCGTCGCCGCGTTCCGGTTGCTGGTGGGCGGCGGGCTGGTCGTGCTGTGGCTGCTGGCCAGCGGCCGCCTGCACCGGCTACGGACGTCCGCCCGGGGCGTGCGCCGGCTGGTGCTGCTCGGCGCGCTGGCCGCGCTGTACCAGAGCTGCTACTTCGCGGCCGTCCAGCTGACCTCCGTCAGCCTGGCCACCCTGGTCACGCTGGGCGCGTCGCCCATCCTCGTCGTCGCGGCCGAGAGCGTGGCCGGGCGGCGGCGGCCGGACGGGCACATCGTCGCGGCCATCGTGACGGCGCTCGCCGGGCTGGTGCTGCTGGTCGGCACTCCGGCGGCGGGCGACCCGGCGGCGGTGCTGGCCGGGACGGCGTGCGCGCTGGCCTCGGCGTCCGGGTTCGCCGCCATCACGATGCTGGGCGCCCGCCCGGTCGACGACCTCGGGGCGCTGCCGACGGCCGGGCTGTCGTTCTGCGCGGGCGGGCTGCTGCTGCTCCCGCTGGCGGCGGCAGGTGGCGGCCTGACGATGGACCTGGACGTCGCGACGCTCGGCCTGCTGGTGTACCTGGGGCTCGCCCCGACGGCGCTGGCCTACGGGCTGTACTTCACCGGCCTGCGCACCGTCGCGACCGGCTCGGCGGCGCTGTTCTCGCTGCTCGAGCCGCTGACGGCCGCCGCGCTGGGCGCCGTCGTGCTGGACGAGCGGCTGGGCACGGCCGGGCTGATCGGCGCCTTGTTGATCGGGACGGCGGTGTTGATGACGGCGACGGGCCGCCGCCGCTAGCGTGGAGGCAGCCGACCCGGGAGCAGAGGCATGGACGACACCGGATACGACTACGACCTCCTCGTCATCGGCTCCGGCCCGGGCGGGCAGAAAGCCGCCATCGGCGCCGCCAAGCTCGGCAAACGGGCCTGCGTCGTCGAGCGCCGGAACATGATCGGCGGCGTGTGCGTCAACACCGGGACCATCCCGTCGAAGACGCTGCGCGAGGCCGTGCTCTACCTCACCGGCCTGTCCATGCGCGAGCTGTACGGCCAGTCCTACCGGGTGAAGCACGAGATCACCGTGCAGGACCTGCTGGCCCGCACGCAGCACGTCATCGGCCGCGAGGTCGAGGTGGTGCGGGCTCAGCTGTTCCGCAACCACGTCGATCTCGTGGTCGGCACCGGCCGCTTCGTCGACCCGCACACCGTCGCCGTCGACGGGCCGGGGGAGCACCGGCAGATCACCGCCGCGAACGTCGTCGTCGCCACCGGGACGACGCCGGCCCGCCCGGCCCACGTCGAGTTCGACGAGGGCCGGGTGGTCGACTCCGACGGCATCCTGACGCTGGAGCGCATCCCCGACTCCATGGTCGTCGTCGGCGCGGGCGTCATCGGCATCGAGTACGCGTCGATGTTCGCCGCGCTCGGCACCCGCGTCACCGTCGTCGAGAAGCGGGCGCAGATGCTGGAGTTCTGCGACCCCGAGGTGGTCGAGTCGCTCAAGTTCCACCTGCGCGACCTCTCGGTGACGTTCCGGTTCGGCGAAGAGGTCGAGAAGGTCGAGATCGGCTCGCACGGCACCGTCACGACGCTGGCCAGCGGCAAGCGCGTCCCGGCCGAGACCGTCATGTACTCCGCCGGACGGCAGGGCCTGACGGCCGGGCTGGGGCTCGAGAACGCGGGCCTCGAGGCCGACTCCCGCGGCCGCATCACCGTCGACGCGCAGTACCGGACGACGGTGCCGCACGTGTTCGCCGTGGGTGACGTCATCGGCTTCCCGGCGCTGGCCGCCACCAGCATGGACCAGGGCCGGCTCGCGTCGCTGCACGCGTTCGGCGAACCGGCCAACGAACTGCGCGAGATCCAGCCCATCGGCATCTACACGATCCCGGAGATCTCCTACTGCGGCCGCACCGAGGTCGAGCTGACGCAGGACGCCGTCCCGTACGAGGTGGGCATCTCCCGCTACCGCGAACTGGCCCGCGGGCAGATCGTCGGCGACTCCTACGGCATGCTGAAACTGCTGGTCAGCCCGGCGACGCGGCAGATCCTGGGGGTTCACGTGTTCGGCACCGGCGCCGCCGACCTCGTGCACATCGGGCAGGCCGTCATGGGCTGCGGCGGCACCGTCGACTACCTCGTCGACACCGTGTTCAACTACCCGACGCTGTCCGAGGCGTACAAGGTCGCCGCGCTCGACGTCACCAACAAGCTGCGCGCGCTGGACCGCTTCGATCTCTGAGAATAACCAGTGAACAGCTGGGTACGGTTACGGCATGAGATACGCGGCCAAGACCAGGCACCTGTTCCGCGACGTCGGCGGGCTGCGGCTGCACTATCGCGAGGCGGGCGTCCCGTCGTCGACGGCGGTGCTGCTCCTGCACGGCTTCCCCGCCTCGTCGCACTCGTTCCGCGAGGTGCTCCCCGTGCTCGGCGAGCGCTTCTACGCCGTGGCGCCGGACCTGCCCGGGTTCGGGTTCTCCGACGCGCCGCCGCCGGACGAGTACGAGTACACCTACGAGCGTCTGTCGGAGGCGATCGAGGCGCTGGTCGACGACCTGGGCGTGCGGCGCTTCGTGCTCTACGTGACCGACTACAGCACGCCGGTCGGCTACCTGATGGCGCTTCGGCACCCGGAGCGGATCGTGGGGCTGGTCGTGCAGAACGGCAACACGCACGAGGCCGGCCTGGGCGACATCTGGGACGACGCCCGCCGGTACTGGGCCGAGCCGACCGCGGAGAACCGCGCGAAGCTGCCCGACTGGCTGACCTTCGAGGGCACCCGCGACCAGTACCTCAGCGGGCTGTCGCCGGAACTGCAGGCGCTGCAGCCGCGCGAGACGTGGCACCTCGACTGGGAGCGGCTGACGCGGCCCGGCAACGTCGAGGCGCACTTCCAGCTCTTCGTCGACTACCAGCACCACGTGGCCCGGTTCCCCGACATCGCCGCCTACCACCGCGAGTACCAGCCGCCGTGCCTGGTGCTGTGGGGCCGTCACGACGTGTACTTCGACATCGCGGAGGTGCTGGCGTACCACCAGGAGATGGAGACGCTCGAGGCGCACCTCTACGACGGCGGGCACCTGTTCCTCGAGACGCACGCCGCCGAGGTCGCCGAGCAGCTCGTCGCCTTCACCGGCAACGTGCTCGACGCGGCCCGTTAGACGCGGCCGTCCAGACCCGGGAACGCGGTGGGCGCACCACCCCAGGCCAGTGCCTGGACGGTCACGGCGACGACGCCGCGGACGGCGAGTTCGCGCAGCTCGGGGGTGGTGGCGGCGCCGGCGAGGTCGGCGTACAGCCCGCCGAGCCGCTCTTCCAGCAGCACGCCCAGCGCCAGCGCGGACGCCTCGTCGGTGACGGGGGAGGGCAGCGCGTAACCGGGCTCGGCCGCGACCGGCGCGGCCCCGGCCGCCGCGATCAGCGCGGTCAGCTCGTCGCGGCGGGCCCGGTGCGTCGCCAGCGCCGCCAGCGCGGCCGGCGCGTCGTCGGGCAGGTGCGCGCCGAGCACGCCGTAGCCGTACACGCAGGCGTGCTCGCCGGCCAGCGCCGCCTGCGCGGCCTCGACCGAGGGGTCTCCGGAGGCGGCGGACGGCGCCGGCGCCGGGGTCGTCGTCACGTCAGCACCGCCCCGTGGCCGGCCTCGGAGGCGGCGATGGACGCCAGCACGGCGGCCAGCCGCGGCCCGGCGGCGCCCAGCGCGGCCAGGACGCACGCGTCGGCGGCGGCCCGCTCGGCGTCGGCGACGGCGGCCAGCGCGGAGTCGGCGTCGGCGGCGATCGACGGCGCGGCCGCGGCGGCGGCGCCCGCGCCGTACGGCAGCGGTCCGTCGGCCCGCAACGCGGCCAGGTGCTCGTCGTGGTGCGCGGTCAGCGGCGCCAGCCGCTCGGCGAGGTCCGGATGCGCCGCGACGGTGGCCGCGTGCAGCGCCAGCAGCGCCTGCTCGCCGTGCGCCGCGCGCCAGCGCAGCTTCACGTCGGCGTCGAGCGACGCACGGGGTCCGGGAGCGGCCTTCGGACGGGGTTCGGCGCCGCACGCGGCCAGCGCCACGCCGAGCACCGGAGCCCCGGCGACCAGCGCGAGCAGCCGCCGCCGGCCCTCGTCCACCCTCTGCTTCACGGAGCACACCGTAACCGGTGCGAACGTGCCGGTGGATCGCCGGTCCTCGCTGTAGTCTTGGCTACTCTTGACGGCAGGACGTCAAGAACACGGTCACGGCACGAGACAACTCGACATCGAGGAAGGGGCATCCGATGACATCGGCTTCTCATGACCTTCTGCAGCAGGTCATCGAGCCCGTGGTGGTGTCGGAGGGGCTCGACCTCGAACAGCTCGATCTGTCCCAGGCGGGCCGCCGCAGCCGGCTGCGCATCATGGTCGACGCCGACGGCGGGGTCGACCTCGACCGCTGCGCCGAGGTGTCCCGGCACATCTCCAAGGCGCTCGACGACAGCAACGTCATGGGCGACCGGCCGTACACCCTCGAGGTCAGCTCGCCGGGCGTCTCGCGGCCGCTGACCCTGCCGCGGCACTGGTCGCGCGCCACCGGCCGCCTGGTCCGCGCCGTCCTGCACGACGGCGGCGACGTCACCGGGCGCGTCGTGTCGGCCGGCGACACCTCCGCCGTGCTCGACGTCGACGGCGCCACCCGCGAGGTGGCCTACACCGACGTCCGCAAGGCCAAGGTGCAGGTCGAGTTCCGCAAGACCGACGACACCGATCTCGACGATTTCGAGGAAGAGGACTGAGAGCGTGGACATCGACCTTTCGCTCCTGCGAGCACTGGAGCGAGAGAAGGACATCTCCTTCGACCTGGTCGTCGAGGCGACGGAGCGCGCTCTGCTGCTCGCCTACCAGCGCTCCGAGACCCATCAGCCGCGGGCCCGTGTCGAGCTCGACCGCAAGACCGGCCACGTCACCGTCTGGGCCCAGGAGGTCGACGACGACGGCGCCGTCACGCGCGAGTGGGACGACACCCCCGACGGCTTCGGCCGCATCGCCGCCACCACCGCGAAGCAGGAGATCCTGCAGCGGCTGCGCGACGCCGAGGACGAGAACACCTTCGGCGACTTCCTCGACCGCGAGGGCGAGATCGTCTCCGGCACCATCCAGCAGGGCCGCGACCCCCGCACCGTCATGGTCAACCTCGGCAAGGTCGAGGCGGTGCTGCCGCCGGCCGAGCAGGTGCCGGGCGAGCGCTACGAGCACGGCAGCCGCATCCGCTGCTACGTCGTGCAGGTGCGCAAGGGCCAGCACGGCCCCGTCATCACCGTGTCGCGCACCCACCCGAACCTGGTGAAGAAGCTGTTCACGCTGGAGGTCCCCGAGATCGCCGACGGCACGGTGCAGATCGCCGGCATCGCCCGCGAGGCCGGCCACCGCAGCAAGATCGCCGTCTTCTCCACCGTGCCGGGGGTCAACGCCAAGGGCGCCTGCATCGGGCCCATGGGGTCGCGGGTGCGTGCGGTCATGACCGAGTTGCACGGCGAGAAGATCGACATCGTCGACTGGTCCGAGGACCCCGCCGAGCTGGTCGCCAACGCGCTGTCGCCGGCCCGGGTGCAGCGGGTCGAGATCGTCGACGCGGCCGCGCGGTCGGCCCGCGTCACGGTCCCCGACTTCCAGCTCTCGCTGGCCATCGGCCGGGAAGGACAGAACGCCCGGCTGGCCGCTCGGCTGACCGGATGGCGCATCGACATCCGCCCCGACACCGAGCCCGAGACCGCTGATCACGGCGCCGACACGCCCGCGTGACCGTTCAGGCCCGAGAGACGCTAAACTGTTCGAGTGAATGACCGCGCGCCCGGCCGGTCACCTGTGCGCACCTGCGTAGGATGCCGGTCTCGTGCGGTGAAGTCCGAACTGCTCCGCGTCGTCGCGGGCGGTGCCGGCGCCGAAAGGGCGCTGGTTCCCGACCTCGACGGCCGGCTCCCGGGCCGCGGTGCGTACCTGCACCCACGTCAGGGCTGCCTCGACCAAGCCGAGCGACGTCGAGCGTTCTCGCGCGCATTACGCGCCGAGGGGCCGCTCGACGATACTGGGCTGCGTCGGTGGCTCGCCGAGCACGAGGATCGACCCGATCGGCCGCAACGGCCGGCCGGAATGGATGAAGGAGACACGACGTGACGCTCACGAGCGCTCGATGAGCACGCAGCGATGAGCACGCGCACCACCTAGCCGGTCCGAGCCGACACGCCCGGGCCGAGAAGGAGAGCAGTGGCAAAGGTCCGGGTACACGAGCTCGCGAAAGAGCTCGGTGTGACGAGCAAGGACGTCCTCGGCAAGCTGGGCGACCTCGGGGAGTACGTCAAGTCGGCATCGTCGACCATCGAGGCCCCCGTCGTCCGTAAGCTTCGCGACGCGTTCGCCAATCAAGGAACCGGCAAGGGAACCAAGCGGTCTCCCGGCACCCCTGGCCCGTCGGCCAGGCCGGCAGCACCGGCCCCCAGCACGCCCAGTGCGGCCGCACCGGCGCCGGCACCCGCCGCGCCGGCGGCGAAGCCTGCCCCGCGCCCGGCCTCGCCGGCGCCCGCGGAGCAGCCGGCCGCGTCCGCGCCTCCGGCCGCACGGCCCGCTCCGGGCCCGCGGCCCGGCCCGGCGCCCACGCCGGGTCCGCGTCCGTCCAGCGGCGGCGGCCAGGGTCAGCGGCCCGAGCAGGGTCAGCGGCCCGACCAGGGCGCGCGTCCCGACCAGGGCGGGCGTCCGGGCCCCGGCCAGCGCTCCGGCGGCGGCCAGCGGCCCGACCAGGGCCAGCGTGGCCCTGGCGGCGGTCGTCCGGGCGCACCGAAGCCTGGTCCGGCCGCGCCGCGTCCGGCCGGCCCGCGTCCGGGCAACAACCCGTTCGGCGGCGAGAACACCGGCATGGGCCGGTCTCGTCCCGGCGGCGGCCCGCGTCCGGGCAACAACCCGTTCTCGTCCGGTGGCTCCACCGGCATGCAGCGTCCCGGCTCGCGCCGCGACGGTGAAGGCCGCGGCGCGCCCGGTGCGGGTGGCCCGCGGCCCAGCGCCCCGGCCCCGCGTCCGGGCGGTGGCGGCGGCGCCGGTGGCCCGCGCCCCAACCCCGGCATGATGCCGCCGCGCCCGTCGCAGCGGCCCGGTGGTGGCGGCGGCGGTGGCGGCGAGCGTGGTGGCCGTCCCGGCGGTGACCGCGGCGGTCGTCCCGGCGGCGGTGGCGGCGGTGGTCGTCCCGGCGGCGGTGGCGGCGGCGGTCGTCCCGGCGGTGGCGGCGGCTTCGGCGGCGGCCCCGGCGGCGGTGGCCGTCCCGGTGGCTTCGGCGGTCCCGGCGGCGGTGGCCGTCCGGGTGGCGGCGGTGGCCGCGGCCGCGGTGGCACGGCCGGCGCGTTCGGCCGTCCCGGTGGCCGGCCGGCCAAGAGCCGCAAGAGCAAGCGTCAGAAGCGCCAGGAATACGACAACATGCAGGCGCCGTCGATCGGCGGTGTGCGGCTGCCCCGCGGCAACGGACAGGTCGTCCGGCTGCCCCGCGGCGCATCCCTCGCCGACTTCGCCGAGCGCATCGACGTCGACCCCGCGCAGCTGGTCCAGGTGCTGTTCGGCCTGGGCGAGATGGTCACGGCCACCCAGTCGGTGGACGAAGACACCTTCCGGGTGCTGGGCGAGGAGCTCGGCTTCGAGATCCAGATGGTGTCGCCCGAGGACGAGGACCGCGAGCTGCTCGAGTCGTTCGACATCGACTTCGACGCCGAGGTGGGCGACGAGGACGCGCTGGCGGCCCGGCCGCCGGTGGTCACCGTCATGGGCCACGTCGACCACGGTAAGACCAAGCTGCTCGACGCCATCCGCAAGGAGAACATCGTCGAGTCCGAGGCCGGCGGCATCACCCAGCACATCGGTGCCTACCAGGTCTCGGTCGAGCACGAGGGCGAGCCGCGGGCCATCACCTTCATCGACACCCCGGGTCACGAGGCGTTCACCGCCATGCGTGCCCGTGGTGCGCAGGTGACGGACATCGTCATCCTCGTGGTCGCGGCCGACGACGGCGTCATGCCGCAGACCATCGAGGCGCTGAACCACGCGCAGGCGGCCGGCGTGCCCATCGTCGTCGCGGTCAACAAGATCGACGTCGAGGGCGCCAACCCGGCGAAGATCCGCCAGCAGCTCACCGAGTACAACCTGGTGGCCGAGGAGTACGGCGGCGACACCATGTTCGTCGACGTCGCGGCGAAGCCGGGGCTGAACATCGACAAGCTGCTCGAGGCCGTCCTGCTGACCGCCGACGCGGCGCTCGACCTGCGGGCCAACCCCGACATGCCGGCGCGCGGCGTCGCGATCGAGGGTCACCTCGACCGCGGCCGCGGCCCGGTGGCCACCGTCCTGGTGCAGCGCGGCACGCTGCGCCCGGGCGACGCCATCGTCACGGGTCAGTCCTACGGCCGGGTGCGCGCCATGCTCGACGAGTACGGCAAGCCGGTCGAGGAGGCCACGCCGTCGCGTCCGGTCCTGGTGCTCGGTCTCACCGCGGTGCCCGGCGCCGGCGACAAGTTCCTCGTCGCCGACGACGACCGCACCGCGCGCCAGATCGCCGAGAAGCGCGAGGCCATGGAGCGCAACGCCGCCCTGGCCAAGGCCCGAAAGCGGGTCACGCTCGAGAGCTTCATGGCCGAGAGCAAGGTCGAGACGCTGAACCTGATCCTCAAGGGCGACGTGTCCGGCTCGGTCGAGGCGCTCGAGGACGCGCTGCTCAAGATCGACGTGGGCGACGAGGTCAACCTCAACATCATCCACCGCGGCGTCGGCGCCATCACGGCCAACGACGTCAACCTCGCCTCCATCGACCAGGGCATCATCATCGGCTTCAACGTCCGGCCGCAGAGCCGGACGGTCGAGGACCTGGCCGACCGCGAGGGTGTGGAGATCCGGTACTACTCGGTCATCTACTCGGCCATCGAGGAGATCGAGGCGGCCCTCAAGGGCATGCTCAAGCCGGAGTACGAGGAGGTCCAGCTCGGCACCGCCGAGATCCGCGAGGTGTTCCGGTCGTCCAAGATCGGCAACATCGCCGGTTGCATGGTCACCAACGGCATCATGCGGCGCAACGCGTCGGCGCGGCTGGTCCGCGACGGCGTCGTGGTGGGCGAGGGCCTCACGGTCGTGTCGCTGCGGCGCGAGAAGGACGACGCCACCGAGGTCCGCGAAGGGTTCGAGTGCGGTATCAATCTCGGCTCGTTCAACGACATCAAGGTCGGCGACCGCATCGAGACCTACGAGATGAAGGAGAAGCCGCGCGGCTGACGGCCGTCCGCGGCGGACTGATGTGTTCGTCGGGACCATCGTGTTCGACCTGCTGCTCGGCGACGTGCATTCGTTGAAGCAGAAGCGCGCCGTGGTTCGGCCCATCGTGGCCGAACTGCGGCGCCGCTTCGACGTCGCCGTCGCCGAGGTGGGTCACCAGGACCTGCACCGCCGCACGGAGGTGGGGGTCGCCGTCGTCGCCGGCGACTCCCGGCAGTGCATCGACGTGCTCGACGCCGTCGAGCGGCACGTCGCGTACCGGCCGGAGATCGAGCTGCTCTCCACCCGGCGGCGGATCCACAACGACGAAGACGAGGAGTAGTCATGGCCGATCCAGCGCGGGCGCGCAAACTGGCCGACCGCATCCGCGAGATCGCGGCCGAGACGCTGGAGCGCCGGGTCAAGGATCCCCGGCTGGGGTTCGTCACGGTCACCGACGCCCGCATCACCGGTGACCTGCGCGACGCCACCGTCTTCTACACCGTGTACGGCGACGAGGAGGAGCGCACGGCCACGGCCGCGGCGCTCGAGAGCGTCAAGGGCCTGGTCCGCTCCGAGGTGGGCCGGCGCACCGGCGTCCGGTTCACGCCGACGCTGGAGTTCGTGGCCGACGCCATCCCCGAGAACGCCGCGAACATCGACGACCTGCTGCGCACGGCGCGCGAGTCGGACGAGCGGGTGGCCCAGGCGGCCGCCGCGGCCGACTACGCCGGCGACCCCGACCCGTACCGCAAGCCGGCCGACGAGGAAGACGAGGAGGACGACGACCACCGTGGCTGACCCCGACGGCCTCGTCGTCGTCGACAAGCCCGGGGGCTGGACGTCGCACGACGTCGTCGCCCGTGTCCGCCGGCTGGCCGGCACCCGCCGTGTCGGCCACGCCGGCACGCTCGACCCGATGGCCACCGGCGTGCTGGTGGTCGGCGTCGGCAAGGCCACCAAGCTGCTCGGGCACCTGGCGCTGACGGCGAAGGAGTACGACGCCACCATCCGGCTCGGCGCGGCCACCGTCACCGACGACGCCGAGGGCGAGGTGACGGCGACGGCCGACGCGTCCGCGGTGACCGATAACGCCGTCGCGGCCGGTGTCGCCGCGCTGACCGGGCCGATCCAGCAGGTGCCGAGCGCGGTGTCCGCGGTGAAGATCGACGGCGTGCGCTCGTACCACCGGGTGCGCTCCGGCGAGGACGTCGAGCTGCCGGCGCGCGCCGTCGTCGTCAGCCGGTTCGACGTGCTGGCGTCGCGGCGCGTGGGGGAGTTCCTCGACCTCGACGTGTCGGTGACGTGCTCGTCCGGCACCTACATCCGGGCGCTGGCCCGCGACCTCGGCGCGGCGCTGGGCGTCGGCGGCCACCTGACGGCGCTGCGCCGCACCGCCGTCGGCCCGTACCGCCTCGACGTCGCCCGCACCCTGGACCAGCTCGGCGCCGAGTTCACCCTGGTGCCGCTGGCCGACGCCGCCGCGGCGGCGTTCCCGCGGCTGGACGTCGACGCCGAGACCGCCGGGCGGGTCGCGCACGGCATGCCGCTGCCGGCCACCGGGCTCGGGCCGGGACCCGTCGGGGTGTTCGGGCCGGACGGTACCCTGCTGTCCCTGGTCGAGGACCGGGGTTCCCGGGCGAAGCACCTGGCGGTGTTCGTATGAGCGATCGGCAGCAGGTCAACGAGCAGCTCGAGGCCGAGCTCGCGTTCCTCTGGCGCCGGGTGCGCCGGCTCTCCATCGACCTCGCCCGTCAGGTCGACGAAGGCCTCGAGGCGGCCGCGTACGGGCTGCTCGGGCTGCTCGCCGACGGCGGCGACGTCCGTGCCGCCGATCTGGTCGAGCGGCTGGGGCTGGACAAGTCCACCGTCAGCCGCCAGGTCACGCAGATGGAGACCTTGGGCCTGATCCAGCGGGTGCCCGACCCGCAGGACGGCCGGGCCCGGCTGCTGCACATCACCGACGCGGGCCGCGCCCGGGTGCAGCAGTTGCGCGGCGCCCGGGGCCGCTGGTTCGGCGCGGCGCTGGAGGACTGGCCCGACGCCGACGTCGACACGCTCGCCGTTCTGCTCAAACGGCTCAACGAGTCCATGGCACAGGAGTAGCGGTTCTGCCCGCCGCCGATCACGGCCACGCGCGCCCTCATCGGACGCTCCGGAGGGTGGGTGCGGCCGCTTTGCAATGAGCACCTATGGGCACCGGTGCGTAGGGGTGCTCATTGCAAAGGGGCTGACGGGTACGCGCGGGCCGATGCCGGGCTCGGCTCTGCCCGGAGGATGCCTCTCAGGAATAAAGTTGGTTGCTGCAACCATTAACCCCTATAGTTGCAGCGACCAACCAACTGAGGCGGTGACGCGCGCCATGGGCAGCGATGTCTGGAGCGAGCTGGTCGACCAGGGACGTCTCCTGGTCCGGCTGGGCAAGCTCCTCACCCACCGCCACGTCGAGATCTACGAGGGCGTGGGTCCGACCCTGGGCGGCATGCTCGCCGCGCTGAGCAAGGGCGGCCCGATGCGGCTGACGGCACTCGCCGACCAGCTGCAGGTGGACACGTCCGTCGCCAGCCGGCAGGCGGCCGAACTGGTGGAGCGGGGGCTGGTGGAGCGCCGTCCGGACCCGGACGACGCGCGCGCCGGCATCCTCGACCTCACCGCCGACGGCCACGCGGTGCTCCAACGGGCCCGCGAGCGCAGCGGCGAGATCGTCGCCGCCGCGCTCGAGGACTGGAGCGAGGCCGAGGCCCGGCAGTTGGTCGACCTGCTCACCAAGCTCAACGGCGATCTCCGCGACGAGCTCTGCGGGGGAAGGGAACGCGTCCGATGACGACAGAGGCTGCTGCGCCGACGACGATGAATCATCGACAGGTGCTGGAGGCGATGTCCGGGTTGCTGCTCGCCATGTTCGTGGCGATGCTGTCCGGGACGATCGTCGCCAACGCGCTGCCGCGGATCATCGGCGACCTCGGCGGCAACCAGGACCAGTACACGTGGGTCGTGACGGCGACCCTGCTCGCGGCCACGGCCACCACCCCGATCTGGGGCAAACTGTCCGACCGCATGAACAAGAAGCTGCTCGTGCAGCTGTCGATCACCGTCTTCGTGATCGGCTCCGTGCTCGCCGGGTTCTCGCAGAGCACCGAGCAGCTGATCGGCTTCCGCGTCCTGCAGGGCCTCGGCCTCGGCGGGCTGCAGGCGCTCGTGCAGATCGTCATGGCGTCGATCGTCAGCCCGCGCGAACGCGGCCGGTACATGGGGTACTTCGGCGCCGTCATGGCGGTGGCGACGGTGGGCGGCCCGCTGCTGGGCGGCTTCCTCGTCGACTCCAGCCTCGGCTGGCGCTGGTGCTTCTGGGTCGGCGTCCCGTTCGGCGTCGCCGCGCTGGTGCTGCTGCAGCGGACGCTGAAGCTGCCGGTGCTCTCGTCCGACACCAGGATCGACTACCTCGGCGCCATGCTGATCCCCGGCGGCATCAGCGTGCTGCTGATCTGGGTCACGCTGGCCGGGTCGGACTTCGCCTGGATGTCGTGGGCGTCGGCCGCGTTCGTGGCGGGCGGTGTGCTGCTGATCGCCCTGGCGGTGCTGGTCGAGCGGCGCGCCGTCGACCCCGTGGTGCCGCCGCGGCTGCTGCGTCAGCGCACGATGATCCTCGCGATCATCGCCAGCGTCGCCATCGGCATCGCGATGTTCGGCTCGTCGGTCTTCTTCGGCCAGTACTTCCAGATCTCCCGCGGCTACTCGCCGACGGCGGCCGGGCTGCTGACGCTGCCGATGATCGTCGGCCTGCTGCTCGCGTCGACCATCACCGGACAGCTGGTCACCCGGTTCGGGCGGTGGAAGAGGTTCCTCGTCCTGGGGACGGGGCTGATCGTGGTCGGGCTCGGGCTGCTGGGCACCATCGACCACTCGACGTCGCTGGTGCTGATCGGCGTCTACATGGCCATCCTGGGCGTCGGCGTCGGGTCGAGCATGCAGAACCTCGTGCTGGCCGCGCAGAACGGCCTCGACTACCGCGACCTCGGCGCCGGCACGTCCACGGTGACGTTCTTCCGCTCGCTCGGCGGCGCGGCCGGCGTCTCCGTCCTCGGCGCGATTCTGGCGACGCACGTCACCGACCTCGTCTCCGACGGGCTGGCCGGCATCCCGGGCGCGGGCGCCGCCACCCAGGACGGCGGGTCGACGTCGCTGGACCTGAGCGGGCTGCCCGGGCCGGTGCGCACCATCGTCGAGCACGCATACGGCGACGCGACGGCGCTGGTGTTCCTCATCTCCGGGGCGATCGCGCTGGTGGCGTTCGTCGCCGTGCTGTTCATGCGCGAGACGACGCTGCGCACCACGGTGGGCGACGCGGAGCTCGAGGAGCTGGAGGGGGCCGGCGCGCGGGCATAATGTCGTTGTCAGACGACTTCGAACCCGGGAGAACACGCGTGCACCGCTGGACCGATCTCGACCAGGTCCCTCCCGGGTTCGGCCCGTCGGTCGTCACCATCGGCAACTTCGACGGCGTCCACCTCGGCCACCGGCAGGTCCTGACCCGCATGGTGGCCGACGCCGCGGCTGCCGGCGCGCAGTCCGTCGCCGTCACGTTCGACCCCCACCCGCGCCGGCTGCACCGGCCCGAGGACGCGCCGCCGCTGATCACCGGCGTGCGCGACAAGCTCGAACTGCTCGCGTCCACGGGCCTCGACGCCGTGCTCGTCCAGCCGTACACCTGGGAGTTCGCCCGCCAGTCGCCGGAGCAGTTCGTCCGCCGCTTCCTGGTTGACGGCCTGCGCGCCGTCACCGTCGTGGTCGGCCGCGACGTGCGGTTCGGCTGGCAGAACGCGGGCGACCTGTCGACCATGCTGTCGCTGGGGGCCGAGTACGGGTTCAGCGTCGAGGTGATCGAGGACGTCAGCACCCCCGACGGCGCCCGCCGCTGGTCGTCGACGTGGGTGCGCGAGCTGCTGCTGGCCGGCGACGTCGCCGGTGCCGCGGAGATCCTGGGGCGGCCGCACCGCCTGCGCGGCGTCGTCGTCGAGGGCGACAAGCGGGGGCGCGAGCTGGGCTTCCCGACGGCGAACCTCTCGTCCGACGCCGACGGCCTGGTGCCGGCCGACGGCGTGTACGCGGGCTGGCTGTCGCGTGCGTCCGGCGACCGGCTCCCGGCCGCCATCTCGATCGGGACGAACCCGACGTTCGCCGGCGACTCGCGGCGGGTGGAGGCGTACGTGCTCGGCCGCACCGACCTCGACCTCTACGGCGACGAGATCCTGCTCGAGTTCGTCGAGCGCCTGCGCCCCACCCTCAAGTTCGACTCCGTCGACGACCTCGTCGCCACCATGCACGACGACGCCGCCAAAGCCCGCGTCGTCCTGAGCGCCTAGGCGCCCGGGACGCGGCTCGGGCCGGGGAAGTCGCCACGCACCGCGTCCATCACCACCTCGTCGCACGGCTCGCCGCGCCACCAGCCGGCCTGCCGCAGCCGTCCGGCCGGCCGGAAGCCGGCGCGTTCGTAGGCGCGGATCGCGCGCGTGTTCGGCGCCAGCACCTTGAGCCACACCATCCGCAGCGCCGCCAGGTGGAAGCCCCAGTCGAGGGTGAGGGTGGTCGCCTCGGCGGCGAGTCCGTGGCCGCGCGCCTCCGGCGCCAGAAGCATGACGAACTCCGCCGTCCGCACCGCGGGGTCGACCCGCAGCACCGTCAGGCCCACCGGCGCGCTGTCGTCCAGCCGCACCACCTCGAACCCCGCCCGCCGGTCGTCGCGCGCCTGCGCCTCGTACCCCGCCGCCCTCGTCTCGATGCTCTGCGGCAGCTGGGTGCCGTACCCGAGGATGGTCGCCGGATCGTTCTCCCAGCGGTGGTACTCCGCCACGTGCGCGGCCGTCGTCAGGGCCAGGCCCAGCCGCTCGCCACGGAGCAGCATCCGTTCGTCCGTCACGGCCGTCAGCCTAGGCAGTGCGCGCGGCGAGCGCCGTCGTGAACCGGGCACCCGTAGTGATCACCAGCGTCCCGTCGGCCTGCCGGGCCGGCGCGAGCGCCTCGGCGACGGCGGCACGGGCGGCCGGGAGGTCCGCCGGTGCGATGCGCTCGAGCGCGCCGCGATACCCCACCGACCACGCCCAGTCCCACCACTGGCCGGCGTCGCGGAAGCGGACCGCGACGGCGACGTCATCGACCACGACGTCGGTGAAGCCGGCCGCCGCGACCATGGCGGCCAGCGCGGCCGGATCGTCGAACACGTCCGGCACGTCCGCGCCGAGACCCGCCCTGCGGCGCAGCCGGCGCCGGGCCTCCTCGGCGCGCGGGTCGGGCGGACCGTAACTGCTGGCGGCGAGGCGCCCGCCGGGCACGAGCGCCGAACGGTACGACCGCAGCGCGGCCGCCGGATCCGGCAGCAGGAACAGCATGAAGCCGGCGAGGACGGCGTCGACGCTCGCGGGCGCAAGGCCCGGCGCGGCGGCGTCGCCGACCCGGACCGTCGCGTGCGCGAGCCCGCGCGCCGCGAGATCGGCGGCCGTCAGCTCGACCATCGCGGGGGAGAGGTCGACGCCGGTGACGCGCCCGGTCCCGCCCACGGCCGCGGCGGCCGGGAGCAGCACGTGGCCGCGCCCGGTGCCGACGTCGAGGACGCGGTCACCCGGCCGCAGCCCGGCCCGTGCCACCAGCTCGCGGCCGAGCGGCGCGAAGAAGTCGACGCCGGTACGCTCGTACCCGGCCGCAGCGCGGTCCCAGATCCCGCCGTTCACGCCGACCACCCTAGAGCCGATTGGGTTCTGGCTGGGCCGCGCTGGTATCCTTGGCGCCGCCGTCAGAACGGCCGCGGTTTCATAGTGCACCGGTGGACATGCCCGGATGCGCCGCGCAACGATTCGACAAGGAGTCCCGTGCCGACCGACACGAAGACCAAGCAGGCCATCATCGCCGACCACGCTCGTGGTGACGGCGACACGGGCTCGCCCGAGGTGCAGATCGCGCTGCTCACGCACCGCATCAACCACCTCACCGAGCACCTGAAGGTGCACAAGCACGACCACCACAGCCGCCGCGGGCTGCTGCTGCTGGTCGGGCAGCGCCGCCGGCTGCTCAAGTACCTGCAGCGGGTCGACATCGCGCGCTACCGTGCGCTGATCGAGAAGCTCGGCCTGCGCCGATGAGCTGACGCCGTGGGAGCGGACTCCGAGACCGGATCCGCTCCCTCGGCCTATCAGCCGCCGGCACACAATTGAACAACGCCCAACCGATCAGGGCGGCCGTCTTGAACGCGGCAGGCCGGTCCTCGGTTGTGGCCCTCGGGAACAGACCCGCGGGCTTCCATCGAAGACCGGCGCGTACGAGATCTCATTCGAGCGGCCTCCCGCCACGCTCCAGGAGGACGACCCATGTCGGGTCCGCAGATTCACAGCGCCGAAGCCGTTATCGACAACGGCAGGTTCGGCACCCACACCATTCGCTTCGAGACCGGTCAGCTCGCCCAGCAGGCGGCCGGCTCCGCCGTCGTCTACCTCGACGACGAGACCATGCTGCTCTCCGCCACCACGGTGTCGAAGAACCCGAAGGACCACCTCGACTTCTTCCCGCTTACGGTCGACGTCGAGGAGCGCATGTACGCCGCGGGCCGCATCCCCGGCTCGTTCTTCCGCCGCGAGGGCCGGCCCAGCGAGGAGGCCATCCTCACCTGCCGGCTCACCGACCGGCCGCTGCGCCCGTCGTTCGCGAAGGGCCTGCGCAACGAGGTCCAGGTCGTCATGACCATCATGTCGCTGCACCCGGACCACCTGTACGACGTCGTCGCCATCAACGCCGCGTCCGCGTCCACCCAGCTCTCCGGCCTGCCGTTCTCCGGCCCCGTCGGCGCCGTCCGGGTCGCGCTGATCGAGGACCAGTGGGTCGGCTTCCCGAACCACTCGCAGCTGTCCGAGGCGGTCTTCGACATGGTCGTGGCCGGCCGGGTGCTGCCCGACGGCGACGTCGCCATCATGATGGTCGAGGCCGAGTCGACGGCCGAGACGTGGGGCCTGGTCCAGGCCGGCCGCACCGCGCCGACCGAAGAGGTCGTCGCCGCCGGGCTCGAGGCGTCGAAGCCGTTCATCACCGCGCTGGCCAACGCCCAGAAGCAGCTCGCCGACGTCGCCGCGAAGGAGACCGCCGAGTTCCCGGTCTTCCTCGACTACACCGACGAGGTCTACGCCGCCGTCGAGGCCGCCTCGCGCGACGAGCTGGCCAAGGCGCTCACGATCGCCGCCAAGCAGGAGCGCGAGCAGCGCCTCGACGAGCTCAAGGCCGAGGTCAAGGAGCGTCTGGCCGAGCAGTTCGAGGGCCAGGAGGGCCAGGTCAGCGCCGCGTTCCGGTCCGTCACCAAGGCGGTCGTCCGCGAGCGCGTGCTGCGCGACCAGGTCCGCATCGACGGCCGCGGCCTCACCGACATCCGCACGCTGTCGGCCGAGGTCGGCCCCATTCCGCGGGCGCACGGCTCGGCGCTGTTCGAGCGCGGCGAGACGCAGATCCTCGGCGTCAGCACGCTGAACATGCTCAGCATGGAGCAGAAGCTCGACACCCTCTCGCCCGAGACGTCGAAGCGCTACATGCACAACTACAACTTCCCGCCGTACTCCACCGGCGAGACCGGCCGCGTCGGCTCGCCGAAGCGGCGCGAGATCGGCCACGGCGCGCTCGCCGAGCGGGCGCTGCTGCCGGTCCTGCCGGCCCGCGAGGAGTTCCCGTACGCCATCCGGCAGGTCTCCGAGGCGCTCGGCTCGAACGGCTCGACGTCCATGGGCTCGGTCTGCGCGTCCACGATGTCGCTGCTCAACGCCGGTGTGCCGCTGCGCGCGCCGGTCGCCGGCATCGCCATGGGGCTGATCTCCGGTGAGGTCGACGGCGAGCAGCGCTACGTCACGCTCACCGACATCCTCGGTGCCGAGGACGCCTACGGCGACATGGACTTCAAGGTCGCCGGCACGCGCGAGTTCGTCACGGCGCTGCAGCTCGACACCAAGCTCGACGGCATCCCGGCGTCCGTGCTGGCCGCCGCGCTGCAGCAGGCTCGCGACGCCCGCCTGACGATCCTCGACGTCATGTCCGAGGCCATCGCGGTGCCGGACGAGATGAGCCCCTACGCGCCGCGGATCATCTCCATCAAGATCCCGGTCGACCAGATCGGCGCGGTCATCGGCCCCAAGGGCAAGGTGATCAACCAGATCCAGGACGACACCGGCGCCGAGATCGCCATCGAGGACGACGGCACCATCTTCATCGGCGCCACCGACGGCCCGTCCGCCGACGCCGCGCGCAACGCCATCAACGCCATCGCCAACCCGACGATGCCCGAGGTCGGCGAGCGCTACCTCGGCACCGTCGTCAAGACGACGAGCTTCGGCGCGTTCGTCTCGCTGCTGCCGGGCAAGGACGGCCTGGTGCACATCTCCAAGTTGCGTGCCCTCGCGGGCGGCAAGCGGGTCGAGAACGTCGACGACGTCGTCTCGGTCGGGCAGAAGATCCAGGTCGAGATCACCGAGATCGACGACCGCGGCAAGCTCGCCCTGACGCCGATCGTCGAGGAGGAGACTCCCGCGGCCGTCGACGAGGCGACTGAGTCCTGACGGTCGCGTGACCACCACGTCGACACGGACGCTGCTGGGGGAGGACGAGGGCGGACTGGTCCGCCGTACCGTCCTCCCCGGCGGGCTGCGCATCGTCACCGAGGCCGTCCCGACGGTCCGGTCGGTCGCCTTCGGCGTCTGGGTGGGGGTCGGCTCGGTCGACGAGCTGCCCACCCAGGCCGGCGCGACGCACTACCTCGAGCACCTGCTGTTCAAGGGGACGCCGAAGCGCACCGCGCTGGACATCTCGGCCGCCATCGAGTCCGTCGGCGGTGAGATCAACGCGTTCACCGCCAAGGAGTTCACCTGCTACTACGCGCGGGTGCTCGACACCGACCTGCCGCTGGCGGTCGACGTCGTGGCCGACATGGTCACGTCGTCGCTGATCACGCCGGCCGACGTCGAGAGCGAGCGCGAGGTCGTCCTCGAAGAGATCGCCATGCGCGACGACGACCCGTCCGACGCCGTGCACGACCTCCTGGCCGGGCACATGTGGGGCGACAGCCCGCTGGGCCGGTCCATCCTGGGCACGGTCGACAGCATCAACGGCATGGCCCGCGACACCGTCAACGACTACTACCGGCAGCACTACCTGGCCCGGAACATGGTCGTCGCGGTGGCCGGGAACGTGCGCCACGACGACGTCGTCGCGCTGGTCGAGAAGGCGTTCGGCGCGGCCGGCTTCCTCGACGGCGACGACGAGCCGGCGGCGCCGCGCACCGGTGGGGTCGCGCCGTCGTCCGGTCAGGGCGTCACGCTGCTGCACCGGCCGACCGAGCAGGCCAACGTCGTGCTCGCGGTGCCCGGGCTGGCCCGCAACGACGAGCGCCGGTTCGCGCTCGGCGTGCTGAACGCGGCGCTCGGCGGCGGTATGTCGTCGCGGCTGTTCCAGGAGGTCCGAGAGCGGCGCGGGCTGGCGTACTCGGTCTACTCGTACGCCGCGCAGCACGCGGCGGCCGGGCTGCTCGGCGTCTACGTCGGCTGCCAGCCGAAGAAGGTCGACCAGGTGCTGGAGCTGTGCCGCGCCGTGCTGGCCGAGGTCGTCAGCGGCGGCATCACGACCGAGGAGCTGGAGCGCGGCAAGGGGCAGGCCCGCGGCGGGCTGGTGCTCGGGCTCGAGGACACCAGCGCCCGGATGAGCCGGCTGGCCAAGGCCGAGCTGGTCTACGACGAGCTGCCCAGCCTCGACCAACTGCTCGCGCGGGTCGAGGCCGTCACGATCGACCAGGTCACCGACCTCGCCCGGGCGTTGTTGCCGGCCTCGCCGACGCTCGCCGTCGTCGGGCCGTTCGAGTCCGCCGGCCGGTTCGAGGCTGTGCTGGGCTGATGGCGTCGTCGCCGCGCGAGCTGCTGTATCGGTGGTACGCGCGGCGGCTGACGGCGTCGCTGGCCGGCGGCCGGTTGCCGCGGCACGTCGCCGTCGTCATGGACGGCAACCGGCGCTGGGCCCGCGCGGCCGGCTACGCCGACCCGTCGATCGGGCACCGGTTCGGCGCCGAGCACGTCGACCACCTGCTCGGCTGGTGCTCGGGCGTCGGCATCGGGCACGTGACGGTGTACGTGGCGTCGGCCGACAACCTGCGCAAACGCGACTCCGACGAGGTCGACCACCTCATGCGGATGGTCGAGGAGGTCGTCGCGCTGCGGCTGGCCGACCCCGCGCACGAGTGGCGGCTGCACGTCGCCGGACGGCTCGACCTGCTGCCCGACTCCACCCGGCTGGCGTTGAAGCGGGCCGTCGCGGAGACCGCCGGGCGGACGGGTCCGGCGCTGACGGTCGCGATCGGCTACGACGGCCGCCAGGAGATCGTCGACGCCGTCCGTTCCTACGTCGACGAGGCCGAGCTGGCCGGGGCGGCCCCGTCCGTCGCGGAGCTCGCCGACCGCCTCACCCCCGACGACATCGCCCGGCACCTGTACACCCACGGCCAGCCCGAACCCGACCTCGTCATCCGCACCAGCGGCGAGCAGCGGCTGTCCGGCTTCCTGCTGTGGCAGTCGACCCAGGCCGAGCTGTACTTCTGCGACGCCTACTGGCCCGGCTTCCGCCAGGTCGACTTCCTGCGGGCGCTGCGGACGTACGCGCGGCGGGCCCGCCCGTAGTGGCCGGGAGCATCGCGGCATGACCACGCGGTTCACGGGCGACCTGCCGGGACCGGACGGTCTGTTCGAGTTCCCGCGGCTGTCGCGGTTCTTCGCCGACGACGATCACCGCGCCTTCCTGATCCACTCCCACGGTCAGCTGGCGGGTTTCTGCCTGGTCCGGCCGTTCGACGACGGGGCGAGCTTCATCCACGCGTTCTTCGTCGTTCGTGCCCTGCGGCGTCATGGTGTCGGCCTGGCGGCCGCCACCGAGCTGCTGCGGTCCGGCGGGGGACGCTGGGTCATCGCCTTCGTGGAGCAGAACGCTCCGGCTAACCCTCCGCGTGCAGCCGCCGGCCGTGCGCGACCACGTCGTCGACCAGCGCCTCGACGTGTTCGGCCTCGGTGCGGTAGCTGATCAGGCAGGCGCGGATCGCGTAGCGGCCCGCGACCACCGCGTTCGACGGGTACACCCGGCCGGCCCGCTGGACGGCGTACAGGATGCGCTCGTTGAGGTCGTCGAGGTAGGCGGCGTCGTGCGTGCCCGGCGGGACGTAGCGGAAGCAGACGATCGACAGGTCCGGGTCGGCCAGCGCCTCCAGCTCGTCGTGCTCGCCGACCAGGTGGTGCAGCCAGGCGGCCAGCTCGACGTCGTGGCGGATGCGCCGCGCGCTGGCGTCCCAGCCCTGAGCGAGCAGCGACACCCACACCGGCAGCGCGTCGAACGGCCGGGTGAACTGCGGCGTCCACTGGTAACGCAGCATCATGTCGCTCTCGACCTCGGCGTCGAGCTTGGTGTAGTCGGGCTGCAGCGTGAACGCGGCGACGTGCCGGGCAGGGTCGCGGAACAGCACGAGGCTGGCCGAGATCGGCATGTTCAGCCACTTGTGCGGGTCGCAGGTGAGGGAGTCGGCCCGCTCGATGCCCGCGAACGCCGGGCGCAGCTCGTCCACCATCGCCGCCGGCCCGCCGTACGCGGCGTCGACGTGGAACCAGCAGCCGTACTGCTGCGCGACGTCGGCCAGCTCGGCCAGCGGGTCGATGGCGCCCAATTCCGTCGTGCCGGCCGTGCCGACGACGGCCAGCGGGCGGACGCCGTCGGCGAGGTCGCGCTCGATCGCCGCCGCGACCGCGTCGGGACGCAGCCGGAACCGGTCGTCCGTCGCGATGCGCCGGACCGCCGCGGTGCCGAGCCCGAGCAGGTCGGCGGCGCGGTCGACGGTTTCGTGCACGTCGTCGGAGCCGTAGATCGCCAGCGGCGGCCCGGCCGCGACGCCCTCGCGCCGCACGTCCCAGCCGGCCAGCGCGTCGCGGGCGACCGCCAGCGCCATGAGGTTCGCGGTCGCGCCGCCCGTCACGAACGCGCCGGACGACTGCTCGGGCAGGCCGAGCCTGGCCGCGAACCAGGCGAGCACGTGGTTCTCGATCTCGGTCGCGGCCGGCCCGAGCGGCCAGCCGCCGAGGTTCTGGTTGATGCCGGCCGCCAGCAGCGCGGCCGGGGCGCCCGGCACGGTGCCTGCGCCGGTGATGAACGCCATGAAGCCGCCGTGGCCGGTCTGCGCGCCGTGCTCGAACACGACGGTGCGCAGGTGGTCGAGGAGCTCGTCGTCGCCGAGCGGCTTGTCGGGCACGTCGCGGCCGTCGAGGACCGCGGCTCGGGTCTGGGCCGGCGTGTGCGGGTGCGTGACCGGCATCGCGGGCAGTCGCCGCAGGTACTCCGTCCACAGGTCCACCGTGGTCCGGCCGAACTCGGCGGCGCGGTCCGGGGTCCAGTCGAGGTCGGGGAGGGGCTCTGGTCGCTGCATGGGCCGACCGTACTCCCGGGGGCGTGTGACGGGCCGGGTGACGAGGGTGTGCCTCCCGGGTCCATGGCCTACCGCTACGGCCGAGACCCGGGAGGCGAACCCCAGGCGCCGGCGTAGTCGTGCTGACGCCACGCCTCGTAGACGGCGACCGCGGCCGAGTTCGACAGGTTGAGCGAGCGCCGTCCGGCCAGCATCGGGATACGGACGTGGCCGGTGACGCGCGGGTCGCGCAGCACGTCGGGCGGCAGGCCGGTCGGCTCCGGGCCGAACAGCAGCACGTCGCCGGCCTGGTAGGCGATGTCGCTGTGCCGGGTGGTGCCGGTGGTGGCGAACGCGTAAACGCGGTCCGGCTGGAGGGCCGCCCAGGCCGCGGCGAGGTCGTCGTGCACCGTCACGTCGGCGAGGTCGTGGTAGTCGAGGCCGGCCCGGCGCAGCTTGGCGTCGTCGAGGTCGAAGCCCAGCGGGCGGATCAGGTGCAGGTGGGCGCCGGTGGCCGCGACCATGCGGATGGCGTTGCCGGTGTTCGGCGGGATGCGCGGCTCGTAGAAGACGACGTGGAACACGGAAGGGACGATCTCACGACCGGAACGTGCGGCGGTAGCCGGACGGCGAGACCCCGAGGCTGGCGCGCAGGTGCTGGCGCAGGGAGGCGGCCGTGCCGAAGCCGCAGCGGCGGGCCACCTCGTCGACGGCGAGATCGCTGTCCTCGAGCAGGTGGCGGGCGCGGTCGACGCGCTGCTGGATCAGCCACTGGCCGGGGCTGACGCCGGCCTCCTGGCGGAACCGGCGGGTGAACGTGCGGACGCTCATCGCCTGCCGTACGGCGAGGTCGCCGAGGGTGAGCGGCTGGTCGAGGTGCGCCAGCGCCCAGGCGCGGGCGCCGGCCGTCGTGGCGGCGTCGGGTTCTGGGACCGGCTGGTCGACGTACTGGGCCTGGCCGCCGTCGCGCCACGGCGGGACGACGCAGCGGCGGGCCGCGCGGTTGGCGACGGCGGTGCCGAAGTCGCGGCGGACGATGTGCAGGCACAGGTCGATGCCGGCCGCGACCCCCGCGGACGTCAGGATGTCGCCGTCGTCCACGAACAGGACGTCGGGGTCGAGCTTGACCTGCGGGAACAGCTCGGCGAACCGGCTGGCGCTGCGCCAGTGCGTCGTCGCCGGCCGCCCGTCGAGCAGGCCGGCGGCGGCCAGCGCGAACGCGCCGGTGCAGATCGAGACGATGCGTTTCGTCCGGATCGTCTCGAACGCCGCGCTCAGGTCCGCCGGCAGCGTCCCTTCGCGGGAGATGCTGGTCGTCTCGTACGACGCGGGGACGACGACGGTGTCGGCGCTGCTCAGCGCGTCCGGGCCGTGCCGCACGACGACGTCGAAGTCGGCTTCGGTGCGGACGGTGCCCGGCTCGAGGCCGCACGTGTGCACGTCGTACAGCGCGCGTCCGTCGGCCGTCCTCGCCGCGCCGAAGATGCGGGCCGGGATCGACAGCTCGAACGGGATCACGCCGTGCCGGGCCAGCACCACCACGCGATGCGTCATGGCCGGATCCTTTCACAGAGTGGCTGCCGGGCCACTGGTGGCGCCGGCTCCCGTACCGCAGGATCGTCGGGTGACGCAGACCGTGGCCGCCCGCCCGACCTCCCGGCGTTCCCCCGGCCGCGTGCATCGTGCCTGGTGGGTGGCGCTCGTCGCGTTCGTCGCGCTGGTCGGGGCGGCCGCCTTCCGGGCGACGCCGAGCGTCATGATCGAGCCGTTCCGCGACGAGTTCGGCTGGTCGCACGGCACCATCTCGTTCGCGATCTCCGTCAACATCATGCTCTACGGCCTGACGTCGCCGTTCGCGGCCGCGCTGATGGAGCGGTTCGGCATGCGCCGGGTCGTGGCCTGCGCGTTGACGCTGGTGTCGGTGGGGAGCGGGCTGACGGTCTTCATGACGGCGAGCTGGCAGCTGGTGCTCTGCTGGGGTCTGCTGGTCGGGCTCGGGACCGGCTCGATGGCGCTGGCGTTCGTCGCCACCGTCACGGACCGGTGGTTCGTGGCGCGGCGTGGGCTGGTGTCCGGCATCCTCACCGCCGGGACCGCCACCGGGCAGCTCGTCTTCCTGCCGCTGCTGGCCGTCCTCGTGTCCGACCACGGTTGGCGGCCCGCTTCGCTGCTGGTCAGCGGAGTGGCGCTGGCTGCGGTGCCGCTGATCTGGTTCCTCCTCCGCGACCACCCCTCCGACGTCGGGCTACTCCCGTACGGCGCGCCTGAGCCGGGTTCTGACGTGGGCGCCGCGTCTGCCTCGGCCACCCCCGCCACGTCTGCTTCGGCCACCCCAGCCGCGCCCGATCCCACTACTCCCGCAACTCGCGCCTCGGCCGCCCCGCTCACCCCCGCCGCGCCCGACCTCACTACTCCCGCAACCCCCACCTCGGCCGCCCCGCTCACCCCAGCCGCGTCGCCCGTCGCTCCGTCCTCGGCCTCGCCGGCGTCAGGAGCGGGCCGCCGGGCGATCACCGCCCTGACCACGGCCGCCCGCACCAAGGCGTTCTGGCTGCTGGCGGGCACCTTCGCCATCTGCGGCGCGTCGACGAACGGCCTCGTCGGCACGCACTTCGTCCCCGCCGCGCACGATCACGGCATGCCGGTCACGACGGCGGCGGGATTGCTCGCGGTCATCGGCATCTTCGACCTCATCGGCACCGTCGCCTCCGGCTGGCTGACGGACCGGTTCGATCCGCGGTTGCTGCTCGGCGTGTACTACGCGCTGCGCGGGGTGTCGCTGATGGTGCTGCCGCTGCTGCTGGCCGGCGAGGTGCATCCGCCGATGCTGTTCTTCATCGTCTTCTACGGCCTCGACTGGGTCGCGACCGTCCCGCCGACGATCGCGTTGTGCCGTGAGCACTTCGGCGCCTCCGGCCCGATCGTCTTCGGCTGGGTCCTGGCGTCGCATCAGATCGGCGCTGCGCTGGTCGCGTTCGGCGCCGGCCTGACGCGCGACGCCTACGGCAGCTACGACCTGGCCTGGATCGGCGCCGGAGCCCTGTGCGCCATGGCCGCCGCGATGGCCCTCGCCATCCGTCGTCGTGCTCCTCGGCCACCCATACCCACGACCGCCTGACCCTGCGGTCCCGCCGCTTCCGCCACCCCGCCGCCTCACGGGCGCCGCGATGACCCTTCGCCATCCGTCGTCGTGCCCCCTCGTCCGCCCCTCCCTGCGGCCGCCTGACTCCACGTTGCCCCGCCGCCCGCCCGTGCGGACCCCGGCCGCCGAGGCGTTGTGGTGGCCGCCGAAGGCGCAGCTGGCCTCAGGTGCCGTCCGCGCGAACGGCCTCGGCGATGCGCCGAGTCGCCCGGCTGGCGCGTTGACGGGCGGCGGCCCAGCTGATGCCGTGCCGGCCGGCCGCCGCGCTACCGCCCGCCTGGCCGGGACCGGGCGCGTAGATGTCGACCAGCAGCGTCGCGTCCTCCCGGCTGACCGTTCCGTTGCCGACCGCCCAGGCGAGCAGGTCGAGCAGTTCCAGGTCCGCCGGTCCGCCCACCCGGGCTCGGTCGGACGGTGCCGGATCGCCTTCGGCCGAGTGCAGATTCTCATGGCTCGACGGCGTCTCGTGCCGCTGGTGTGCGAGCTCGTTCACCGTGAGGCGCAGCGTGTCCATGGCGATGTTCGCCGCCACCTTCACCGGCCGCCGCTCGACCGGATACCCCGCGATCACCGTCCACAGCGCCGTCACAGCGGCCTGCTCGAGGTTGGCCCGCGAGTCGCGCCCGGCGTGCGTCGCGGCGATGCGGACCGCCTTCCCGAGCATGAGCTGGAACACCGACCTCAGCGCGAGCTGGTCCCCGCCCTGCCCGAGCCGCAACAACGGCAGCAGCACGCCGTCGGCATCGCGGCGAACCGCCGCCTCGAGGTCGCCCAGCGACCGGACCCCGGCCAGCCGCCAACGCGCGACCGCCGAGTCGGAGGCCGGGGCGGCGCACAACCGCAGCCATTCGGCGTTCAGTTGCCCGATCAGGCTGTCGTCGCTGCGCCGCGCCGGACCCTTCGCCCGCCCAGAGCTGGGGTCCTGCCGCACGCTTCCTGCGAGGGCATCGAGCCCGCCGCGGCCGACGTGGACGCGGTCATAGCCGGCTCTGCTCTGGGCACCGTCGCGCTCGGCCTCGGTTCGGGCGTCGTCGCAACCGACCTCGGCCGTCGACGCGTCGCCGTTGGCATGGCTGGCATGCCCGCGGCGGACCCTCGCGGGCGCTGGGGCAGTGATGGCTGCGGACACGGTGGCTCCCTCCGGGGTGGGACGCCTCCACGCTCACGAACGGCACTTGCCCGGAAACTTGCCCGAACGCCGTGTACGCAGATCACAACGGTTGCCCGACTGTTCCGACCGCTTGCCCAGCGGTCCGTCGGCTGCGTCTGTCCACAGGCTCGTCGGATCCAGGGAGTTGTCCACATTCCGGCGAATCGCCGTTGAGCCGGCCGGCCCAGCGGAGCAGGGTCGAGGCATGACCAAGACACGCGCACACAAGCGCCGCGACAAGCGGCGAGCCATCCGCAGGCCCGAGGCCGGCGGCGAGATCCGATTCAAACCACGCGACCGCGAACTGGTCGTGGAGGCGATGCTGGCCGAGCAGGACGGCGACATCGGCCACGCCCTTGCGTGCCTGGTGCGAACACCTCATCGGTTCGGCAGTTCGTGGGCGAATCAGCTCGCCGAGCTGGTGACACTGGGCGACCGCGCCGAGGGCTGGCAGTGGGCCAGGTTCGCCGTGGCCGCGGCGCAGCGGTGGGCCGGCGTCATCCCAAGCCCGCTCGCCGCGAAGGTCGAGCGCGAGGTCTGCGCCGGAGCACAGGTCACTCTCGTGCCCGACGTCGCCGACCATTCGTGGCATGCGGCGGCCGAGCACATCGCCATCGCGCGCACCGCCGCGAACGTCCTGCTGTTCGACGAACTCATGCTCGAGCTGTTCCTGGTCCGGGTCGCGCCGGGTCTCGACCACCGTGGCGGTGGCGGCCGGGATTGGACGAGCACGTCCGCGCGGGCCTACGAGGTGGGCGACGTCACCGGGGTCGAGTTGCGTGTCCGCGATCGTGAGACGGAGGAGTGGCAGGTCGTCCGGCACCTGGGCGAGTCGGTGGGCCTGCCGCCCGATGCGCTTCTCTACGGGCGCATCCTCCGGGTCCCCGGTGTGCCCGCGGCGGTCTTCGCCGACCCGCCCATCGTCATCGACGTGGCCGCGGCCGAGCAACTGGCCCAGCTAGCCGCGACAGAGCCGCACTTGTCCGAACGCTGCATCGCACTCGGCGCGGCGATCCGGTCCGGCTTCAGGTATCTGCAGGCGCCTCCGGAGTGCGACGGCGAGCCGGCCGCCGGTGTGCGGATGCTGATGGAACAGGGCCTCGATCGACTGGAGGCCGAGCGATTCGCGGAGGTGCAGTCGCTCGTGGCGATGTACGCGGTCGACCAGACCTCCACTCCGGCCTACGCCTTCCGCGCGGCCGAGGCGCTGGCCCATCCGCCGGTCGAGGCCGAGGTACGGCGACGGCTGGTGGGCCCGACGTACGCGGTGATGTGGCGGGCGCTGGCCGATGCGAGCAACGGGCTCGACCGGGAGCGCTTCCTCTCCCTCGCCGCCGCGGAATCGGTGAGCGCGGAGCCGGTGCGATGACGCGGCGAGTAGTGACGGCGGACCAGGGCGGGAGGTGATCACCGACGTACGAGAGACTGTGCCCATGACGTTGCGGGTGGCGGTGATCGGCGCGGCCGGTCGGATGGGTCAGCAGGTGGTCGACGCGGTCGAGCACGCCGACGGTCTGGAGCTGGCCGGACGGTTCGACGTGGGCGACGACCTCGGCGACCTGGGCGGTGCCGACGTCGCGGTGGAGTTCACCGTGCCGGGCGCGTCGCTGGCCAACGTGCTGCACTGCGTGGAGCAGGGCGTGCACGCGGTGGTCGGCACGACCGGATGGACCGACGAGTCGCTGGGCCAGGTCCGGGCGGCGCTGGCCGTGCAGCCGAAAGTAGGTGTGCTCATCGCGCCGAACTTCGCGATCGGAGCGGTGCTGACGATGCGGTTCGCCGCACAGGCGGCCCGGTTCTACGAGTCGGTCGAGGTGATCGAGCTGCACCACCCCGACAAGGTCGACGCGCCCAGCGGGACGGCGATCCGGACGGCCGAGATGATCGCCGAGGCCCGCCGGGCGGCGGACGTCCCGTCGGCGCCCGACGCGACGGCGAGCGGGCTCGACGGCGCCCGTGGTGCTCGGGTCGAGGGCGTGCCGGTGCATGCGGTCCGGCTGCGTGGTCTGGTCGCGCACGAGGAGGTGCTGCTCGGGTCGCCCGGAGAGACGCTGACGATCCGGCACGACTCCTTCGACCGCGCGTCGTTCATGCCGGGCGTGCTGGCCGGCGTGCGCGGTGTCGTCGACCGGCCTGGGCTGACGGTCGGACTCGAGGAGATCCTCGACCTGTGAGGGGCGAACGGCGCGACCGCGTCTGGGCCGGCGGCATGGCGGTCCTGGTCGGCGCACTGCTCGTGCTGGTGCTGTGGCGGGGCCTGCTGCTGGTCGGCTCCGGGACGGCGGCCGGCGTGGGTATCGGCGTGGCGGTCGTCGTGATCGCGGTGGTCGGCGCGTGGGTGCTCTGGCGGTCGGTGCGGTTCGGGCTGCGGATGCAGACGCTGGCGCGCGAGCTCGAGAGCGAGGGCGGTCTGCCGGTCGACGACCTGCCGCGCAGGCCGAGCGGACGAGCCGAGCGGGCTGCGGCCGACGAGTTGTTCGAACGACGGCGATCCGAGGCCGAGGCCGATCCGGAGAACTGGCGCGTCTGGTTCCGGTTGGCTCTCGCCTACGACGACGCCGGTGATCGGTCGCGCGCACGTGAGGCCGCCCGGCGGGCGGTCGCCCTGCACGGGTGACGACGGGCTCACTGGCCGCTGGCCGCTTGCCGTCCGCTGCTGGCTGCTGGGCGATTGGCTGCTGGCGGTTGGCTGGTCGGGCTCGCGGTTGTGTCCCGGCGGACGAGCGGCCTTCGGCGACGGGGCTGCCGGCGCGGCCCGTTCGTGGTGTCGCCGGCGGTGCCAGTCGGTCGAGCGACGACGACGGGGGTGGCTGCGGGCGCGGCGCGATTCGTGGTGTGGCAAGCGGCGCCGGGCGGTCGTGGTCGGTCCCGGGCAAGAGCGACGCGGCGGGACTCGCTGGTGGCGCTGGCGGTGCCAGTCGTGCGGACTCGGCGGCGGGTGGCTGCCGGTCGGTGGTGGTCGGTCGCGGGGAAGGGGCGTCGCGGCCGGAGATGTGACCGGCTGGACGACTGATGGTGACGACCCTCTTCTCACGGTGATCGAAACCCGGCAAGGTAGGCGGACGGGGTGAGAGCCGAGGGAGCCGGGTGATGGGTGTGCAGCGGAGTAGACGGACGACGGCCGCGGTGCTGGCCGGGGCGATCGCGGCGGCAGGGGCCGGTCTCCTCGCCCCCGCGGAAGCGGCCGAGGCCGAGCGTTCCGGGCCGGCGGAACCGGCTGGGCAGACTGAGCGCGGCGGGCAGGTCGACGCAGTAGGGCAGCCCGGGCGGGCGGGGCTGCCCGAACAGGCCGGGGCGTCCCAGGGGCGCCCGTCGCAGCCAGAGAAGCAGCCGACGGCGACGGGGTATGGCGGCGCTGTCGCGACCGTCGACGCCGATGCGACGGCGGCCGGGTTGCAGGCGCTGCGCCGGGGCGGGACGGCGGCCGACGCGGCGGTGGCGGCGGCCGCGGCGCTGGGCGTCAGCGAGCCGTTCTCCGCGGGCATCGGCGGCGGCGGGTTCTTCGTGTACTACGACGCCAGGTCCGGCGAGGTCAGCACGCTCGACGGGCGCGAGAGCGCGCCGGCGACGGCCACCGAGGATCGGTTCATCGACCCCGCGACGGGCGCTCCGCTGGCGTTCGCCGACGCGCGGGTGAGCGGGCTGTCGGTCGGGACGCCGGGCACGCTGGCCACCTGGGCCGAGGCGCTGGACCGCTGGGGCCGCTTCGACCTCGCCCGCAACCTGCGCCCCGCCATCGACCTGGCCGAGGACGGGTTCGTGGTCGACGAGACGTTCCGGTCGCAGGTCGCGGCGAACGTGGCGATCTTCGCCGACTTCCCGGCGACGGCCGAGCTGTACCTGCCGGCCGGCGTGCCGCCCGCCGTCGGCACCGTCCTGCCCAACCCCGACCTCGCCGACACCTACCGGCAGATCGCCCGCGACGGCATCGACGTGTTCTACGAGGGCCCGATCGCCGGCGAGATCGCGGCCACCGTCCAGGACCCGCCGGTCCGCGACGGCGCCACGCGCGTCGTCCGCCCCGGAGACCTGACGGCGGACGACCTGGCCGGCTACGAGGTGATCGAGCGCGAACCGACCGTCGTCGACTACCGCGGCCTGCAGGTCTACGGCATGCCGCCGCCGTCGTCCGGCGGATCGACCGTCGGCGAGGCGCTGAACATCCTCAAGAACTTCGACCTCGGCGGCATGGACGAGGCGCAGGCGCTGCACCACTACCTCGAGGCGACGGCGCTCGCGTTCGCCGACCGCAACCGCTACGTCGGCGACCCCGACGTCATCGACGTGCCGCTCGACGAGTTGCTGTCGCAGGAGTTCGCCGACGAGCGCGCCTGCCTGCTCGACGCCGACGCGGCGGCGCCGAAGCCGGTCGCGCCGGGCGTGCCGGACGGCGACTACGGCGACGGCTGCGCGTCAGCTGCCGACCCGGTCAGCGTGCCCGACGAGGGGTCCACCACGCACCTGACCACGGCCGACCGCTGGGGCAACGTCGTCGCGTACACGTTGACGATCGAGCAGACCGGCGGCAGCGGCATCGCCGTCCCCGGCCGCGGCTTCCTGCTCAACAACGAGCTGACCGACTTCAACTTCGCGCCGACGCAGGGCAGCGCGCCCGACCCGAACCTGCCCGGCCCGGACAAGCGGCCGCGCTCGTCCATGGCGCCGACGATCGTGCTCGACGAGGACGGCGAACCGCTGCTGGCGGTCGGCAGCCCCGGCGGCGCGACGATCATCGGGACGGTGCTGCAGACGCTGGTCAACCGCATCGACCTCGGCATGGACCTGCCCGGCGCGCTCGCCGCTCCGCGACTGTTCCAGCCCAACGCCGTGAACACCTCGGCCGAGAACGCCATCGCGACCGGTCCGCTCGGCGCCCTCCTGCGTGATGACTACGGGCACTCGCTCGCGGCGACGGCTGAGATCGGCGCCGCGACGGGGATCGAGTTCCTCGGACGCCATCGGCTGCAGGCGGTCGCGGAGCCGGTCCGCCGCGGCGGCGGCAGCGCCGGCGTGCTGCTGCCCATGCGCTGGCCGAGGAACTGACGAGAACGAGCGGCCAGCGGGGACCCGGCTCGGGCAGCGCGGTACACGACGGACCGCGGACGGGTGCTGTGCCGGTGGGGCGGTGGACGGTGCCGGCCGGCAGTGCGCCGCCGTGATGGCGGAGGGTGCGGGACGGGAGCGCGGTGCCGGTGGGGCGGTGGACGGTGTCGTGACGGCGGACGATGCCGGCCGGCAGTGCGCCGCCGTGACGGCGGAGGGCGCGGGCCGGGAGCGCAGTGCCGTGACGGCGGAGGGCGCGGGCCGGGAGCCCGGTGCCGTGACGGCGGACGGGGGCAGCCGGGGGCGGGCCGCGGAGAGCGCGCCGGGGGCCGGGCCGCGGAGCGTGCGGGGCGGCGCGGTCGCGGCGCCGCCCCCGTCGGGTCAGGTGAGGGCGCGTAGGAGCGCCGTCACCGCGGCGGCGACGATGATGACGACGAGGAAGGACTGGCGCAGGAACAGGGCGACGACACCGGCGGCGACGCCGGCGAGGAGGCGCAGGTCGAGGCCGAGCGAGCCGCCGGCATCGAACAGCTCGACGGCCACGAGGCCGGCCAGCATCGCGACCGGCAGCAGCGTCGCCACCCGCTGCACGTCGTCGCGCTCCAGGATCGACGAGGGCAGCGACACGCCCGCCAGTTTGAGCGCGTAGCAGCCGACCGAGGCGACGATCACCGCGACCCAGACCCCCGTCATCGCGCCGCCTCCTGGCCACGCCGCGGCAGCAGGCCGGCCACGACGGCGATCGGCGCGGCCGCGAGCACGGGCACGCCGGCCGGGACCAGCGGGATCAACGCCGTCGCCACCAACGCCCCGCCGGCCGCGACCCACCGTCCTTCAGCAGAACGCAGCCGCGGCCACAGCAGCGCCAGGAACGCGGCCGGGATCATGGCGTCCAGCCCGAGCGTCTCCGGCTCACCGATCGCCGACCCACCCACCGCACCCACCAGTGAGCCGGCGTTCCACAGCAGGAACAGCAGCACGCCAGTGATCCAGAACGCGTACCGCTGCGCCGCCCGCCCGTCGCGCCCGACCGCCATCGCCGTCGTCTCGTCGATGACCAGGTGCGCCGTCGCCAGCCGGCGCGGCCCGGCCAGCGACCGCCGGCCGAGGATCCGCGTCAGCGGCACCCCGTAGAACGCGTTCCGCACGCCGAGCAGCAGCGCCGTCGGCACGGCCGCCAGACCCGCACCGCCGGCGCCGATGACGCCGACCAGCGCGAACTGCGACGCGCCGCTGAACATCACCAGGCTCAGCACCATCGTCTGCCACACGGTGAGGCCGGACGCGACGGAGACGGCGCCGAAGGAGGCGCCGAACGCCGCGGCGTACGCGGCGATGCCGGCGGCGTCGCGCCGGATCGCGGAGCGCGATTCGTCACTCATGCGGGCAGACAGTACTGAAACGCACCGACAGTGATGAACCGATTCCGCATCGCGATACCGCTACGCTGATGCGGTGCTGTTCCAGAAGCGTTTCTGGGCGGGCATCGCCGACGGCACGGTGACGCTGGCGTTCCGGCGCTGGGCCCGCCAGCAGGTGCTGCCCGGCCGCCCGTACCGTACGCCGGCCGGCCGCATCGAGGTCACCGCGGTCACCGTCGTCGACCCCGCCGCCATCAGCGACGACGACGCCCGCTCCGCCGGCCATCCGGACGCCGCCAGCCTGCTGGCCGACCTCCCCGGCGACCCCGCCAACCCGACGTACCGCGTCGAGTTCCGGCCCGCCACCGACGCCGATCCGCGGACCGAGCTGGCCGCCGGCGGCGACCTCGAACCGGCCGAGATCGCGGAGATCACCAAGCGGCTCGACCGCCTCGACCGCGCGTCGTCCTACGGCGCGTGGACCCGCGAGACGCTCCGGCTGATCGACCAGCATCCCGAACGCCGCGCGGGCGACCTTGCCGAGCTGGTCGGCCGCGAGCGCGCGCCGTTCAAGCTCGACGTGCGCAAGCTGAAGAACCTCGGGCTGACGCAGAGCTTCCCGATCGGCTACCGCATCTCGCCGCGCGGCCGCGCCTACCTCGACGCGACGGCCGGCGGCTGACGGACGACGGCGCCCCGGCGGCGGGACGGACGGCGCCTCGGCGGCCGCTCCACCGCGCCCGCCGGGACGGACGGCCTCAGCGGCGCGGCTGGTCGGACGGCCCGACATGGTCGTCGAGCCACCCCTTCAGCGGCGCCAGCTCGCGCCACGCCGCGGCGACCCGGGCCGCCGCCGACGGCGTGTGCAGCCAGTCGGGTGCGCCGGCGTCGGTCCAGCCGACCAGCGCCTTCTGCCGCAGCAAGTCGATGCGTGGGTGGTCGGCGTCGTAGCCGCGCGGGCGGGTCTTCAGCGCCTCGCCGTCGACGACGTACCCCGCGTCGCGGACGGACTCGACGATGTCGACGAGCGCCGAGCCCCGCCGGTCGTCGTCGACGGCGACGCGGTAGCGGGCGATCTGGTCGGGCGCCATCTGGTAGTAGCCGACGGCGATGAACAGGCCGGGCGCGCCGACGTGCACGTAGTGGCCGCCGACCACGACGCCCTGGTGGGTCTTGTACGGCGATTTGTCGGCGGCGAACCGGACGTCGCGGTACGGGCGGAAGAACCGGACGTCACCGAACTCGGGGGACAGTTCGTCGGCGAGGGCGCGCATGGGATCGCGGACCGACTGCTCGTAGACGTGCTTGTGCGCGGCCCAGAACGACTTGGTGTTGTCGTTCTCGAGGTCCTCGTAGAAGTCGAGCGCCTCGACCGGGATGCCGGCGAACGTCACGACTCGTCCTCCGCGAGCGACGTGTGCAGCCGCACCTGTCGCAGCGTGGCCGTGCCGTCGCCGGTGAGGTCGAGTGTGCGGTGCGCGGTGTCGGGCGCCCAACCGGCCGGTTCGAGGAACCCGCGCAGGGCGTCGTCGCCGACGACCAGCCAGATGCGCGCGCGGGTGAAGCCGTCGGCGCGCAGGGTGTCGGCGACCGCGGCCAGCAGCCGGGAACCGTGCCCCTCGCCGAGTGCGGCGGGGTCGACGTGGAACGCGACCACCTCGCCGTCGCCGGGCTGGGTGTCGGGGTCCTCGGACGGCGCCGTGGCGGCGAACCCGACCACCCGGCCGGCCTCGAGCGCGACGAGCACCCGGTGGCGCGCGGACGGCGGGCGGGTGACGGCCTCGCGCCACGCGGCCGCGAACGTCGGGGCGTCGACGTCGGCCAGCAGGGCCGCCGGCAACAGGGGGGCGTAGGACGCCGTCCACGCCCGGGCCTGCACGGCGCCGATGGCGTCGGTGTCGGCGGCCCAGGCGAGACGGACGGAACGATCGGCTACGGGCTGCTCGGACACCCCGCCTACGATACGACCCGGCTACGCGCCGGTCTGCGCGTGGTGGGGGCAACCGGCCGGCGCGTCGCCGTCCTGCGGTGGCGTCCAGCCGGGGCTGGGCAGGAAACCGGGCAGCGCCGTGGAGTCGTCGTAGTAGCGGTGGTAGACGGGCGACGTGGTGCCGGACATCGGCGGGACGACCCACGACCACTCGGCGTGCGGGGTGCGTCCGGCCCGCTCCTCCTTGGCGACGAACCGCATGAACAGCTCGGATTCGTGGTGGTGGTCGGCGATCTTCACCCCGGCGGCGTCGAACGAGTGCAGCACCGCGCGGTTGATCTCGACGAGGACGCGGTCCTTCCACAGCGTCCGCACGTCGTCGACGTTCAGCCCGAGCAGCCGGCCGACCTGTGTCATGCGGTCGTACCGGTCGGCGTCGACGAGGTTGCGCGAGCCGATCTCGGTCCCCATGTACCAGCCGTTGAACGGCGCCGTCCGGTAGGTGATGCCGCCGATGCGCAGCGGCATCGACGAGATCGCCGGGACGGCGTGCCACCGGAGGTCGAGCTCGGCGAACCAGGGGAACTCCGGGTGCGTGAGAGGTACCTCGAGGACGGCGTCGCCGGGGATGTCGAACAGCCGGACGCCGTCCTCGGGGGTCTCGATGGCCAGCGGGAGCACGTCGAAGTCGGTGCCCTTGCCCGACCAGCCCAGGCTCTCGGCCCAGCGGGTGAACTCGGTCTGCGCGGGGTCGCCGATGACGGAGTCGAGGCCCTGGTAGCCCGCGTACCGGATCAGCTGGGCGTTGTGCAGCCGCGGCGCCGGCCGGCCGGGCTGATCGGGCGCGAACAGCGTCAGGACCGGCCGGATGCGCCCGCCGTTCGTGGCGACGCGCAGGTGTTCGACGCACTCGGCCGCGACGCCGTCGGCGGTGCGGACGTTGCGGCGGTCGCGGACGATCAGGCTGCGCCAGTAGAGCCGGCCGATGCAACGGTTGGCGTTGCGCCAGGCCACCTGGGCGCCGAACTCGAGCTCCTCGCTGGTGTGGCTGAACGCGCCGCGGCGGCCGAACTCGACCAGCGCCTCGCTGAACCGCTCGTCGGGATCGGGGGCGTGCGGGTTCTCGGCCGCGTGCTGCCGGAAGAACGCCTCGGCTTCGCTGAGGTCGACGGAGTGGATCGGAACGTCTGGAAGGCCCGGATGGTGGTGCGTCCCATCGGTCGTCACAGGGTCAGCTCCTCCGCTGTCGCGTCACAGGTGGCGGGTACCGGCATCCAGATGCGGACATTTCCGGCAAATCGCCCTGAACATGATCATCGTGCCGTGAAAATGACGCACCGTCACGAATGATCTCAGAAGGCGGACGGCATCGTCTGGCGATCGGCCGAATCCGCCGAAGTCGGGCCTAACCGGGTGAGTTCACCGATCAGTGCTGGTCAGGTGGGTCGACGGTGTGTGCGCGGCGCGGTGACCAGGGGCGGGACCACTCGGGTGCCATCCGTGACGGCCGTCACGCTGCGTGACGATGGGATGGGCGCTGAGAAAACCGGTGGACCGTCGCGGCCGGCGCCCGTTAGGCATGGGGGATGACGCAGACCGGATCGCGCGCGGCGCTCGACCGCGTCGTGCGGCGGGCCGGCGGCGCGAGCGTGTTCGAGGCGCTGGTGGCGTTGCCCGGATCGGACCTGACGACGCTGCAGCTCGAGCTCATGCGGCGGCGGGCGGCCGCGCTGTCGCCGGCGACGGTGCTGGAACGGTATCGGCGCGACCGGTTCACCGCGCCGGCGCCGCTGCCGTTCGCCGCGTTGCGCCGGGTGGAGGACGTGCTGCTGGACGCGCTGGCGGCGCGGCCCGAGTCGGTCGAGGTGGTCACGCCCGCCCCGCTGGCGCCGCTCGGCACGCACTCCGTGCTGGCGACGGTCGACCAGAACAAGGTGGTGTCGACGGTCCGCGGGACGGACGTCGCGGCCGACCCGACCAACGGGCTGGCGCTCGAGGCGGCTGTCCGGCGGCAGGACCTGCAGCGGGCGGACGTTGCCGGCGCCGGCAGCGGGCCGGGAGGCGGGCCGTTGGCGGGGGTGGTGCGGCTGGCGGCGATCCAGCGCGTCGTGCGCGCCCAGTACGTCGCCGGGCCGGCGATGTTCGCGCACTTCTCGCTGTTCGCCCAGGTGACGGCGGGTCGCGATATCGGCGGGCTGGGGTTCGAGCGGGCCGCGCTGGCCGAGCAACTGGCCGTCGTCGCGGGGGCGTTGCCGCGGCTCGGTGCGGAGGAGGTGGAGGTGCGGCTGACGGTGCTGGAGCCGCGGTTCGCGCCGGTCGCCGACGCGATCGTGGCGGCGCTCGGCGGCCGGCCCGACGGAGCGGCGGCCGGCGTTCCGGTGCGGGCGGCGCTGGACCCGGGCCGGCCGAGCGGTCGCGGCTACTACGAGGGCCTCTGCTTCAAGGTCATGGCCAGGCTGGACGGCGAGTGGGCCGAGGTCGGCGACGGCGGGTTCACGGGCTGGAGCCGGGAACTGCTCAGCAACAAGAAGGAGCGCCTGCTGATCAGTGGCCTCGGCATCGACCGGCTGGCGGCCGCCCACGCCGCGGCTACGTCGCGAACCACCGCCACCTGAGCGGCCGAGGAGGCAACCCCACCCCACTGTGACGCGTCAATGGTGTTACACAAACACAGCAGCAATGCTGGACAGGTGTCACATCCACGCCTAGCCTGGAACCATGGCGCCCACCGACCAGCGCACCGGCGACCCGGCCGGTCACACCGCCGACCGCGAGGCGGCGTTCTACGCGATCGTCGACTCCGACGGGCGCATCGAACCGCGCGACGACATGCCCGAGGCGTACCGGAAGTCGCTGGTCCGGCAGATCGCGCAGCACGCGCACTCCGAGATCATCGGCATGCAGCCGGAGGGCAACTGGATCAGCCGAGCGCCGAGCTTGCGCCGCAAGGCGATCCTGCTGGCCAAGGTGCAGGACGAGGCCGGCCACGGCCTGTACCTGTACGCGGCGGCCGAGACGCTCGGCACGAGCCGCGACCAGCTGCTGGACAAGCTGCACACGAAGCGGCAGAAGTACTCCTCGATCTTCAACTACCCGACGTTGACGTGGGCGGACGTGGGCGCGATCGGCTGGCTGGTCGACGGGGCGGCGATCACGAACCAGGTGCCGCTGACGCGCTGCTCGTACGGCCCGTACGCCCGGGCGATGGTCCGCATCTGCAAGGAGGAGTCCTTCCACCAGCGGCAGGGCTTCGAGTCGCTGCTGACGCTCACCCGCGGCACCGAGGCACAGAAGGCGATGGCCCAGGACGCGCTGGACCGGTGGTGGTACCCGAGCCTGGCCATGTTCGGCCCGCCCGACACCGGCGAGCAGGCGTCCGGCGGCCACACAGAGCAGTCGATGCGCTGGGGCATCAAGCGGTTCAGCAACGACGAGCTGCGGCAGCGCTTCGTCGACATGACGGTGCCGCAGTCCGAGGTGCTGGGGCTGACCATCCCCGACCCCGGCCTGCGCTGGAACGACGAGCGCGGCCACTACGACTTCACCCAGCCCGACTACGACGAGCTGTTCCGCGTCATCAAGGGCGACGGCCCGTGCAACGAGCAGCGGCTGCGGCACCGGGTCGCCGCGCACGAGGACGGAGCCTGGGTGCGCGAGGCCGCCGCGGCCTACGCGCGCAAGCGACAGGAGAAGGCAGCATGACCGCCGAATGGCCACTCTGGGAGGTCTTCGTCCGGGCCAGGCGCGGCCTGTCGCACAACCACGTCGGCAGCCTGCACGCGCCCGACGCCGCCATGGCGGTGCGCAACGCCCGCGACGTCTACACGCGGCGCGGCGAGGGCGTCTCGATCTGGGTGGTGCCGTCCGACCAGATCACGGCGAGCAGCCCGGACGAGAAGGACGCGTTCTTCGACCCCGCCGCCGACAAGGTCTACCGGCACCCGACGTTCTACGAGGTGCCGGCGGAGGCGAAGCACCTGTGAGCGAGCGGTACGCCCTGGCGCTCGGCGACGACGCCCTGGTCCTGGCGCAGCGGCTGGGGGAGTGGGTGGCCCGCGCGCCGGAGCTGGAGGAGGACGTCGCGCTGGCGAACATCGCGCTCGACCTGCTCGGCCAGGCCCGCACCCTGCTGACGTACGCGGGCGAGCTGGAGGGACGGGGCCGCGACGAGGACGCGCTCGCGTACTGGCGCGACGACCGCGAGTTCCGCAACCTGCTGCTGGTCGAGCTGCCGAACGGCGACTTCGCGGTGACGATGGCCCGCCAGCTGGTCTTCGCCGCCTACCAGTACGAGCTGTACGACCGCCTGCGCGCCGGCGCCGACGACACGCTGGCCGCCATCGCGGGGAAGGCGGTGAAGGAGGTCCGCTACCACCGCGACCACGCCACCCAGTGGGTGCTCCGCCTCGGCGACGGGACGGACGAGAGCCGCGGCCGCATGGTCGCCGGCCTCGAGACGGTCTGGCCCTACGTCGACGAGCTGTTCGAGCCGTTCGACGGCGCCGGCGTCGACCCCGCGGCGCTGCGCGAGCCGTGGACGGCGTACGTGCACGGCGTGCTGGCCGAGGCCGGCCTGGCCGTGCCCGAGCCGGCCACACGACGAGGCGGCGGACGGGACGGCCTGCACACCGAGCACCTCGGCTACCTGCTCGCCGAGCTGCAGCACCTGCACCGCTCGCACCCGGGGGTGACGTGGTGAGCGCCGTCCGCGAGATCGTCGCCGCCGTCCAGGACCCGGAGCTGCCGGTCGTGACCATCGAGCAGCTCGGCATCCTGCGCGACGTCCGGGTCGACGACACCGGCGCTGTCACCGTCGACATCACGCCGACGTACTCCGGCTGCCCGGCGATGGACGCCATCCGCGCCGACATCGCCGCCGCGCTGGCGAGGAACGGGGTGGACGACGTCGAGGTGCGGACGGTGCTGGCTCCGGCCTGGACGACGGACTGGATCACCCCCGACGGCCGCGCCGCCCTGGAAGAACACGGCATCGCGCCGCCCGGGCCCGCGCACGGCACCGTCACGACGCTCACCCTCTCGGTCCGCTGCCCGCACTGCGGCTCCCCGGACACCCGCGAGCTGGCCCGGTTCGGCTCGACGGCGTGCAAGGCGCTCTGGGTCTGCCGGGCCTGCCAAGAGCCGTTCGACCACGTGAAGGCGCTATGACGACGACCACCGCGGCGCCGCGCGAGCGGCGACGGCACTCCGTCACCCACCGGCTGCGCGTCGCCGCCGTCGACCGCCTGACCGACGACGCCGTCGCGGTCACGTTCGCCGTGCCGGCCGAGCTGGCCGCCGACTACGAGTTCGACGCCGGCCAGCACGTCAACGTCGCCCTGCCCGGCGGTGACGGCGTGCGGCGCAGCTACTCCATCTGCTCGCCGGCCGGGTCGGGCGTGCTGCGCATCGCGGTGAAGCGCATCCCCGGCGGCGCGTTCTCGTCGCACGCGCTGGAGACGCTGGCGGCCGGCGACGAGGTCGACGTCATGACGCCGGCCGGGCGGTTCACGCCGCCCTTCGCGCCGGAGCAGACGAAGCACTACGCGCTGGTCGCGGCCGGCAGCGGCATCACGCCGGTGCTGTCGATCGTCGCGACGGCGCTCGACACCGAGCCGGACAGCCGGGTCACGCTGCTCTACGGCAACAGGACGTCGTCCTCGGTGATGTTCCTGGACGAGCTGGCCGACCTCAAGGACCGCCACCCCGGCCGCCTGCAGTTGGTGCACGTGCTGTCCCGCGAGCCCGGGTCGACGGAGCTGCTGTCCGGCCGGCTGGACGGCGAGCGCCTCGGCCGCGTGCTCGACACCCTGCTGCCGCCGGACACCGTCGACGACTGGTACCTGTGCGGCCCGTACGACCTCATCACGACCGCCCGCGGGGTGCTGGCGGCCCGCGGCGTCGACCGCGCACACGTCCACGCCGAGCTCTACCACGTCGGCGACCCGCCGCCGACGATCCGGGAGGAAGCCCGGCAGCAGGCCGTCACCTGCGCCGTCACCGCGTCGCTGGACGGCCGCCGCACCGAGGTCACCGTCGACGATCCGGACGAGACCGTGCTCGAGGCCGTGCTCCGGGTCCGCAACGACGCGCCGTTCGCCTGCAAGGGCGGTGTCTGCGGCACCTGCCGGGCGAAGGTGCTCGACGGCGCCGTCACCATGGAGCGCCGCTACGCCCTGGAGGACGACGAGATCGCGGCCGGCTACGTCCTGACCTGCCAGTCGCACCCCACGACGCCGACCCTCGAGGTCGACTACGACGCCTGACCCACCAGGCCGTTCTCGTACGCGGCGATGACGAGCTGCGCGCGGTCGCGGGCGGCCAGCTTGGCCAGCAGGTGGCCGATGTGCGTCTTCACCGTCTTGATCGAGATGGTCAGCGTGGCCGCGATCTCGTCGTTGGACAACCCGGCCGCGACCAGCGCCAGCACCTCGGTCTCGCGGTCGGTCAGCCGGTCCAGGCCGGCGGCCGGCGCACGAGCGGGCCGGCCGACGTAGTGCTCGACCAGCCGGGTCAGGATGCTCGGCGCGAACAGCGACTCGCCCGCGTGCGTGCGCCGGATCGCGTCCAGCAGCTGCTCCGGCCGTGCGTCCTTGAGCAGGAAGCCGCTGGCCCCGGCCCGCAGCGCCGCGTACACGTACTCGTCCAGCTCGAACATGCTCAGCACGAGGACGTGCACGCCGGCCAGCCCGGGGTCGGCGGTGATGCGGGCGGTCGCCTCGATGCCGTCGCCGCCGGGCATCCGGATGTCCATGAGGACGACGTCGGGGCGCAGGTCGGCGGCGAGGGCGGACGCCTCGGCGCCGGTCGCGGCCGTCCCGGCGACGGCGAGGTCCGGCGCGGCGTCGAGCAGCAGCGCCAGGCTGTGCCGGAGCAGCGGCTGGTCGTCGGCGATCAGCACCCGGACGGTCACGGGACCGCCCGGCCGGGGAACGACGCGGTGACGGCGAACCCGGCGCCGGCCGGGCGCGCCGCGAGCGTGCCGCCGAGCGCCGTCACCCGTTCCCGCAGGCCGGCCAGCCCGTGCCCGGCGCCGGGACGCGGCTCCCAGCCCGCGGCCGGGCCGTCGTCGCCCACCGTGACGACGACCGACCCGCCGTCGCGGCGCACACCGACGCGGACCCGGGTCGGCCCGGCGTGCCGGGCGGTGTTGCTCAGCGTCTCGCGGACCACCGCGCACACCGTCAGCTGCGTGCCCGGCGAGACGCCGTCCAGCTCCGGGAGGTCGAGGGACGCGTCGAGGCCGGCGCCGCGGGCCGCCGCGACGATGCCGGGGAGGTCGGCCAGCGACTCCGCCGGCCGCAGCGCCGCCGTGGCGTCGGGTGTGCGCAGGACGGTGAGCATGCGGCGCAGCTCGGTGGTGGTCTCGCGGCTGACCTCCTCGATGTCGGCCAGCGCCGCCGCCTGCTGGCCCGGGTCGTCGAGCCGGACGGCGACCGCGGCGCGGACGGTGATCAGGCCCAGCCCGTGCGAGACGAGGTCGTGCAGGTCGCCGGCGATGCGCAGCCGCTCCGCCTGGGCGGCCCGCTCGCCGGCCCAGGCCGCCAGCCGGTCGTCGTAGGCGCGCCGCTCGCGGCGGGTGCGCAGCACGGCCCACACCGCGATCAGCACCGCGAGACCGACGACGACCAGCGGCAGCAGTTGCGTCGCGGGGTCCTGGTTGCCGATCGTCATGAGCCCCGACACCAGCAGGAAGAGCGCCGCCCAGGCCACCGGCCAGGCCCGTGAGCTCCAGGTCGGGCGGCTCTCCATGGTCCGAGTCTAGGGAGGCCACCACCCCGCGGCATCGGACCACGGTCCGAGCGACCGTGGCCCGATGACAACGCGCCCGCGCTGGGCTGACATGGGCGCATGCTCACTTTCGACGATGTGGTGAAACGGCGCGGCTCGCGCGACGTCCTCGCCGGCGTGACGTTCCGGGCCGAGCCGGGCCGCGTCACCGCCTTCCTCGGCCCGAACGGCGCGGGCAAGTCCTCGACCCTGCGGATCCTGCTCGGCCTGGACCGGCCGACGTCCGGGACGGCGCTGGTGGACGGGCGCCCGTACGCGGCGCTGCGGCGGCCGCTGCGGGTGGTGGGGTCGGTGCTGGACGGGTCCGGGGCGCACCGGTCGCGGCCGGCGCGGCAGCACCTGGCGTGGGTGGCGCGCAGCAACGGGATACCGCGCCGGCGGGTCGGCGAGGTGCTGGAGCAGGTCGGGCTGGCGGACGCGGCGCGGGTGCGGGCCGGGCGGTTGTCGCTCGGCATGGGCCAGCGGCTCGGGCTGGCCGCCGCGCTGCTCGGCACGCCGTCGGCGCTGGTGCTGGACGAGCCGGTCAACGGGCTGGACCCGGAGGGGATCCGGTGGATCCGCGGACTGCTGCGCTCGTTCGCCGACGACGGCGGGACCGTGCTGCTGTCCAGCCACCTGATGGGCGAGGTCGCCTCGCTGGCCGACGACCTCGTGGTGATCGCCGGCGGACGGGTCGTGGCGGCCGGCCCGCTGGACCGGGTCACCGCCGGGTACCCGTCGCTGGAGGACGCCTTCTTCGCCCTCACGGACGGTGCGCGATGACCGCGCTGGACGCCGCCGCCCGCACCGTCCCGGTCACGCGCCTGCTGGCCGACGCCGTCGCGGCCGAGTGGCGCAAGGCGCTGACGCTGCCCGCCACGCTGATCGCGCTCGCCGTCGCGGTCGCCGGGCCGCTCGCGCTGGCCGCCCTCAACGCGAGCCAGGACGCCACCGACTCCGCCGCCGAGGCCGCGCTGGCCGCGTCGCCGCTGCTCACCATCGGCGCGATCGTCCTCGGCGTCGTCACCGCCGGCAGCGAGTACAGCGCCGGCCGGCCGGTCGCCGTCACGTTCGCCGTCATGCCGCGCCGCGCCGTCGTGCTGGCGGCGAAGTCGGCCGTCGTGACGGGGCTGGTCCTGGCGGCCTCCGCCGTCGCGATGCCGGGAGCGTTCGTCGCCGCGCGGGCGGCCGGCGGCGGACCGGGGGAGACCGAGCCCGGGCGCTGGCTCGGCGTCGCCGTCTACGCGGTGCTCATCGCGCTCATCGCGCTCGGCATCACCACGCTGACCCGCAGCACCGTCGTCCCGCTGATCGTGCTGGTGGCGAACGGGACCGTCGTGTCGCTGGCGTTCCTGCTGTACCAGGTGACGCCGCTCGCGCTGTACCTGCCGGACCTCGCCGGCATGCGGATGCTCGCCGGCGACGACCGGATCGCGATCGACGACGCGCTCGCCCCGCTGCCCGGCGGGCTGGTCATGGCCGCCTGGACGGTCGCGCTGCTGGCCGTCGCGGCCGCCGTGCAGCACCGCCGGGACGCCTGACCCGGGCCGCGCGCCCGGTACGCTGCCGTGGTGGTGCTGAAAGCCGATGCGATCCTGCTCGACCTCGACGGGACGCTGGTCGACTCGACCGACTCCATCGCGCGCTGCTGGCTGCGCTGGTGCCGTCAGTACGACGTCGACCCGGCCCGGCTGGCCGACGCGCACGGCCGCACCACCGCCGACATCGTCGCCGACCTCCTGCCGGGGCCCATGGTCAGCGCCGCGCTGGCCCGCATCGACGAGATGGAGATCGAGGACGCCGTCACGGTCCGGCCCATGCCCGGCGCGGCCGAGCTGCTGGCCTCCATCCCGGCCGGCCGCCGCGCCGTCGTCACGTCCGGCAGCGCCGTCATCGCCGCCGCCCGCATGCGCGCCGCCGGGCTGACGCCGCCCGGCGTCGTCGTCACCGCCGACGACGTGCTGCGCGGCAAACCACATCCGGAGCCGTACCTGCTGGGTGCGCAGCGGCTGGGCATCGAGCCCGGCCGCTGCGTCGTCGTCGAGGACGCGCCCAGCGGTATCGCCGCGGCCCGGGCGGCCGGCATGGCCGTCGTCGGGATCGTGTCCACGCACGAGGCGCGGCAACTGGAGGCCGATCTCGTCGCCGGCAGCCCGGCCGAGGTCAGGATCGACGGAACCGGCCCGCTGCTCGTCGACGTCACAGCCCCGTGACCACCGCACTCGCATCGCACCAGCCGTGGAGCCGGCAGCAGCGCCGCCGCGTCCTCTGGCCCATTCTCGGCCTGGTCGCGGCGGCCGGCTGCGCCGTCGTCGTGCTCGGGCTCGCGGTCGGCGACCTCGCGCCGTCCACCATCGCCACCGCCACGCTGTTCGCGCTGCTGCCGGTGGTCGTGGTCGTCGGCGCGTTCCTGTGGCTGGACCGCTGGGAGCCCGAGCCCGGACGGACCATGCTGGCGGCGTTCCTGTGGGGTGCCGGCGTCGCGACGCTCGGCGCGCTGCTGGTGAACTCGTTGGTCGCGGTCACGTACGGCGAGTACACGTCGTCGGTGGTGTCGGCGCCGTTCGCCGAGGAGGCGCTGAAGGGCGCCTTCCTGGTCGGCCTGCTGTGGCGGCAGCGCCACGAGCTGGACGGGCTGGTCGACGGCATCGTCTACGCGGGGCTGGTCGCGGCCGGGTTCGCGTTCGTCGAGAACATCCTCTACCTGGGCCGGGCCTTCGACACCGCGTCCATCGACGGGTACAGCGTGTTCGTGGTGCGCGGCATCTTCTCGCCGTTCGCGCACCCGCTGTTCACCGTCTTCATCGGCATCGCCGTCGGACTCGCCGCGGGACGGCGCTCGGTCGCCGCGCGGGTGCTGCTGCCGATCGTCGGGTACCTGCTGGCGGCCGGGCTGCACGCGCTGTGGAACGCCTCGGCGCTGTGGGACGACGGCCAGGGCTTCATCGCCGTCTACGTCGTGGTCATGGTGCCGGTGTTCGCCGCGATGCTCAGCATCGCGCTCTGGCAGCGCCGCCGCGAGCAGCGCGTCGTCGCCGCCCGGCTGGGCGAGTTCGTGCAGGCCGGGTGGATCCCGTGGTACGAGGTCGACCTGCTGTCGACCATGCGCAGCCGGCGTCGCTGGACCGCGGCGATGAAGTCGCAGTACGGCCGCGACGCCGCCGGCGCCGTGCGCGCCTACCAGGTCGCCGTCACCGAGCTGGCGTTCCTCGTCAACCGGCCGCGGCACGCCCGCGGCGACGATCGCGACGACCCCCGGCTGGCCGAGGTGCTGGCCTTCGTCGGCGAGACCCGCGCCCGGGCCGTCGCGCTGACCAGCGCCGGACGGTGAGGCGAGTCGGCCCGCGGGCCCGGATCACGGTAGCCTTCATTCATGCCTGACGAGCTCTTCACCCTCGCCGCCGCCACGTCCGGCGCGCCGGGGGCCGCACCCTTCGGCCGCGTGTCGGTCGCCATGGTCACCCCGTTCCTCGACGACGGCGGCCTCGACCTCGAGGGGACGTCCGCCCTGGCGGAGAAGCTCGTCGCCGACGGCGCCGACGGCCTCGTCGTCGCCGGCACCACGGGCGAGAGCCCCACCACCTCCGACGCCGAGAAGGACCTCGTCCTGCGCGCCGTCGTCGAGGCCGTCGGCTCCCGCGCCCGCGTCGTCGCCGGCGTCGGCACCTACGACACCCGGCACACCAGCGAGCTGGCCCAGGCCGCGCAGAAGGCCGGCGCCCAGGGCCTGCTGGTCGTCTCGCCGTACTACAGCCGCCCGCCGCAGGAGGCGCTGTACCAGCACTTCGTCGCCGTCGCGTCGGCCACCGACCTGCCGGTCATGCTCTACGACATCCCGGTCCGCACCGGCGTGCCCATCGCCACCGAGACGCTGGTCCGGCTGGCCGAGCACGACCGCATCGTCGCCGTCAAGGACGCCAAGGGCGACGTCTTCGCGTCGTCCGAGGTCATGGCCCGCACCGGGCTGGCCTACTACTCCGGCGACGACGCCCTCAACCTCGCCCTGCTCACGCACGGCGCCGTCGGCATGGTCAGCGTCGTCGGCCACGTCGCGGCGGCCGAGTACGCCCACATGGTGCGCGCGCTCGACTCCGGCGACCTCGTGCGCGCGCTGCAACTGCACCGCCGGCTCATCCCGGCCGTGCGCGGCATCATGGGCTCCGGCCAGGGGGCCACCATGGCCAAGGCCGCCGTCGAGCTGCGTGGCGTCATCCGCAACCGCACGGTGCGCTCGCCCCTCATCCCCGCCACCGACGAGCAGGTCGCGCAACTGCGCGCCGACCTCGCCGAGGCGGGGCTCGCATGAGCCATCCGCACCCGGAACTCCCCTCGCCGCCGTCCCTCGACCCCGCCGCGCTGCGCGTCGTCCCGCTCGGCGGGCTCGGCGAGGTCGGCCGCAACATGACCGTGTTCGAGTACGGCGGCCGGCTGCTGATCGTCGACTGCGGCGTGCTGTTCCCCGAGGACAACCAGCCCGGCGTCGACCTCATCCTCCCCGACTTCGAGTACATCCGGGACCGCCTCGACGACGTCGAGGCGATCCTGCTGACGCACGGGCACGAGGACCACATCGGCGCCGTCCCGTTCCTGCTGCGCGAGAAGCAGGACATCCCCGTCGTCGGCTCCCGGCTGACCCTCGCGCTGATCGAGGCGAAGCTCCGGGAGCACCGCATCGACGCCTACCAGCTGCAGGTCAAGGAGGGGCAGTCGGAGCGGTTCGGCCCGTTCGAGGTCGAGTTCCTGGCCGTCAACCACTCCATCCCCGACGCGCTGGCGCTGTCCATCCGCACCCCGGCCGGCGTCGTGCTGCACACCGGCGACTTCAAGATGGACCAGCTGCCGCTGGACGGCCGGCTCACCGACCTCAACGGGTTCGCCCGGCTCGGCGACGCCGGCGTCGACCTGTTCATGACCGACTCCACCAACGCCGAGGTGCCCGGCTTCACACCGCACGAGCGCGACATCGCCGACGTCCTCGACGGCGTCTTCACCCGCGCGCCGCGCCGCGTCGTCGTCGCGTCCTTCGCCAGCCACGTCCACCGCGTGCAGCAGGTCCTCGACGTCGCCGTCGCGCACGGCCGCAAGGTCGCCTTCGTCGGCCGGTCCATGGTGCGCAACATGGGCATCGCCCGCGACCTCGGCTACCTCACCGTCCCCGGCGGCACCCTCGTCGACCTCAAGTCGATCGACGACCTCCCGCCCGACAAGGTCGTGCTGATGTCGACCGGCTCGCAGGGCGAGCCGATGGCGGCGCTGTCGCGCATCGCCAACCGCGACCACCCGGCCATCCGCATCGAGCCCGGCGACGTCGTCGTGCTGGCGTCGTCGCTGATCCCGGGCAACGAGAACGCCGTGTCCCGGGTCATCAACGGGCTCACCCGCGAGGGCGCCACCGTCGTGCACAAGGGCAACGCCAAGGTGCACACGTCCGGCCACGCCTCCGCCGGCGAGCTGCTGTTCGCGTACAACCTGGTCAAGCCGCGCAACGTCATGCCGATCCACGGCGAGACCCGGCACCTGTTCGCCAACGCCGACATCGCCGTCGCCTCCGGGGTGCCGCGCGAGCGGGTCGCGCTGGCCGAGGACGGCGTCGTCGTCGACCTCCTCGACGGCGTCGCGCGCGTCGTCGGCGCGGTGCCGTGCGGCTACGTCTACGTTGACGGCTCCAACGTCGGCGGCGTCGCCGAGGCGTCGCTGAAGGACCGCCGCATCCTCGGCGAAGAGGGCTTCATCTCCGTCGTCGTGGTCGTCGACTCCGTCACCGGGAAGGTCACCGGCGGGCCCGAGATCCACGCCCGCGGGTTCGCCGAGGACGACAGCGTCTTCGACGACATCCGGCCCGAGCTGGTGGCGGCGCTGGAGAAGGCGGCCGAGGGCGGCAACGCCGACACCTACCAGCTGCAGCAGACGGTGCGCCGCACCATCGGCCGCTGGGTCGGCGGCCGGCTGCGGCGCCGTCCGATGATCATCCCGGTGGTCGTCGAGTCGTAGCCGCCGCCTCGCCCAGCGCGGCGAGGATGCGGCGCCAGCCGTTGCCCATGATCGTGCGCGACAGCTGGTCGGCGGGGGAGCGGGGGTCGAAGCCGCGGTGGGTGAACAGCACCCGGGTGCCGCGGCCCTCCCGGCGCAGCTCGAAGCGGACCACCCAGCCGCGCGGCCCGTCCGCCGCGGCGTCGTCCCAGCTGAAGCTGAGCAGCTCCGGCTCGACCGCCTCGAGCACCTCGCAGGCGACCGTGCCGGAGAAGCCGACCGCCTCGATCGGCTTCGCCGCCATCGTGAACCGGGCGCCGACCCGCGGCTCGAACCCGTCCGGGCGCATCAGCCAGCGGGCCAGCAGCTCCGGCGTCGTCAGGGCGCGCCAGACCAACTCCGGCGGGTGCGGGTAGAACTGGTCCAGCTCGATCTCGGTGGTCATGGGCGGTCCTCGCCGGCGAGGTCGTCCAGCACGTCGCCGAGGTCGGTGAGCCGGGCCCGCCAGTACCGCTCGTACGGCGTCAGCCAGTCGCGGACGCCGACGAGCGGGCCCGCGTGGACGGTGTAGTAGCGGTGCCGGCCGCGCTGCTCCTCGCGCACGAGGTCGGTGTCGCGGAGCACGCGCAGGTGCTCGGAGACGCTGGGGCGGGCCATGTCGAACCGGTCGGCGATGTCCTGGACCGTCTGCTCGCCGTCGAGCAGGAGATCGAGGATGTCGCGGCGGGTCGGGTTGGCCAGCGCACCGAACAACCGGTCCTCCGGCGACGTCTTGCCCCGTTGCGGCATGGCCCCGTTCTACCTCACCCGGCGGCCGACAGGACGTAGCCGTTGCCGTCGGGGTCTGCGAACGTGGCCTGGCGGCCCCACGGCAGCTCGTTCGGCCCGTCGACGCTCACCCCGGCGGCCCGCAGCCGCTCGACGTCGGCATCGAGATCGGACGACGCCAGGATGGTGCCGGCCGACGTCCCCGCCGCTGCGCCCGGGAACGGCCGGTGCAGCACGATCGCCGTCGCCGCCCCGGGCGGGGCGACCTCCAGCCAGCGGTTGTCGCCCATGGCGAGGTCGGTGCGCACCTCGAACCCGAGCACGTCGGCATAGAACTCCCTGGCCCGCTCCTGGTCGTCGACGAACATGGTCAGCGTCTGGATCTGCGTCAGGCTCATGTGGTGAGCATAGGTAGGAATTTTCCTACGCGTCAACCCAACGTCCATGATCATCAACCTTTTGCGACGTCATAGCAGCCCAGAAGGTTGATGATCATGGAGCGTTGGGTTGGGGAACGGTGGACGGTAGGACGGCAGGGGTGGCGGACGGTGTGCCAGCGCGGGCTGTGCCCGGTTCTTCCCCGTCCCCCTGATAGCTGCCCGTTCTTAGGCCGCGGTGCCGCGGGTCAAGCGGTGCTTCGCTCGCGCGAAGCGCCGTTCGGCTCCGCTTGAGGCGCGGTGCCACGGCTAAGAGAATGGGCAGCAGGGGGACGGCGAACTGGAGCAAGGTGGCGCACCGTGGCACCACGGCGCACCGCACAGCGGCGAGCCGCGGCGCAGTGGCGCACTCGGCAAGCGTGCCAACGGGGCCGGCGCATCCAGCAGGCGAGCTGGCCAGCCGGCCGGTCAAGCGGCCCGGCAGTCGGTCGGCCGTCGACCAGGGGCCGAGCTGACCAGCCAGCCAGTCCGCCGGTCAGCAGTCGGCCAGGAGCCGAGCTGACCAGCCAGCCAGTCCGCCGGCCAGCAGTCGGCCCTGCGGTTGGCGGACTGGTCGGCAGAATGCGAGGTGGCCAGCCAGTCAGACGGTCGGTCGGTCGGCCGGTTGACCAGGAGCCGAGCTGACCAGCCAGCCAGTCGACCAGCCGGCGAGCCAGCCAACCAGCCGGCCGGCCAGGCGGTCGGCCGATCGGTCAGCGGGTCGACCTGTGCACAGTGCGCCGTCGCGAACGTTCCTCGATCCCCACCCCACCTGCAACAACGGACATTTCACCCGACGCGCCGGGGCTCGTGTGACTGAAGATGCGCCTGTGTCGGATGTAGTGTGATCTCCATGGCGACCCGAACAGCCACGGCACGGTCGCGAAGCTCGTCGGGTACCCCCAAGCGGCGTACCCCGGCTCGCGGCCGGAAGCGTCGCGCACCTGAGCCGCCCCCACCGCCGCCACCTCCGGAGCCGAGTCTCGCCGCGCAGTTCTTCGGCGGCATCGGCCGGATGTTCGTCGGCATCTGGATGGGCATCGCACACGTCGTCGGCGGCGTGGCCCGCAGTGTGGGACGGACGGCGACGAGCCTCGAGGCCGACCAGCGGCGCGACGGCGTCGGGCTGTTCCTCATCGGGACGGCGTTCATCGTCGCCGCGTCGGTGTGGTGGACGCTGGACGGCAAGATCTACGAGGCCGTGTACCAGGGCATCGCGGGCGCCATCGGCACGGGCGCGTACGTCGCGCCGGTGCTGCTGGCCATGGCGGCCTGGCGCACGCTGCGCCACCCCGACCGCAACGGCCCGGGCGGCCGCCAGGTCATCGGCTGGGTGTGTCTCGCGCTGGGCACGCTCGGCCTCGCGCACATCGCCGGCGGCATGCCGCGCCCGGTCGACGGGCAGGTGGCGATGGAGCGGGCCGGCGGCGCCATCGGCTACGTCTCCTCGACCATCCTGGCCGACCTGCTGACGGTGTACGTGGCGGGCCCGCTGCTGGGCCTGCTGACGCTGTTCGGCGTGCTGGTCATCACCGGCATCCCGCTGTACGAGGTGACGGCGCAGCTGCGGGCCGCCGCGCTGGTCGTGGGCGGCTGGCTGGGCTTCCGGCCCCCGGTCGCCGACGGCGAGGAGGCCGACGCCCGGGGGCGGCGCCTCGCGCCCAGCGACGACGAGCCGTACGACTCGCCGGTGCTGCGCGAGAAGCCGAAGCGCCGGCGCAAGGCCGAACCCGAGCCCGACGCCGACGACGACACCGCCGAGCTGGCCGGTCTCGGCGCCGAGGACGACACCCCGACGGAGCCGGCGGTCGTCGACCGCGAGCTGCGCAAGCGGAAGAAGAAGGGCGCCGACGAGCCGGCCGAGCCGCCGCCGCACACCCCGATCCCGCAGCGGGTCGAGCAGCTGGCGCTGTCCGGCGACATCACGTACACGCTGCCCAACAGCGACCTCCTGCGCCAGGGCAGCCCGCACAAGGCCAAGTCGGCCGCGTCCGACCAGGTCGTCGACTCCCTGATGGGCGTGTTCGACCAGTTCAACATCGACGCCGTCGTCACCGGCTACACCCGCGGCCCGACGGTGACGCGGTACGAGGTCGAGCTGGGCACGGCGGTGAAGGTCGAGCGCGTCACGGCGCTGTCGAAGAACATCGCCTACGCGGTCGCCTCCGCCGACGTCCGCATCCTGTCGCCGATCCCGGGCAAGTCGGCCATCGGCATCGAGATCCCCAACACCGACAAGGAGATCGTCAGCCTCGGCGACGTCATGCGCTCGCCGGTGGCCCGCAAGGACCACCACCCGATGATCGCCGGCCTGGGCAAGGACGTCGAGGGCGGCTTCGTCGTCACGAACCTGGCGAAGATGCCGCACCTGCTGGTGGCGGGCGCCACCGGCTCCGGTAAGTCGAGCTTCATCAACTCGATGATCACGTCGATCCTGATGCGCGCGACGCCAGACGAGGTGCGGCTGATCATGGTCGACCCCAAGCGGGTGGAGCTGTCGGCGTACGAGGGCATCCCGCACCTGATCACGCCGATCATCACCAGCCCGAAGAAGGCGGCCGAGGCGCTGCAGTGGGTCGTGCGCGAGATGGACATGCGCTACGACGACCTCGCCAACTTCGGCTTCCGGCACGTCGACGACTTCAACAAGGCGGTCCGCGCGGGCAAGGTGAAGGCGCCCGAGGGCAGCGAGCGGGTGCTGACGCCGTACCCGTACCTGCTGGTCATCGTCGACGAGCTGGCCGACCTCATGATGGTCGCCCCGCGCGACGTCGAGGACTCCGTCGTCCGCATCACGCAGCTGGCCCGGGCGGCCGGCATCCACCTGGTGCTGGCGACGCAGCGGCCGTCGGTCGACGTCGTCACGGGTCTCATCAAGGCGAACGTGCCGTCGCGGCTGGCGTTCGCGACGTCGTCGCTGGCCGACTCCCGCGTCATCCTCGACCAGCCGGGCGCCGAGAAGCTGGTCGGCCAGGGTGACGGCCTGTTCCTGCCGATGGGCGCGAGCAAGCCCATCCGCGTCCAGGGCGCCTGGGTCACCGAGACCGAGATCGCGTCGGTCGTCGGCCACTGCAAGGAGCAGCTGGAGCCGAGCTACCGCGAGGACGTCACGGCGCCGCAGGCGGCCAAGCGTGAGGTCGACGAGGACATCGGCGACGACCTCGACCTGCTCTGCCAGGCCGCCGAGCTGGTCGTCAACACGCAGTTCGGCTCGACGTCGATGCTGCAGCGCAAGCTCCGAGTCGGGTTCGCGAAGGCCGGCCGGCTGATGGACCTGATGGAGAGCCGCGGCATCGTCGGCCCGTCCGAGGGGTCGAAGGCGCGCGACGTGCTGATCAAGCCCGACGACCTCGACGAGGTGCTGGACGCCCTGCGCGGTGACTGAGCCCGGGTACGTCCTGACCGAGGACCGGCCGCGCGGCGACGTCCGCGCGGCCGTCCTGCTGCTGCACGGCGGCCGGTCGGAGAGCCGCGAGCCGGTCCGGCCGCGGCAGCCGTCCGTGCTGCGGCTGCGGCCGTTCGCGCGGGCGCTGCGGCGGGCCGGCGGGCCCCGGGGGCTGACGGTGTGGCGGCTGCGGTACGCGGTCCGCGGCTGGAACGGCGCCGACGAGTCGCCGCTGGACGACGTCCGGGCCGCGCTGGCCGCGGTGGCGGCGCGCGACCCGGACGTGCCGGTGGCGCTGGTCGGCTACTCCATGGGCGGACGGTCCGCCGTGCGCGTGGCGGGGGAGCAGCCCGGCGTCGTCGCGGTGGCCGCGCTGGCGCCGTGGCTGACCCCGTCCGAGCCGCCGTCGCTGCTGGCCGGCAAGCACGTCCTGCTCATGCACGGCAGCGCCGACACCACGACCGACCCGCGCGCGACGGCGGCGCTGGCGGCCGCGCTGGCCGGCGTGGCCGCGTCCTGCCGGTACGTCCCGGTGGCCGGCGACCGGCACGCGATGCTGCGCCACCCGTCGGTCTGGCACCGCGAGGTGGCCCGGTTCGTGCTGGCCCGCACGGGCCTCGCCGCCCCCGATCAGGCCCGCTGACGGCGGCCGGTGCCGCCGCGCTGCCACGGGCGCGGGCCGTCCAGCGGCCGGTAGTCCACCCCCAGCGCGTCGAGCCGCTCCAGGTGCGCGGGCAGCCGCCGCAGCAGCCCGGCGGCGTCGCGGCGCTCCGGCGCCGTCCAGGCGACCTCGGCCAGCGCGCTGAGCCGCGGGAACGCCGCGTACTCGACGGCGGACGGCGTCGGCAGGTACTCGGTCCAGTGCTGGCCCTGCACGCCGATCAGCCGGCCCGGCCCGTCGCCGGTCTCGGGCTCCCAGGCGGCGACGTCCTCGACGGTGATCAGGCCGCCGATGGCCAGCGGCTCGTCCGCGCCGTCGGACTGGTGGTAGTCGAAGTACGCCACCTCCTTGGAGCACATGACGACGTCGTGACCGGCCGCCATCGCCTTGACGCCGTAGTCGCTGCCGCGCCAGCCCATGACGACGGTGTCGGCCGGCATGCCGCCGTCGTCGACGACCTCGTCCCAGCCGACGACCCGCCGGCCCCGCGTCGTCACGTGCTCGTGCAGGCGGCGCAGGAACCAGCTCTGCAGCTCGTCGACGGAGGCCAGCCCCAGCTCGGCGGCGCGGGCGGCGGCCGCGGGGCTCGCCCTCCACTCCGTCCGCGGGACCTCGTCGCCGCCGAGGTGCACCCACGGTCCGGGGAACACGTCCAGCACGGTGTCGAGGACGTCGCGGGCGAACGCCAGGGCCTCGTCCGTCGGCGCCAGCACGTTGTCCGAGATGCCCCACGTGCGCCGCACCTGCACCGGCTGCCCGGTGTTGCCCAGCTCCGGGTATGCGGCCAGCACCGACTGCACGTGGCCGGGCAGGTCGATCTCCGGGACGACGGTGACGGCGCGCGCGTCGGCGTAGGCGACGATCTCGCGCAGGTCGTCGAGCGTGTAGAAGCCGCCGTGCGGGGTGCCGTCGAAGTCGTCCGTGCGGCCGATGACGGTCTCGGTGCGCCACGAGCCGGCCTCGGTGAGCCGCGGGTGCGCCGGGATCTCGACCCGCCAGCCCTGGTCGTCGGTGAGGTGCAGGTGCACGACGTTGAGGCGGTGGAGCGCCGCGAGGTCGATCAGCTTGAGCACGAACGCGACCGGCTGGAAGTGCCGCGCGACGTCGAGGTGCACGCCGCGCCACTCGAACCGGGGCGCGTCCTCGATGTCGGCGCACGCGACCTCGACGGGTCCGGCGGCGACGGGGGCGCGGCGCAGCGCCGCGGGCGGCAGCAGCTGGCGGAACGTCTGGACGGCGCGCGCCAGCGCCGCGGCGGTGCCGCCGTCGATCGTGACCCGCTCGGGCGTGATCGTCAGCCGGTAGCCCTCCGGGCTGTCGCGCACGGTGTCGCCGAGGCGCAGGACGATCGTCGCGGCGGGGTCGGCGGCCGGCACGACCGGCGCGCGGACCCCGGCGCCGGTCAGGACGTCGTGCAGCAGCCAGGCGGCCCGGCGGGCGTCACCGTCCGCGCCGATGGCGGTGTCGTGGTCGAGGGTGAGCGTCCCGGCGCGCGGCTCGTGGACCAGGGGCAGCGGGACGAGGGCGGGCACAGGGTGGTCAGGCATGGTCGGCTCCTGGTTGTCCGTTCTCCACGACGAAGGTCGCGCGGGTGCTGATCGGCGCGCCTGGCTGCGAAATGTACGGCACGACCCGGAAGTCGTTGACGAGTTGGTCCGGGGTGACCGTGACCCGCAGGTAGCCGCGCTGGAAGTTGCAGAACTTCAGGTGCGGGTTGGCCCGCAGGTAGTCCTCACCCACCGGCAGCATGTCCGCGCCGTCGCGGTTGCTGCTGATCGAGGTGCCGACGAACTCGGCGCCGACCACCGGCGACTCGGGGTCGTCGTAGTCGGCCTTGAGGTCCATGACGTAGTTGCTGTGCCGGTCGCCGGTGACGACGACGAGGTTCTCGGCGCCGCGCTGGTGGGCCTCGGAGAGCACGCGCTCGCGCTCGGCGACGTAGGCGTCCCAGGAGTCCGCGAACCAATGGTCGACGTTCTCGTCGGGGTTGCGGTCGAGCTGCGCCATGGGGACCTGGTTGCCGATGATCTGCCAGCGTGCGCTGGACGACGAGAAGCCGTCGACGAGCCAGTCGGCCTGCGTGCCGCCGAGCATGGTGGCGTCGGGGTCCAGCCGGCCGTCACGCGCGGACCGGTACTGCCGCGAGTCCAGCATGGTGATGTCGGCGAGCTCGCCATAGCCGAGACGGCGGTGGATGCGGATGTCCGGGCCGGCCGGGGTCTGCGTGTGCCGCAGCGGCAGGTTCTCGTACATCGCCTGGAACGCGGGCCGCCTTGCGCTGCCGGAAGACGGCGGGGTCCTGGTCCGGTTCGGTGTCGGGCTTGGACGCGCCGGCCTGCCACCCGTCCTCGACCTCATGGTCGTCGAAGGTGTGGATCCACGGGCACAGGGCATGCGCGGCCTGCAGCTGCGGGTCGGACTTGTACAGCGCGTACTGCAGCCGGTAGGCGGTGAGGTCGGCGCACTCGTCGAGCATGTAGTCCGGCAGCGGGTTGCCGTCGTGGTCCGTGGTGAACCCGTAGGACTCCTCGTAGATGTAGTCGCCGAGGTGCACCACCAGGTCCAGGTCCTCGGTCGCCAGGTGCTGGTAGGCGGTGTAGTGGCCGGCGTGGTAGCTCTGGCAGGACGCGACGCCGAACGAGAGCGAGTCCGGCATCGTGCCCGGCGCCGGCGCGGTCCGGGTGCGCCCGGTGGGGGAGAGCTGGTCGCGGACGCGGAACCGGTACCAGTACTCGCGGCCCGGCTGCAGTCCGTGCACCTCCGGGTGCACCGAGTACCCCAGCTCGGGCGAGGCGAACACGGTGCCGGCCTTCACCACGTCGGCGAAGCGTTCGTCGGCCGCCACCTGGTACTGGACGGGGTAGGTCGCGGGCGGCATGCCGCCCAGGCCGTCCGGCGCGAACGGCTCGACCGCGAGCCGGGTCCAGAGCACGACGCCGTCCGGCGCCGGGTCGCCGGAGGCCACGCCGAGCGTGAACGGGTTCGCGTAGAGCCGCGGCGCCGCGTAGGCGATGGTGTCCCACCACCCGGTGCCGAGCAGGACGGCCGCGGTTCCGGCGCCGCAGTAGCCGAGGAACCGGCGCCGGCTGAGGGCAGGGTGACGCGCGCGTTCGGACATGGGTCTCCTGTCGTCGGGCTCGTCGATCAGGGGGCGAGGGTCATCGCAGGTGGGGGAGCGAGGGATGCACCGGGCGGCCGGTGACCAGGGCCGCGCCGTCGGTGAAGCCCTCCGGCCGGTCGGTGAGCTCGCGGATCAGCCGCTCGCGCCACGGCGCGACCCGCGACGGTCCGCCGGGACCCGCGGCCAGGTCGTGCGTCTCGGCGGGGTCGTCGACCAGGTCGAAGAGTTGTTCGTGCCCGCTGCCGCTGAACCAGACGTACTTGGTGCGGCCGTCGGTGAGCCAGTGCAGGGACTGCTCGAACAGGATGTGCTCGCCGTGCAGGACGTCGCGCCACCCGGCGCCGGCCCCGCCGCGAGCCAGTTCGAGCAGGCTGTGGCCCTCCACCGACGCCGGAACGGGCACGCCCGCACACTCCAGCAGCGTCGGCATGACGTCGCGGAGCTCGACCACCTCGTCCCGCACGGCTCCGCCGGCGAGGTCGCTGCCGGGCGGGCCGGCCAGGATCATCGGGATGCGCGCGGACCCCTCGTACGGGAACGCCTTCCGGAACAGGTGGTGGTCGCCGAGCATCTCGCCGTGGTCGGCGACGAAACAAACGTAGGTCGAGTCGGCGAGACCGTGCTGGTCCAGCTCGCCCAGCAGGAAGTTCACCTGCTGGTCGACGTGCGACATGTGACCGTAGTAGCCGGCCCTGGCCCGCCGCAGCGCCGCCGGCGACACCTCGGCGGCGAACGCGGCCGGGTCGCCGGGCCGGCGGAACTGGGCGAACACGTCCGCCCAGTCGCCGACCGGCGGGTCGGGCATCGGGGCGTCGAGGTACTGCTCGAACGCCCACGCGGGCGGGTCGTACGGCGGATGCGGGGCGTTGAACGACGCGAACAGGAAGAACGGCGCGCGCGGGTCGCGGCGGCGCAGGAAGTCCGCGGCCTGGGTCGCCACGAAGTTCGTGGGATGCGTGTGCTCCGGCTTGTCCCAGGGCCGGGCGACGAGCGAGTTGCTGTCGAGGCCGTGGTCGAAGAACGTGGCGTCGCGGCCCAGCTCCCGGCGCAGCCAGGGCAGGTAGTCGTCGATGAGGTCGGGGTCGCGGCCCTGCTGCCGAGCCGTGCGGATCAACCCGGTGGGACTGTGCAGGACGACGTGTTCGAACCCGATCCGGGACCGTTCGGGGTGGACGTGCAGCTTGCCCACGGCCTCGGTCTGGTAGCCGGCGCGGGTGAGCTCGCCGGCCAGCGTCGTCGGGTAGTCCCAGTCGACGCCGTCGAGGTAGCTGACCCGGCCGTGGGTGCGCTGCGACAAGCCGGTGTGCAGCGCCGTTCGAGCCGGGACGCAGGTGGGGACCGCGGAGTACGCGCGGTCGAAGCGCACGCCGCGACCGGCCAGCGCGTCCAGGTACGGCGTCGACACCACCGGATGGCCGGCTCCGCTCAGGCAGTCGCCCCGCCACTGGTCGGCCATGATCAGCACGACGTTCGGTCTGCTGGCGGCGTCGCCGGGATCGGACACGGAACTCCTTCCGTCGGGCCGGCGACCTCGACCAGCCGGGTGACTGCGATCCTGCTGATGCCCCAACGGTTCTGTCAATGGACTAATTCAAATTAGATCGCCGTCTGGCGTCCTCGTCGTCGTGAAGCACTATCCCCCTACGCCCCTCTTGACAGCACCGGCAGGCGACCCTACTGTGACGCCCTAATTCGAATTCGGAGGGACGTCACATGGCGAGAAGGCCACGGCAGCGCGACATCGCCCGGCTCGCGGGGGTCTCCCAGACCACCGTCTCGCTGACCCTCAACGGCAAGACGGCCGAGCACGGCATCAACAGCGAGACCGAGCAGAAGATCATGGCGGCGGCCCGGCAGCTCGGCTACGTCCCGAACGTCACCGCCCGTGCCCTGCGCGGCGGGCGCAACGGCCTGATCGGCGTGCACTCCTTCGAGCCGCTGTTCCCGACCAGCGCGGGCAGCTACTACGCCGAGATGATGGTCGGCATCGAGCAGCAGGCCATCGGATCTGGCCAGGACCTCGTGATCTTCACGTCGATCCACCAGGACGAAGGCCCGGCGACCATCTTCCACGAGGGCCGCAACCGGCTGCGCATCGCCGACGGCGCCATCATCCTCGGGTTCGACCAGCACGACGACGAGCTGGCGCGGCTGGCCGCCGACGGCTTCCCGTTCGTGTTCATCGGCCGCCGGGAACAGGCCGCGGCGCTGATGCCGTACGTGACGGCCGACTACGACGCGGCGGTCCGCGACGTCGTCCGGCGCCTGCACGAGAACGGTCACCGCGACGTCGTCTACGTCGGTGTCCCGGACCACGCCGAGCCCCGGGTCGAGCGTCGCGTGGCGTTCCGCGCCGCCTGCGCCGAACTGGGCCTGACCATCGTCGACGAGATGCTCGTCGCACCCGCCGACCTTGACGCCGAGCGGCTCACCCGGGTGCTCGACGCCGGGGCGACCGCCGCGGTCGGCGAGGGGGTGGCGTCGCTGGAACGGATCGCGCAGCTGTGTGCGGGGCTCGGCGTCGACATCCCAGGCCGGCTGTCCGTCGTCGGGCTCGACTCCATCGACACCGCCACCCACCCGTGGACCCACTTCGAGGTGCCGCGGCGCGCCATCGGAGCGCGCGCCGTGACCCTGCTCCTCGAAGTCCTCGACGGCAGGCACGAACTGACCCACCACGAACGGCTGCCGTGTCCGTTCGAACCCGGGGCCACGCTCGCCCCCGCACCCGAGTCACCTCTCGCGTCACCCGCATGACCGCGCCGGCGGCCGGCCCGAGCCGCACACACGCACGTCCCCGCACGGAGGAACTCCACGATGACGAGGATGATCCCGAAGGCACCAGCCGGCGTCCTGGCCGGCACCCTGGCGACGGCGCTGCTGCTCACCGCCTGTGGCGGCGGCCAGGCGGCTGGCGACGACGGTGACGGCGGCGGCCCGCTGGTCGTCTGGTTCCCGGGCAACTCCGAGGAGGAGATGGCCCTGGTCAACGACACCATCGTGCCGGCGTTCGAGGAAGAGACCGGCGCCGACGTCGAGGTCACGTTCGTCGACTGGGCCGACATGTCGCCCAAGCTCAACGCCGCCTTCGCCGCCGGCACCGCGCCGGACGTCGTCGGCCACGGCATCGCGGCCGCCGCCGACCTGGTGGCGAACGACCGCGTCGAGGACCTCACGCCGTACGTCGAGGAGCTGGACCCGGCGCTGCGCGACGACATGTCCACCGCGATCGAGGGCGGCAAGGTCGACGGCAAGTACACGATCATGCCGTTGCTCATGTCGATCCGGATGATCGTCTACAGCGGCGCCGACTTCGCGGCCGCGGGCCTCGACCCGGACGACCCGCCGGCCACGTGGGAAGACGTCAAGGAGATCGCGCAGACGCTCACCGTGCGCGAGGGCGACCAGATCAGCCGCGCTGGACTGGCCGTCCCCAGCCAGCCGATCGCCGCCCAGCAGAGCTTCGCCACCCTGCTGTGGTCCAACGGCGGTGAGCTGCTTGCCGACGACGCCTCCGAGGCGACCCTGGACACGCCGGAGGCCGAGGAGGCGCTGGCCTACTTCGCGGGCCTGTATCAGGGCCCCGACGCGGTCGACAACCAGCTCGGCACGGCGTGGTCCGACGCCCCGGAGGCGCAGCACCCCGTGGTCACCGGCGCGGCCGCCATGGAACTGGCCATCGCCGGCACCATCGCGAAGCTCCAGGCGGCCGCGCCGGACCGCGACCTGCGGCTCATGCCGCCACCGTCCTTCGACGGCCACGAGCCCGCCGCCTTCGGCGGCCCGGCCAACGGCCTGATGATCAACAAGGACAGTGCGAACAAGGACCTGGCCTGGGACTTCATCGAGTACATGATCGACCCCGAGGTCAACGTCGACTACGTCCAGTCGCTCGGCGGCCTGCCCATCCACGCCTCGTCCGCCGACGCGGAGGCGTTCGCGTCGAACCCGGAGCTGCAGCGGGCGGTCGAGGCGCTGTCGGCGAGCCGCGGCAACCCGAACGTCGTCGGCTGGGTCCAGATGCGTGACGCCATGGGCCAGTTCCTCGAGCGGGCGATCCACGGCGAGGCCAGCCCCGCCGACGCGCTCGAGCAGGCCGACGCCGAGGTGGAGAAGATCCTTGGCTCCTGAAACCGCCTCGGTGACGGGCCGGCCGGCGGGTGCGCCGGCCGGGCCCGGCCGAGGCCGCGTGCGGGCGCGGCGCGGCGGCGGCCCCAAGCGGCCGATCAGCCGCCCCGCCCTGTACGGGATGCTGTTCGTGCTGCCGGCCACGCTGTACGTGCTGGTCTTCCAGCTCGGGCCGGTGCTCTACGGCCTGGTCCTCAGCTTCAGCCAGTACAGCCCGCTGAGCCGGTCCGGGCCGCAGTTCATCGGCCTGGACAACTACCGGTCCCTCGTCGGCGACCCGGAGTTCGGCCGGGCGCTCGCGGTCACCGGCCGGTACGTCCTGCAGGTGCTGCCGTTCACGGTCGTCATCGCGCTCGGCCTCGCCCTGCTGTCCAACCGCGCCGTCCGCGGCATCGGCCTGTTCCGCACCGCGATGTACGTCCCGCACGTGATCTCGCTGACCGCGGTCAGCATGATCTGGCTCTGGATCTACTCCGACAACGGCCTGGTCAACGAGATCCTGGGGTTCTTCGGACTCTCCGAGCAACGCTGGCTCACCACCGAGAGCGCGGCGCTCAACGCCGCGTCGGCGATGCGGGTGTGGAAGGCGCTGGGCAGCAACATGGTGCTGCTGCTGGCCGGGCTCCAGACCATCCCGAAGGACCTCTACGAGGCGGCCCGGGTCGACGGCGCCGGCGCCTGGCAGCAGTTCCGGTACGTCACCCTGCCGGGGCTGCGGCCCATGCTCACCTACGTCGTCGCCATGGACATCATCTACCTGGCGCAGGGCTTCACCGAGATCTTCGTGCTGACCCAGGGCGGGCCCTACGGCAGCACGACGACGGTCAACTACCTCATCTACACCGAGGCCTTCCAGTACAACGAGATGGGCAGCGCGTCGGCCATGGCCTTCGTCCTCTTCGCGTTCATCGCGGGCCTGTCGCTGGTCGCCATCCGCGGCGGGCGGGGGAGGCGGTCATGACGACGATGACCCTGCGGCGCCGCGCGTCGGGGCGGAACTGGCCGCGGATCGCCGTGCTGACGGTGGTCACCGCGCTGGTGCTGCTGCCGTTCATCTGGATGGTCAGCCTCGCGTTCACGCCCGAGGGTGAGACGGTCGCCGGCGCGAACCTGATCCCGGCGAACCCGACGCTGGCGAACTTCTCCGTCGCGTTCCAGGCGGCCGACCTCGGCCGGGCGTTCGCCAACTCGACGTTCGTCACCGTCGTCACCGTGGCGACGAACTGCGTCGTGCCGGTCATCGCCGGCTACGCGTTCGCCCACCTGCCGTTCCGCGGCAGCAAGGCGCTGTTCTACGTGCTGATCTCGACGGCGGCGATCCCGGTGTCGGTGACCCTCGTCCCGCTGTTCCTCATGGCGAAGAACTTCCCGCTGGCCGGCGGCAACGACATTCTCGGCAACGGCGGCAGCGGCCTGCTCGACACCGTCGGCGGACTGCTGCTGCCGTACCTGGTCGGCACCATGAACATCTTCCTCTCGCGGCAGTACTTCGCCGGCATGGACCGCGACTTCGCCGAGGCGGCGCGCATCGACGGCGCGAGCGAGCTGCGCATCTTCGCAAAGGTGTACCTGCCGATGGCCAGGCCGCTGATCGCGCTGGTCGCCGTCTTCTCGTTCACCGGAGCGTGGGACGACTTCCTCTGGCCGCTGGTGGTCTCGACGTCGGAGAACAGCACGACGGTGCAGCTGGCGATCACCACGTTCGCGTCGACCGGGAACGTGAAGTACGGCGCGCTGATGGCGGCGACGATCATCGTCAGCCTGCCGGTGCTGCTGGTGTTCCTGCTCAACCAGCGCAGCTTCATCTCCGGCTTGTCCGAGGGCGGCGTCAAGGGCTGATCCGCCCGGCCGCCTCGCCTCACTCATCTCCTACCGGAACGGAAAGGGCTTCGTGCTGACCGACAACGCAGACCTCCTCATCATCGGCGGCGGACTGGGCGGCGTCGCGGCCGCCCGCGCGGCGCTGACGCTGGGCCGGCGGGTGATCCTCACCGAGTCCGGCGACTGGCTGGGCGGCCAGCTGACCGGCCAGGCGGTCCCGCCGGACGAGCACCCGTGGATCGAGGGCGAGCACGTGTCCGCCGGCTACCGGGAGCTGCGCGGCCGGATCCGCGACTTCTACCGCCGCAACCACCCGCTGACGCCCGAGGCACGGGCCGACGAGCACCTGAATCCGGGGCAGGGGTTCGTGTCGGCGCTGTGCCACGAGCCGCGGGTCGCCGCCCTGGTGCTCGAGGAGATGGTGTCGCCGTGGCTGTCCTCCGGCGCCCTGACGCTGCTGCGCGGGGTGACGCCGGTGGCCGCGGCGCGCGACGGCGACCGTGTCACGTCGGTGACCGTGCGCGACCGGTCGGGCGCGGAGACGGTGCTGCGTGGTGACGTCGTCCTCGACGCCACCGAGCTCGGCGACCTGCTGGAACTGGCCGGCGTCCCGCACGTGATCGGCGCGGAGTCGAAGGCCGAGACCGGCGAGTTGCACGCCCTGGACCGGGCCGACCCGCTGGACCAGCAGGCGATCACGTGGTGCGCGGCGGTGGAGTACTGCCCCGGCGAGTCGCACGTGATCCCGGAGCCGGCCGGCTACGCCCGGTGGCGCGACACCGCCGACCCGCGCTGGCCCGGCTCGCAGCTGTCGTGGAACGACGTCCACCCGATCACCCTGGAGGAGCGGCACCGGCCGCTGTTCGCCGGAGCGCCGGCCGACGCGGTCACCGGCGCCGAGCGCGACCTGTGGCACTACCGCCGCATCGTCGCCCGCCGGCACTTCGACCACACGTTCGCCGGCGGCGACGTCACCCTGATCAACTGGCCGCACGTCGACTACTGGGAGCTGCCGCTGCTCGGCGTCGACGCCGGCACCCGGCGGCGGGCGGTGGCCGAGGCGCGCGAGCTGACTCTGTCGTTCGTCCACTGGATGCAGACCGCGGCCCCGCGCAGCGACGGCGGCACCGGCTATCCCGAGCTGCGGCTGCGCGGCGACGTGCTCGGCACCGACGACGGGCTGGCGCGGGAGCCGTACATCCGCGAGTCGCGGCGGATCCGGGCGGCCTTCACCGTCACCGAGGCGCACATCGGCCGGGCGATGCGCGGCCGCGGCGCCGGGTCGGAGATCTTCCCGGACAGCGTCGGCATCGGCTATTACCGCATCGACCTGCACCCGTCCACGTCCGGCCGCAGCTATGTCGACATCGCCTCCTACCCGTTCCAGATCCCGCTCGGGGCGCTGGTCCCGACCTCGGTGTCGAACCTGCTGCCGGCGAACAAGAACATCGGCACCACTCACATCACCAACGGCGCCTACCGGCTGCACCCGGTCGAGTGGTCGATCGGCGAGGCGGCCGGCGCGCTGGCGGCCTACTGCCTCGAGGCCGGCCGCAGCCCCGCGCAGGTGCACGCCGACCCCGCGGACGTCCGCAAGCTGCAGGACCTGCTGGGCGAGTCGCTGGGCGTGCCGCTGGCCTGGCCCGACGAGATTCGGCGTCACGGGGGGAGCGGCGAGCCCGACGAGTAGAGTGTCGGGCGACATGAGCAAACATTCCGTCGCGATCGTCACGCTCGGCTGCAGCCGCAACGAGGTCGACTCCGAAGAACTGGCCGGCCGTCTCGACGCCGACGGCTTCGAGCTCGTCGCCGACCCCGCGTCCGCCGAGACCGTCCTGGTCAACACCTGCGGCTTCGTCGAGCAGGCCAAGAAGGACTCCGTCGACTCCCTGCTGGCCGCCGCCGACCTCAAGACGTCCGGCGCCACCAAGGCCGTCGTCGCGGTCGGCTGCATGGCCGAGCGGTACGGCGTCGAGCTGGCGTCCGAGCTGCCCGAAGCTGACGCCGTTCTGGGCTTCGACGACTACGCGGCCATCGGCGAGCGGCTGCGGGGGATCCTCGGCGGCGCGGCGCACGTCGCGCACGTGCCGCGCGACCGCCGCAAGCTGCTGCCCGTCACCCCGGTCGAGCGACAGGCCGCCGCCTACGCCGCGCCCGACCTCCCGGCCGGGATGTCGCCGGCGTCCGGGCCGCGGGCGGTGCGGCGGCGGCTCGACGGCGGTCCCATGGCGCCGCTGAAGCTGGCCAGCGGCTGCGACCGCGCCTGCACGTTCTGCGCCATCCCGATGTTCCGCGGCTCGTTCCTGTCCCGCCGCCCGTCCGACGTGCTGGCCGACGCGCGCTGGCTGGCCGAGCAGGGCGTGCGCGAGCTGTTCCTCGTCAGCGAGAACTCGACGTCGTACGGCAAGGACCTCGGCGACCTCCGGCTGCTGGAGACGCTGCTGCCGTCGCTGGCCGAGGTCGACGGCATCGAGCGGGTGCGGGTGTCGTACCTGCAGCCGGCCGAGATGCGCCCCACGCTGGTCGATGCCATGCTCTCCACGCCCGGCGTCGTCCCGTACTTCGACCTGTCCTTCCAGCACGCAAGCACGCCGCTGCTGCGCCGGATGAAGCGGTTCGGCGGGACCGACTCGTTCCTCTCGCTGATCGAGTCGGTGCGGTCCCGGGTGCCGGCCGCCGGCGTCCGGTCCAACGTCATCGTCGGGTTCCCCGGCGAGACCGAGGACGACGTCGCCGAGCTGGAGTCGTTCCTCACCCAGGCCCGCCTCGACGTCGTCGGCGTGTTCGGCTACTCCGACGAGGACGGCACCGAGGCCGCGTCGTTCGACGGCAAGCTCGACGCCGACGAGATCTCCGAACGGGTCGAGCGCATCGGCGACCTCGTCGAGGAGCTGGTCGCCCAGCGTGCCGAGGACCGCGTCGGCGAGACGGTGTCCGTGCTGGTCGAGTCGGTGCTGCCGGACGGCCGGGTCGAGGGCCGGGCCGAGCACCAGGGCCCCGAGGTCGACGGCACCACCGTGGTGTCCGGCGTCAGCGCGGCCGTCGGCGACATCGTCACGGCCATCGTTACCGGCAGTGACGGCGCCGACCTGCTCGCCGTCCCCTAACCTTGCCCCGTGGCCGAACCGTCGACCTCCCCGCCCAGCCCGTGGAACGTCGCCAACGCGCTGACCATTCTGCGGGTGGTGCTGGTGCCGCTGTTCGGCTGGCTGCTGCTGCGGCACGGGGGCGACGACGACGCGTCGCGGGTGGCCGCGTTCGTCGCGTTCGGCGTCGCGATGACGACCGACCGGCTCGACGGCGACCTCGCGCGGCGCCGCGGCCTGGTCACCGACTTCGGCAAGATCGCCGACCCGATCGCCGACAAGGCGCTCACCGGCATGGCGTTCGTCGGGCTGTCGCTGCTCGGTGAGCTGCCCTGGTGGGTGACGGTGATCGTGCTGGTGCGCGAGTGGGGCATCACGGTGCTGCGGTTCGCCGTCATCCGGTACGGCGTCATGGCGGCCAACCGCGGCGGCAAGCTGAAGACCGTCCTGCAGACGCTGGCGCTGGGCCTGTACATCCTGCCGCTGCCCGGCTGGTTCGACCCGATCGAGGCGACGGTCATGGCGGCCGCCGTCATCGTCACCGTCGTCACCGGCGTCGACTACGTGTTGTCGGCGATCCGGCTGCGGCGGAGCGCGACACCGTGAACGCCGTCGCCGCCTCGGTGGTGGCCCAGCTGGCCGGCCGCGGGCTGACGGTCGCCGCGGCGGAGTCGCTGACCGGCGGGCTGGTGTGCGCGGCGCTGACGTCGGTTCCGGGGTCGTCCGCGGTGGTCCGGGGTGGGGTGGTGGTGTACGCGACCTCGTTGAAGGAGTCGCTGGCCGGGGTGCCCGCTGCGGTGCTGGCGGCCGACGGTCCGGTGGCGGCGTCGACGGCCGCGGCCATGGCGTCCGGCGTGCGCGACCGGCTGGGCGCGTCCGTCGGTGTGGCGACGACCGGGGTGGCCGGGCCCGATTCCCAGGACGGTCACCCGCCGGGCACCGTGCACGTCGCGGTGGCCTCCTCCGACGGCGGGGTGCGGGTGCGCTCGTTCACCGGCCCGACGGCGCTTCGCGGCGACCGGTCGGAGGTGCGGGCGGCGACCGTGGCGGCCGTTCTGGAGCTGTTGTCCGAGGTGTGAGATGCCGTCGAGGCCGCCGGGAATCCTGGGGCGTGCCGGGGCGTTTCAGACCGTGAGATGAATTCTTCTGTGCACCCCGTCGTTCCCGGCGAGGCTGGAAACGCAAACGTACGAAACAGAAGGTACGGTGGACTCAAGCACAGTCGAGACGAATCGCGAGAGGGGTAGCCGATGGTTCTCATCAGACGGCTCGTCGGCGATGTCTTGAGGCGTCGCCGTATCGAGCAGGGCCGCACCCTTCGCGAGATCTCGGCCGCGGCACGCGTGAGTCTCGGGTACCTGTCCGAGGTCGAGCGTGGCCGCAAGGAAGCGTCGTCCGAGCTGCTCGCGGCCATCTGCGAGGCGCTGGATCTTCCGATGTCCGAGGTGCTGCGTGAGGTCAGCGACGAGATGATGCGTGTCGAGGCGGCGGCGGTGGGTGCGCTCACCGAGCTGCGTCCCCGCGAGTCCGCCCGGCCTCGCGACGTCGTCAGGGTCGGCTGACGCTGCTGCCGGAGTCGTTGCCGCGGTCGAAGCCTGCCCCGGAGTTCCGTGACGCCATGGCCCGCCTGGCGGGTGGTGTGGCGTTGCTCACGGTGCTCGATCCGGTCGGGCGCGACTGCGGCCTCACCGTCACCGCCGTGTCGTCGGTGTCGTTGGAGCCGCCGCTGGTGCTGGCGTGCGTCAAGAAGGACGGCTTCATCCACGACGCCCTCTTCGTCGCCGACGGCTGGTCGCTGTCGTTCCTGGCCGCCGACCAGCTGGCGCTGTCCGACTACGCCGCCCGCGAGCGCCACCCCGGCGCCCGCGACGACTTCTCGCCCTGGCCGACGCGCCGTGCCGCCCGCGGCGAACTGATCTTCACCGGCGCCGTCGCCGCCGTCGAATGCGCCCCGTTCTCCCTGGTCGACGCCGGTGACCACACCATCGCCCTGGGCCGCGTCACCTCCGTCGCCCGCGACGCCGACGGTGCAGTGCCGCTGGTTCACGTGGATCGGCGCTACTACGAGCCCGGCCCCGAGGTCTCCTGACGCACCCCACCGCCCGTTGCCCGGCCCCGGGCACCCGCGGCCTGCCGCCTGGCGCCCGCCTCCCAGCCCTTGGCACCCGCCGCCCGGCGTCGCGGGCGCGGCGGCGTCAGCGGATGACCGATGAGGCGGTCGGACCGGGGCGCACCATGAACTTGTCGATCGACTCGATCGGCGCGAACCCCAGCGGCGCGTACACCCCGTGCGCGTCGAGGGTGGCCAGCATCCAGCGCTCGACGGCGGCGTGTTCGGGGTGTTCCAGGACGGCGTTGACCAGGACTCTGGCCAGCCCCTTCCCGCGGTGCTCGGGCAGCACGAACACGTCGGCCAGCCACGCGAACGTCGTCCCGTCGCCGACGACGCGGGCGAACCCGCCCTGCGCACCGTCGGGTGCGTAGAGGCCGACGCAGTCGGAGCGGCGCAGCGCCCGTTCCACCGTCTCGCGTGAACGGTGCTTGCTCCAGTACGTCGTCAGCAGGAACCCGACGATGACGTCGAGATCGAGCCGCTCCGGGTCGTCGTCGACCTCGTAGCCGGCGTGCGTCGCGAGGATCATTCGGTCAGGCTACTCACCACGGCCGGGTCCGGGTCCGCGTGCCTTGCCTCGCGCACGTCCCGTGCCGCCGGTCGGAGGTGGGCCTGCGCCTGCACCGCGGAGTGGCGGTCTTGGCGGGGGTGACGCTGGTGCCAATGGTTGGCGTCTGGGTCACCCGTGGCGGTCATCGGGTGCCTGCGCGTGGGGTGACGCTGGTGCCAACGGTTGGCGTGTGGGTCACCCTGTGGCGGTCGAGGTCGCGGGGTGTTGGGGCGGGGGTGACGGCGGTGCCAATGGTTGGCGTCTGGGTCACCCGTGGCGGTCATCGGGTGCCTGCGCGTGGGGTGACGGCGGTGCCAACGGTTGGCGTCTGGGTCACCCGTGGCGGTCATCGGGTGCCTGCGCGTGGGGTGACGGCGGTGCCAACGGTTGGCGTCTGAGTCACCCGGCTCGGTCGCCCGGTCCTGGGGTCGGCGGCGGCTCGATGGCTGCCCGGCCGGCGCGCCTGGCCAGCGCTGACCTGGGAGCGGGCCGGCGATGTCGTGCCGAGCAGGCTCCGCGGCGTCCGGCGTCCGGCGTCCGGCGGGCTGTGCGGCGTCCATGGGGCTCGGTCGTGTCCGGCGGGGTCGGTCGCGTTCAGCAGGCTCTGTCACGCCCGAGCCAGCTCGGTAACACCCAGCAGAACTCCGTCGCGACCAGCTGGTTCGCGCGGCGAGGTCAGCGCGGCGTGGGCCGGTTTTCAGCCGCGCAGGCGCAGCCCCCGTGGCGTGACGTGGAAGCCGGCGGCGGTGAGGGCCTCGCCCAGGGGAGTGGCGGTGACCTGGGCGCCGTCGGCACGTTCGACCCGCAGCGCGCCGAGCGCACCCTCGCGCACCGACAGCGCCAGCGCGTCGGCCGCCGCGCGGAGCCGGTCGGGCTCGTCGGTCCAGGACAGCAGCGTGCGGCCGCCGCGCTCGACGTACAGGGAGAGCTCGCCGTCGATCAGCACGACCAGCGCGCCCGCCTTGCGGCCTGGCCGATGCCCCGCCGACCCCGACTCGCCGCGTTCCGGCCACGGCAGCGCCGCGCCGTACGGGTTGGCCGGGTCGGTCGCCGCCAGCACCAGCGCGCTGGCCGGCCGGGCGTCGTCGAGGTGGGAGAACGAACGCAGCCGGTCGACCGCACCGGGCGTGCCGAACTGCGCCGCACCCAGGCCGGCGACGAAGTAGCCGCGCCGGGCCCGGCCGGTGTCCTCGAACGCCGACAGCACCCGGTACGCCGCCGCGAACCCGCCGGGCAGCCGCTCGGCCTGCACCGCACCGCGCGTCACGACGCCGTGCCGGTCGAGCAGCGCCTCGGCGGCCGCATGCGCGCGCCGCGTGGTGTCGGTGTCGCGGTCGGGCAGCAGCGACCACCGTCCGGCCGCCGCCGGAGGTCCCGAGCGCGACGGCATCGAAGACCGTCCGCGCGCATACCGCGACCGCGGCCGGGCCGGCCGGGACCGGTGCGCCGGCCGTCCGGTCAGCAGCGACCGCAACGGCGTCAGCGTGTCGTTGGTGACCAGGCCGGCCCACACCAGATCCCACAGCGCCGTCGTCAGCGTCGCGTCCTCGGGCGGCGTCGGCACCAGCGCCGTCACCGCGTCGCTGAGCTGCCGGAAGAAGTACGCCCCGCCGCCGTCGAGAGTCTCGAGCACCGCCCTGTGCAGCTCGCCCTCGGCGTCGGCGAGATCGACGTCGGGCAACGTGAGGTGCGCGGCGTCGGCGAGGTGCAGCGACACCCACCCGTCCGACCCCGGCAGCGTGCCGTGCCCCGACCACACCACCTCGCCGGCCGCCGTCAGCTCGTCCAGCCAGGCCGGCGAGTAGCCGGCGACCCGGACCGGCAGCACCAGCGACTCCAGTGCGCTGGCCGGCACCGCCGCCCCGCCCAGTTGCTCGACCACGCGCAGCACGCCGTCGGCGCCGCGCAGCGAACTGCCCACCGACTGCCACGCCGGCAGGAACCGCCCCAGCGTCGCGGCGTCGACCGGCTCGGCCTCCTTGCGCAGCGCCGCCAGCGACCGGCGTCGCAGCAGCCGCAGCACTTCAGCGTCGCACCACTCGGTGCCGGTGCGCCCGGGCCGCAGCTCGCCCTCGACGACGCGGCCCTCGGCCGACAGCCGGCGCAGCGTCGACACGACCACCGCGACGCCCAGCCCGAACCGTTCGGCCAGCTCAGCCGCGTGGAACGGGCCGTGCGTGCGGGCGTACCGGGCCACGATGTCGCCGAGGGGATCGGGCACCGGCGCCGTGAACGCGTCGTGCACCCCGCCGGGCAGCGCCACGCCGAGCGCGTCGCGCAGCCGAGCGGCGTCCTCGACGACGGCCCACACCTCCTGGCCGGCGATGCGCACCGCGATGACGCGCCGCTGTTTCACCAGGTCGTCGAGGTGTCCGGCGGCGTCGGCCGGCTCGACGGACCGGGCCGCCACCTCGTCCGTCGTCAGCGGGCCGAGCAGCCGCAGGAGGTCGGCCACCCCCTCCGCGTCGCGGGCCCGCCGTTCCGGGACCAGCCGCTGCAGCTCGGCCTCGGTGCGCTCGACCACCTCGAGGTCGAGCAGCTCACGCAGCTCGGTCTGCCCGAGCAGTTCGGCCAACAGCGCGGAGTCGAGTGTCAGCGCCTGTGCCCGCCGCTCGGCCAGCGGGGAGTCGCCCTCGTACATGAACGCCGCGACATACCCGAACAGCAGCGACCGCGCGAACGGCGACGGCGTCGGGGTCTCGACCTCGACCACCTTGATCTGCCGGCCCGCGACGCGGCGCATGAGGTCGCGCAGGCCGTCGAGGTCGTAAACGTCCTGCAGGCACTCGCGCATGGTCTCGAGCAGCATAGGGAACGACCCGTACTTCGACGCGACCTGCAGCAGTTGCGCCGACCGCTGCCGCTGCTGCCACAGCGGCGACCGGCGGTCGGGGGAGCGACGGGGCAGCAGCAGCGCCCGCGCGGCGCACTCGCGGAACCGCGACGCGAACAGCGCCGACCCGCCGACCTCGCCGGTGACGATGTCGTCCAGCTCGTCGGGGTCGAGCACCACCAGCCGGGCGTCGGGCGCCTCGGCGCCGGACAGCTCGTCGACGCCGTCGAGGGTGTCGGGGATGCGCAGCACGATGCCGTCGTCGGCGTGCGCCGCCTGGACGTCGACGCCGTACCGCTCGCGCAGTCGCGCCCCGATGGCCAGCGCCCACGGCGCGTGCACGCGCGCGCCGTACGGCGAGTGCACGATCAGCCGCCAATCGCCGAGCTCGTCGCGGAACCGCTCGACCACCAGCGTGCGGTCGTCGGGCACGTGACCGGTGGCCTCGCGCTGGTCGCGGACGTAGTCGAGGAGGTTGTCGACGGCCCATTCGTCCAGCCCGGCGCCGGCCGCGCGCTCGCGCGCCTTCGGCTCGGGCAGCTTGTTGATCTCGCGGACGAACCCGCCGACGGCCGCGCCCAGCTCGGCCGGGCGGCCCAAGGTGTCGCCGTGCCAGAACGGCAGCTTGCCCGGGTGGCCGGGTGCGGGGGAGACCATGACGCGGTCGTGCGTGATGTCTTCGATGCGCCAGCTGGTGGCGCCCAGCGCGAACACGTCGCCGACCCGCGACTCGTAGACCATCTCCTCGTCCAGCTCGCCGACCCGCGCGCCGCCGCGGCGGGGATCGGAGCCGACCAGGAACACGCCGAACAGCCCGCGGTCGGGAATGGTGCCGCCGCTGGTGACGGCGAGCCGCTGCGCGCCCGGGCGGCCCTTGAGCACGCCGCCGGTGCGGTCCCAGACCAGCCGCGGCCGCAGCTCGGCGAACTCGTCGGACGGGTAGCGCCCGGCCAGCATGTCGAGGACGGCGTCGTACGACGACTGCGGCAGCGTGGCGAACGGATGCGACCGTCTGACCAGCGACAACAGGTCGTCGACCGGCCAATCGTCCATGGCCACCATGGCCACGATCTGCTGGGCGAGGACGTCGAGCGGGTTGCGCGGGACGGTGAGCTGCTCGATCTGCCCGGACACCATGCGCTCGGCGACGACGGCGGTCTGCACGAGGTCGCCGCGGTACTTCGGGAACAGCACGCCGCTGGACACCGCGCCCACCTGGTGGCCGGCCCGCCCGACCCGCTGCAGCCCGCTGGCCACCGACGGCGGCGACTCGACCTGCACGACGAGGTCGACCGCGCCCATGTCGATGCCGAGTTCGAGGCTGCTGGTGGCGACCACGGCGGGCAGCCGGCCGGACTTGAGGTCGTCCTCGATGAGCGCTCGCTGCTCCTTGCTGACCGAGCCGTGGTGCGCCCGCGCGATGGTGGCCGCGGCGCCGTGCGACGAACCGGCCTGCGCCATCAGCGACGCGGGCGGCGGATGCCGGGTGATGGGTGGCTCGTCGGCCGGACGGTCCTCGGCGCGCTCGCTCGCGATCTCGTTCAGCCGCGCCGTCAGCCGCTCGGCCAGCCGCCGCGAGTTGGCGAACACGATGGTGGACTCGTGTTGTTCGACGAGGTCGACGACGCGCTGCTCGACGTGTGGCCAGATGGAGGCGTTGCCGCCGTCGCCGTCCTCGTCGAACCCGACGGGAGCCGGGACCGGCGGCGCGACGGCGTCGAGCTCGTCGAGGTCGGGCACAGGGACGACGACCTTGAGGTCCCACTGCTTCTCGCTGGGCGGCGTGACGACCTCGACCGGGTGGCTGCCGCCGAGGAACCGGGCCACCTCTTCGATGGGGCGGACCGTCGCGGACAGCCCGATGCGCTGGGCCGGGCGTTCGAGCAGCGCGTCGAGCCGTTCCAGTGACAGCGCCAGGTGCGCGCCCCGCTTGCTGCCCGCGACCGCGTGCACCTCGTCGACGACCACCGTCTCGACGTAGCGCAGCGACTCGCGCGCCTGCGACGTGAGCAGCAGGAACAGCGACTCGGGGGTGGTGATGAGGATGTCGGGCGGGCGTTTGGCGAACCGGCGCCGCTCGTCGGCCGGGGTGTCGCCGGTGCGCACGCCGACGCTGATGCCCGGTGACGGTACGCCCAGCCGGGCCGCGGCGTGCCCGATGCCGGCCAGCGGAGAGCGCAGGTTCCGCTCGACGTCGACCGTCAGCGCCTTCAGCGGCGAGACGTAGAGGACGCGGCAGCGGTGGGTGGGATCGTCGGGTTCCGGCTCGGAGGCCAGCTGGTCGAGCGCCCACAGGAACGCCGCGAGCGTCTTGCCTGACCCCGTCGGCGCCACCACCAGCGCGTTGTGGCCGGCCGCGACCGACCGCCAGGCGCCCTCCTGCGCCGCCGTGGGCGCGGCGAACGACCCGGCGAACCACGCACGCGTGGCCGGGCCGAACAGGTCGAGGACGTCGTTCATGGACCCATCATCGCGCGACCCACCGACAAGGTCGGCGCGGTCGGCGGTGAGGGATACTGACGTGGTGCGATTGACCGACTTCTGGGAGCGGATGGAGCACCAGCTGGGCTCCTCCTACGCCGACTCATGGGCGCGCGACTACGTCATCGAGGGCCTCGGCGGGCGGACGGTGCACCAGGCGCTCGCGGCGGGCGAGGACACCAAGGTGGTCTGGCGGGCCGTCTGCGAGGCGCTGCGGCTGCCGCCGAGCGAACGCTGACGCCGTCCGCCCTTGACCTCGACCGAGGTTGAGGTCGCAGCCCGGAGAGGTGACGGATAACTCGGATGCCGATTGTCGGACCGGGGAGGTAGCGTCCCGAATCGTGACCCATGCCGACCAGCCGATGATCACTGCCCACCGCCTCACCAAGCGGTTCGGCGGCTTCACCGCGGTCGACGGCATCGACGTCGAGGTGCGGCGGGGCGAGGCGTTCGGGTTCCTCGGCCCGAACGGCGCGGGCAAGTCGTCGACCATGCGCATGATCGGCTGCGTGTCGCCGCCGTCCGACGGCAGCCTGCGCATCCTCGGCCTCGATCCGGCGAAGGACGGGCCGGCCATCCGGGCGCGGCTGGGGGTGGTGCCGCAGCGCGACACCCTCGACGAGGAGCTGACAGTGCGCGAGAACATCCTCGTGTACGGCCGCTACTTCGGGCTGTCCCGGGCGCACGTGCGGGCCAAGGCCGACGAGCTGCTCGAGTTCGCCCAGCTCACCGAGCGTGCCGACAGCGTCGTCGAGCCGTTGTCCGGCGGCATGAAACGGCGGCTGACCATCGCGCGGTCGCTGGTCAACGACCCCGAGCTGCTGCTCCTCGACGAACCCACCACCGGCCTCGACCCGCAGGCGAGGCACGTCCTGTGGGATCGCCTGTTCCGGCTGAAACGCTCGGGCGTCACGCTGGTGCTCACCACGCACTACATGGACGAGGCCGAGCAGCTCTGCGACCGCCTGGTCGTCATGGACGGCGGCCGCATCGTCGCCGAGGGGTCGCCGCGCGAGCTCATCGCGCTGCACGCCACCCGCGAGGTGCTCGAACTGCGCTTCGCCGACGACGACCACGCGCCGTACGCGGCCAAGCTCACCGACCTCGCCCAGCGCGTCGAGGTGCTGCCCGACCGCCTGCTCCTCTACACCGACGACGGCGACGCCACCGCCGCCGCGGTGCAGCAGCGCGGGCTGCAGCCGCTGTCCGTCCTGGCCCGCCGCTCGACGCTCGAGGACGTGTTCCTGCACCTCACCGGCCGGACGCTGGTCGACTGATGGCGACGACACACGCGCAGCCGCGCGAGGGGCGCATGGCCGGCCGGGCGTTCGCGTACTGGCTCACGAACTACCGCCGGGTGTGGCAGGGCACCATCATCAGCGGCTTCCTCGGGCCGCTGTTCTTCCTGGTCGCCATGGGTTTCGGCCTCGGTTCACTGGTCGACGGCGACGGGCTGGCCGCGCCCGGGTACGTCGAGTTCATCGCGCCCGGCATCCTCGCCGCGCAGGCCATGCAGACCGCCGTCGGCGAGTCGACGTTCCCGGTCATGGGCGCGCTGAAGTGGCAGCGCCAGTACCACGCCATGCTGGCCGCGCCGCTGGGCGTCGCCGATCTCGTCCTCGGGCACGTCGCGTTCGTCGCCATGCGGGTGGCCATCACCAGCGTCGCGTTCGCCGTCGTCGCCGTCGCGCTGGGCGCCATCACGTCGTGGTGGGTGCTGCTGGCGGTGCCGGCGGCCATGCTCACGGGGCTCGCGTTCACCACACCGGTCTTCGCGTTCGCCGCCCGGCAGGACAACGACGCCGGCTTCAACGTGCTGTTCCGGTTCGTCGTCATGCCGATGTTCCTGTTCTCCGGCACGTTCTTCCCGGTCTCGCAGCTGCCCGGCGTGCTCGAGGCCGTCGCCATGGCCACGCCGCTGTGGCACGGCGTCGAGCTGTGCCGCGGCCTGGTCCTCGGCACGGCCACGGCGGCCGGCTCGATCGGGCACGTCGCCTACCTGGCGCTCTGGGCCGTGGGCGGGCTGTGGCTGGCGTTCGCGAGCTTCCGGAAGCGGCTGGTCACATGAGCGCCGTCGCCGCCATCGCCCGGGCGCTGCCCATCCCGGCCGGCGCGGGGCTGGCCCGCACGCTGATCGAACGCAACGCCCGCGCGTTCAGGCACGGCTGGGTCACGCTGGTCAGCGGCGTCTTCGAGCCGATCTTCTACCTGTTCTCGCTCGGCGTCGGGCTCGGCGCGCTCATCGGCGACGTCGACGCCGGCGGCGGGCGCATGGTCGAGTACGCCGCCTACGTCGCGCCGGCCATGATGGCGGCCGCCGCCATGAACGGCGCCGTGTTCGACTCCACGTTCAACCTGTTCTTCAAGCTCAAGTACGCCAAGCTGTACGACTCCGTGCTGGCCACGCCGCTCGGGCCGCGCGACGTCGCCGTCGGCGAGATCGGGTGGGCGCTGCTGCGCGGGCTGCTGTACTCCACGACGTTCCTGGTCGTGGCCGCGGCCACCGGCGTCGTGCACTCGTGGTGGGCGCTGCTGGCGCTGCCCGCGGCCAGCCTCATCGGGCTCGCGTTCGCCGCCGTCGGCATGTCCGTCACGACGTATCTGCGCAGCTGGCAGGACTTCGACTACATCCAGTTGGCGCTGCTGCCGATGTTCCTGTTCTCGGCCACGTTCTATCCGCTGTCGACGTACGACGAGTCGATCCGGTGGATCGTGCAGGCGACGCCGCTTTACCACGGCGTCGCGATGATCAGGGACCTCATGCTCGGCGACGTCGCGTGGGGCATCCTTGCGCACGTGGCGTATCTCGCGGTCATGGGACTGATCGGCGTGCTGTTCGCGGCCCGGCGCATCGAACGGCTGCTGCTGCGGTGACGGCGGAGGGAGCCGCGGCGGACGGAGCCGGGACGAACGAGGCGCAGCTGGAGACGGCGGCCGTCCAGCGGCAGACCGTGCGGACGCTCGTCGCCAGCCAGGTCGCCGGCGGGCTCGGCGTGTCCGCGGCCATCGCCGTCGGCGCCGTCGTCGTCACCGACGTGTTCGGCCGCGACGACCTCTCCGGCCTGGTGCAGAGCGCGCAGGTGCTCGGCGCGGCGCTGCTGGCCATGCCGGCGGCGTCGCTGGCGATGACCTACGGGCGGCGCGTCGGACTCGGCGTGACGTACGTGCTCGGCGCGGTGGGCGCGCTGATCGCGGTCGTCGCCACGGAGCTGGAGCTGTTCCCGCTGCTGCTGTTCGGCACGGCGCTGCTGGGCGGCGGGACGGCGGCCGGGTTGCAGGCCCGCTACGCCGCCACCGACCTCGCGCCGGCCGCCGGGCGGGGCCGCGCGCTCTCCGTCGTCGTCTGGTCCACCACGGTGGGCGCGGTGGCCGGGCCGAACCTCGCCGGTCCGTCCGGCGACCTCGCGTCGGCGCTGGGCATCGAGCCGCTGGCCGGGCCGTTCCTCATCGGCGCCGTGGTGCTCGGGCTGGGCGGGCTGGTCATCCTGACCAGGCTGCGGCCCGATCCGCTGCTGACGGCGCGCCGCCGGGGCAGCGCGTCCGGCGACCCGCCCGTACGGCGCCGGGGCGTGCTCAGAGCCGGGTGGACGGCCATCGCGGCCAGCCCGCCCGCGGTGCTCGGGCTGGTCGCCATCGTCGTCGGGCACACCGTCATGGTGACGGTCATGGTCATGACGCCCGTGCACATGACGCACGGCGGCGCCTCGATCTCGATCATCGGCTTCGTCATCAGCGTCCACGTGGCCGGCATGTACGCCTTCTCGCCGATCATGGGCTGGCTGGCCGACAACGTCGGCCGGGTGCCGGTCATCCTGGGCGGCGTCATCGTGCTGCTCGGGTCGGTGGCGCTGGCGGGGACGGCGCACGAGGGGCACTCACCGGGGCTGACGGCCGGGTTGTTCCTGCTCGGCCTGGGGTGGTCGGCGTGCATGGTGGCGGGCTCGACGCTGCTGACCGACGCCGTCGAGGTGGCCGAGCGGCCGGCCGTGCAGGGCGCGTCCGATCTGCTGATGGGCCTGGCGGCGGCCGGCGGGGGAGCGCTGGCCGGTGTCGTCGTCGGGTCGTACGGGTACGGCGTGCTGAACGCCGCCGCTGCCGTCCTGCTGGCCGCTCCGGTCATCGCGATGCTGATTCCGGCGTGTCGCTCGCTCTCGAACACCCGTTCGGCATAGAGTCTCTTCTGTCCACACCGGCGATCGGTCGGCGCGGTTGTCCACAGGTTCGGAATTCGTTCTCGATCTTGTCAGTGGCACCGCGTAACGTCTCCGGCGATGACCAAGAAAACGCAGGGCCGTGCGCCGGCCCGTCGACCCCAGGTGGTGCCCATGGCTGTTTCCGCGGATCGCGACAAGGCGCTCGAAGCCGCGCTCGCGCAGATCGAGCGCTCGTTCGGCAAGGGCTCGGTGATGCGGCTGGGCGAGGAGGCCCGGGTCCCCATCGAGGTGATCCCCACCGGCGCCATCTCCCTCGACGTCGCGCTCGGCATCGGCGGGCTGCCGCGCGGCCGGGTGATCGAGGTGTACGGCCCCGAGTCCTCCGGTAAGACCACCGTCGCGCTGCACGCGGTGGCCAACGCCCAGCGCGCCGGCGGCGTCGCAGGCTTCATCGACGCCGAGCACGCGCTCGACCCCGACTACGCGAAGGCGCTGGGGGTCGACACCGACTCCCTGCTCGTCTCCCAGCCCGACACCGGTGAGCAGGCGCTCGAGATCGCCGACACCCTCATCCGCTCCGGCGCCCTCGACATCATCGTCGTCGACTCGGTGGCGGCGCTGGTGCCCAAGGCCGAGATCGAGGGCGAGATGGGCGACAGCCACGTCGGCCTGCAGGCCCGGCTGATGAGCCAGGCGCTGCGGAAGATCGCCGGCGCGCTGAGCCAGTCCAAGACCACCGCCATCTTCATCAACCAGCTGCGCGAGAAGATCGGCGTGTTCTTCGGCTCGCCCGAGACCACCACCGGCGGCAAGGCGCTGAAGTTCTACGCCTCCGTCCGCCTCGACGTCCGCCGCATCGAGACGCTCAAGGACGGCACCGACGCGGTCGGCAACCGCACCCGCGTCAAGGTGGTCAAGAACAAGGTGGCCCCGCCGTTCAAGCAGGCCGAGTTCGACATCATCTACGGCGAGGGCATCAGCCGCGAGGGCGGCCTCATCGACCTCGGCGTCGAGCAGAGCATCGTGCGCAAGTCCGGTGCCTGGTACACGTACGAGGGCGACCAGTTGGGGCAGGGCAAGGAGAACGCCCGCAACTTCCTCAAGGACAACCCCGACCTCGCCGACGAGATCGAGAAGAAGATCAAGGAGAAGCTCGGCGTCGGCCCGAAGCTCGACGCCGCCGTCGAAGAGGCTCCGGTCGACTTCTGAGCCGGTCATGGTGAGCAACAACGCCGGGCGGTCGCGGCGCGGCCGCCCGGACGATCTCGAGCGGGTGGACGAGTCCGCCCGCCGGGCGTCGGCTGACCGAACGAACGCCGCCGACGGCCGCGACGATCCCGAGATCGGTGGCGAGCATGCCGCCGACGCCGGAGCCCTCGACATCCGCGGCGGCGGTGCGGACGCCGGAGCCCGCAACGATTCCGGTGTCGGCGGTGATCGTGGTGAGCATGCCGCCGACGCCGGAGCCCTCGACGTCCGCGGCGGCGGTGCGGACGCCGGAGCCCGCAACGATTCCGGTGTCGGCGGTGATCGTGGTGAGCATGTCGCCGACGCCGGAGCCCGCGACGTTGGTGGCGAGCACGGCTCCGACGCTGGAGCTGGGTGGGGACGTGAGCCCGATGCCCGCGCTCCCCGTAGTGGCCGTCGCGGCCGCGGCCAGGGAGGACATGCTGGTGGCGGGCGGGGCCGGAACGAGCGCGGCGGCAGCCGTGGTGGCGGTCGCGGCGGTCGTGGTGGCCGCGACGGTGGGCCGGAGGCCGAGTCCGGCGCCCGGGCCCGTGCCGGTACCGACGCCGACGCGCGCGCCGATGTCGACGCCGATCCGGAGTCGGTGGCGCGGACGGTCGCGCTGAACCGGTTGTCGGTCGCGCCGCAGACCCGGGCCCAGCTCGACGCGGCGATGGCGCGCAAGGGCGTGCCGGAAGAGGTTCGCGACGGCGTGCTCGACCGTTTCACCGACGTCGGCCTGGTCGACGATGCGGCGTACGCGCGGGCGTGGGTCGAGTCCCGGCACGCGGGCCGCGGACTGGCCCGTCGCGCCCTTGGCTACGAACTGCGCAAACGCGGCGTCGAACCCGCCGTCGCCGACGACGCGGTCGAGACGCTCGATCCCGAGCAGGAAGCGGCGACTGCCCGTGCCCTCGTCGCCGCGCGGCTGCCGAGCACCCGGCGCCTCGACCCGGTCGCCCGAACTCGCCGGCTCACCGGCCTGCTGGCGCGCAAGGGCTACCCGGCCGGCCTTGCCTTCCGCGTGGTCCGCGAAGCCCTCGAATCCGACGGCGTCGACGGCGTCGACCTTCCCGACGACTTCCTCGCCGACTGACGCCAGGCGCGCTTGCCGGCGAACGCATGAGCGGGGTCGCCGGTGTCGATGTTCTGGGTGATTTCCTGGCGGACTGCGGCCAGGCGCGCTTGATGGCGAACGCGTGAGTGGTGTCGCCGGTGTCGATGTTCTGGGTGATTTCCTGGCGGACTGCGGCCAGGCGCGCTTGATGGCGAACGCATGAGCGGTATTAGCGGCGTCGACCTTCCCGACGACTTCCTCGCCGACTGACGGCATCCGCCCTGCCGGCGAAGGCACGAGGCGGGCCTACGCGGGAAGCGGCAGGGCAGGGAGCGCGCTGTCGGCATGGTCGGCGAGGGGGTGCAAGGGGGCGTGAGCGAGGCGTGGGAGGCGAGGGGAGGTGCGGGCGTGACCGGCGAGCGGAAGCGCGGGCGAGGTTGCGCGGGAAGCGGCAGGCAGGGAGCGCGGTGCGGGCGTGGCCGGCGAGCGGAGGGCGCGGGCGAGGTTGCGAGGGAAGCGGCAGGCAGGGAGCGCGGTGCGGGCGTGGCCGGCGAGCGGAGGGCGCGGGCGAGGCTGCGAGGGAAGCGGCAGGCAGGGAGCGCGGTGCGGGCGTGGCCGGCGAGCGGAGGGCACGAGTGCGGCTGCGAGGAAAGCCGGGGAGCGGGGAGCGGGGAGCGGGGAGCGGGGAGCGGGGAGCGGGGAGCGGGGAGCGGGGAGCGGGGAGCGGGGAGCGGGGAGCGGGGAGCGGGGAGCGGGGAGCGGGGAGCGGGGAGCGGGGAGCGGGGAGCGGGGAGCGGGGGTGGTCTGGTCGGCGCGAGGGAGGCGTGGGCGAGATGCGGGCGAGGTGCGGTCGCGGCATGGGGAGAGCGCGGGGAGGGCGTGGGGAGGGTGCGGGGGAGGGCGGCCCTCTGCGCGGCGAAACGAGGCGAACGGGCGGACACGGAAGCCGCAGGTTCGGCATCGTCGCAGCGCACGGGCGCGAAAAGGGGGGCGTGGCACGCGTTCCCGCTGCTTGACCGGCTGTACACCCTTACGTAACCTCAATTCCAAAGGTGGAGAACAACTCCGCGACCGCGGATCGGACATAGTGAACATGGCAACGCTCGACACCACAGCACCGTCGAGGCCGGCGCAGGGCAGGCCGAAGCGGCTCGTGGAGGTGTACGTGCCGCAGCGTTGATGCGGCATGTCGGTGGTTCGAGGCCTCGCATCGTCCGCGGTGCGGGTGCGGTCGTGGTGCGGTTCCCGCCATCAGCCGGTCTGCCTGCGCAGACCGCGATATGTGAGGGAGCCCGCCGATGAACACCGGAACGGCAATTCTGCTGGTCGGACTGGTGGTCGTGGCGCTACTGGCCGTAGCGCTCTACGCCTTGTTCACCCGGCTCCGCGGCGTCGAGGGCACGCGCGCCAACTCCGCTGAGCTGTTCGCACAGATCGAAGCCGACACCGTGCGGCTGCGGTCGGCCGCCCAGAGCGACGCCGACGACGTCAGGGCGAAGGCCCGGCGGGAGGCCGACGAACTGAGGGCGGCCGCTGCCAACGAAGCCAACGAGCTGAAGAACCGCGCCGCCGCCGAGGCCGAGAAGGCCCGCGAGCGCGCCGACCAAGCCGGCGAAGACCTGCGCGAGCAGCGCGCCGACCTCGACCGTCGCGAGCAGCGGCTGGTCGAACGCGAAGAACGCGTCACCGCCGACACCCAGTCGCTGAACGAGCGGCTGCAGGAAGTCGAAACCCAGGCCGCCGAACTGGCCGGACGCACCGAGGAACTGACGGCGCTCGAGGCCGAACGCCGCGCCGTCCTCGAACGGACCGCCCAGCTGACCGCCGACCAGGCGAAGGCCGAACTCGTCGCCGCCGTCGAGGACGAGGCCAAGCGCGCCGCCGTCATGCGGGTGCGCGACATCGAGAAGGAAGCCAACGAGAACGGGCAGGCCCGGGCCCGCGAGATCATCACGCTCGCCATCCAGCGGCTCGCGTCCGAGCAGACGGCCGAATCGGTCGTGTCGGTGCTGCACCTGCCGGGCGACGAGATGAAAGGCCGCATCATCGGCCGCGAGGGCCGCAACATCCGCGCGTTCGAGCAGGTCACCGGCGTCAACCTGATCATCGACGACACGCCGGAAGCGGTGCTGCTGTCGTGCTTCGACCCGGTCCGCCGCGAGGTCGCCCGGCTGACACTGGAAGAGCTGGTGCTGGACGGGCGCATCCACCCGCACCGCATCGAGGAGCAGTACGAGAAGAGCAAGGCCGAGGTCGAGGCGCTGTGCGTGCGCGCCGGCGAGGACGCGCTCGTCGAGGTCGGCGTCACCGACATGCACCCCGACCTCGTGTCGCTGCTCGGCCGGCTGCGCTACCGCACGTCGTACGGGCAGAACGTGCTCAAGCACCTGATCGAGTCGGCGCACCTGGCCGGCATGATGGCCGGTGAGCTGGGCCTCGACGTGAAGCTGACGAAGCGGTGCGCGCTGCTGCACGACATCGGCAAGGCGCTGACGCACGAGGTCGACGGCAGCCACGCGCTCATCGGCGCCGAGATCGCCCGCCGCTACGGCGAGAACGACGACGTCGTGCACGCCATCGAGGCGCACCACAACGAGGTCGAGCTGCGGACGGTCGAGGCCGTGCTGACGCAGGCCGCCGACGCCATCTCCGGTGGCCGCCCGGGCGCCCGCCGCGAGTCGCTGGAGGCGTACGTCAAGCGGCTCGAACGGCTCGAGGAGATCTCCATGAGCCACGACGGCGTCGAGAAGGTCTTCGCCATGCAGGCCGGCCGCGAGGTGCGGGTCATGGTGCTGCCCGACGTCGTCGACGACATCCAGGCGCAGGTGCTGGCCCGCGACATCGCCAAGCAGGTCGAAGAGGAACTGACCTACCCCGGCCAGATCCGCATCACCGTCGTCCGCGAGTCCCGCTCGACGGAGTTCGCGCGGTGACGCCGATGGCGTTCGCGCGCTGACGCCGATGGCGTCTCGTCCGCGATCGCCGGCGGCGTCCCGGACGGGACGCCGTCAGACGGAGACGCCGGTGGCGGTCGTGCCCCCGATGGCCGCGTCGTCGGCCTTGGCCACGCCGCCGGCAGCCTTCGCCGTGCCGCGTCGCTCCAGGTAGACCGCCACCCGCGACAGCGTGAAGTTGACGGCGATGTAGATGGCCGCGCCCACCACGAAGAACTGGAACCAGTACTTCTGCCCGAAGAACTGCGTGTTCAGCTGCAGCCGCCGCAGCAGTTCGGCGTAGCCGATGATGAACCCGAGCGAGGTGTCCTTCAGCAGCACGACCAGCTGGCTGACCAGCGACGGCAGCATGCGGCGCACGGCCTGGGGGAGCAGGACGGTGAACAGCGTCTGCCAGCGGCTCAGCCCGATGGCGTAGCTGGCCTCGGACTGCCCCTTCGGCAGCGACACGATGCCGGCCCGCAGGATCTCGGCGAAGATCGCGCTGTTGTAGATGACCAGCCCGAACACGACGCCCCAGAAGATCGGCAGGCCGATCGCGATGACGCCGAAGAACATCAGCAGCACGACCGGCAGGCCGCGGAAGAACTCGATGACGGTGGTGACGGGCCAGCGCACCCACCGCGTCCCCGACATCCGCAGCACCGCGAGCAGAATGCCCAGCGTCAGCGCGATGACGGCGGCGATGCCGGCCGCCCGCAGCGTGGCGCCGAGACCGTCGATCAGCAGCGACGTCCACACGTCGTTCGCGCTCTGGCCGAGCGGCGGGTCGGTGAAGACCTGCCAGCGCTCCGGGTCCCACTGGCCGCGGGAGTCGAGCTGCCGGTAGGCGAGGTAGCCCAGGCCGAGCAGGAGCAGCGCGCCGAGGATCGAGTAGATCGTCGTCCGGCGGCGGGTGCGGGGGCCGGGGGCGTCGTACAGGATGGAACTCATCGGGCGAACGCCACCTTCCGCTCGACGTATCCGGCGAGGATTCCGGCCGGAATGGTGATGATCAGGTAGAAGGCCGCGATACCGATCAGCACGGGGATGATGTCGGTCGGGTGTGCGTTCGTGAGCTGCCGGGCGACGCCGAACAGCTCGGCGACGAAGAACCCGCCGGCGACGGAGCTGTTCTTCGTCAGCGCGATGAAGATGTTGATCAGCGGCGGGATGACGGTGCGGAACGCCTGCGGCAGCACCACCAGCCGCAGCGTCTGCGGGAACGTCAGCCCGATGGCGCGCGACGCCTCGGCCTGGCCCAGCCCGACGCTGTTGATGCCGGAGCGCACCGCCTCGCACACGAACGCCGCCGTGTACGTCGACAGAGCCACCACGGCGGGCGCGAAGAAGTCCGACGGCGTCCAGCCCAGCTGCGGCGCCACGAACACGAAGAAGATGAAGACCAGCGTGAGCGGGGTGTTCCGCACGATCTCGACGTACGCGGTGCCGAACCACCGCAGCGTCGGCACCGGCGACACCCGGAAGGCGCCGAGGATCGTCCCCACCACCAGCGCGATGACGGCGGACAGCAGGGTGAGCGCGAGTGTGGTGGTGAACCCCTCCCAGTAGAGCGGGAGCTCGTCGATCACGGTGTCCATCAGGCAGCCCTTCTCGGACGGTCGGACTCAGAACGGATGGACCGCCGCCAGGCGTTGGCGGCGGTCCATCCGATGCGGGCCGTCAGTAGCGGTCGACCTGCGGCGGCTCCGGCGTCTCGAGGACCGCGCCCGCGGTCTCCTCCCACGCCTCGGCCCAGCGGCCGTCCTCGTAGGAGGCCTCGAGGACGTCGTTGATCCAGTTGCGGAACTCGGTGTCGCCGAGCGCCAGGCCGATGCCGTACGGCTCTTCCGTGAAGGTGTCGCCGACCAGCTTGAACTCGCCCGGGTTCTGGTCGACGAAGCCGGACAGGATGACGTTGTCGGTGGTGACGGCGTCGACCTGGCCGTTGCGCAGCGGCTCGAGGCAGTCGGAGTAGGCGCCGGTCGGGAACAGCACCGCCTCCGGGTAGTTGGTGCGGATGTTCTCGGCCGGCGTGGAGCCCTCGACCGAGCAGACGTTGCGGCCGGCGAGGTCGTCGGGGCCGTTGATGTCCTCGTTCGACTCGAGCACCATGATCGTCTGGCCGGCGTTGAAGTACGGGCCGGCGAAGTCGACCAGCTGCTTGCGCTCGTCGTTGATCGTGTAGGTGGCCACGACGATGTCGACCTGGCCGTCCTGGATGAACGGCTCGCGGTTGGCGGACACCGTCTCGACCCAGTTGATGTTGTCTTCGCTGATGCCGAGCTCGGTGGCGATGATCTTGGCGATCTCGACGTCGAAGCCGACGGGTGTGCCGTCGGGGCCGACCAGGCCGAACAGCGGCTGGTCGAACTTGGTGCCGACGGTGATCTCGCCGGCCTCGGCGAGCTCGGCCATCGTGCTGCCGTCGGGGAAGTCGCCGGCCTCGGCGGTCGGCTCGGAGCCGCCGTCGCCGCCGTCGTCACCGTCGTCGTCGCCGCAGGCGGCCAGCACGAGCGTCGCGCTCAGCGCCGTCGCGGCCAGCGCGCTGAAGCGGCGCAGTCTGGGTCGGGTGGTACGCATGGTGTTTCTCCTCTGGTTACTTCGACGCTCAGTGAGTCAGGATCTTGCTGAGGAAGTCGCGGGCCCGGTCACTCTGGGCGTTCGTGAAGAACTCCTCCGGGGTGGCCTCTTCGACGATGCTGCCGGCGTCCATGAAGACGACGCGGTTGGCGGCGCGCCGGGCGAAGCCCATCTCGTGGGTGACGACGATCATCGTCATGCCGTCGTGAGCGAGGGTCGTCATGACCTCGAGCACCTCGTTGATCATCTCTGGGTCGAGCGCCGACGTGGGCTCGTCGAACAGCATGACCTTGGGCCGCATCGCCAGTGCCCGGGCGATGGCGACGCGCTGCTGCTGGCCGCCGGACAGCTGCGCGGGCAGCTTCCGGGCCTGGTCGGCGACGCCGACGCGGTCGAGCAGCTCCATGGCCGTCTTCTCCGCCTCGGACTTCTTGACGCCCTTGGCCTTGACGGGGCCCAGCGTGACGTTCTGCAGCACCGTCTTGTGCGCGAACAGGTTGAACGCCTGGAACACCATGCCGACGTCGGCGCGCAGCCGGGCCAGCGCCTTGCCCTCGGCCGGCAGCGGCCGGCCGTCGACGGCGATGGTGCCGGAGTCGATGGTCTCCAGGCGGTTGATGGTGCGGCAGAGCGTCGACTTACCCGAGCCCGACGGCCCGATGACGACGACCACCTCGCCGCGGGCGACGCTGAGGTCGATGTCGCGCAGCACGTGCAGCGCGCCGAAGTGCTTGTTGACGCCGCGCAACTCGACCAGCGGCCCGCCGGCCGTCTCGACGCTCATGGACTCACACCACCACCTTCACGACGATCCCGGGACAAGCGTCAACGGTATGGGGGAGAAGACCGCCTGTCATGCCCTTTGAGCTGCGGTTGAGGTCACCTCTTGATAACGAACTGGTGACTGCGCGCGTGACTGATCGGGTCGGCGCCGGAACCTCAGCACCTGCTCAACACGGGTTCACCCCGCGGCCGGGCACTGCTTGCATGCGGGTGCGGGGACAGCCCCATCGAGGAGGTTTCCATGACGACGAGACATGGCGGCGTGCGCGCGGCCCTGGCCGGGCTGGCGGCGACGGCGACGACGGCGGCGTTGCTGGCCACCGCGGCGACGGCGACGGCGGCCGACGAGCCGCCGCGGACCGGCTTCGAGCTGCGCGACGGCGCGAGCTGGACGACGTTCGCCGAGGAACAGACCTATCTGGAGCAGATCGACGCGCTGTCGGACCGGCTGGAGATCGAGCCGATCGGCGCCACGCTGCAGGGCCGGCCGCTGCACCTGGCCCGCATCGGCAACCCGGCGCCGCCGCCGGTGGACGAGCTGGACGGCGAGAAGACGGTGTTCATCGTGTGCAGCCAGCACGGCAACGAGCCGGCGCCGCGGGAGATGTGCCTGCAGGAGATCCGCGACCTCGCGTTCACCGAGGACCCGGAGCTGCTGGAGTTCCTGCGGACGACGACGGTGCTGGTGGTGCCGACGGCGAACCCGGACGGCCGCGAGGCGAACACCCGCGGCAACGCGAACGGCACCGACATCAACCGCGACCATCACTACCTGGAGGAGCTGGAGTCGCAGGCGATGGGCCGCGTGCTGCGCGACCTGCGGCCGACGATCGCGTGGGACGCGCACGAGATGGGCTCGCGGACGCTGGACTTCGCGATGCTGTGGCCGCGGAACCTGAACGTCGACGACCCGCTGCGGGCGCTCTCCGGCGACCTGGCCCAGAGCATGCGCGACGTGCTGGAGGACGAGGACTACGTCGTCGACTGGTACACGTCGAACACCGAGGGCGACGAGCGGATCTTCCGCAACGTCGCGGGCCTGCGCGGCGGCGTCGGCCTGCTGACGGAGAGCAGCACGGCCAACCCGCCGCTGGAGCGGGTCCGGATGCAGGAGCTCGGCTTCTACTCGACGCTGGACTTCGCCATCGAGAACGGCGACGAGGTGCAGGCGGCGATCGACGCGGCACGGGCGAACGAACTGGTGAAGGGCGCGTCGGCGGCGCCAGTGTTCTGGGGCGGGCAGGACAACCGGCCGCCGGCGCCGGAGGAGATCCTGTCGCCGGCCGCCTGCGCCTACGTGCTCACCGACGAGCAGCTGGCCGCGACGGAGCTGCACCGCGACCTGTTCCGCGTCGACGACTACGACTCGGGCCGCGGCTTCGTCCCGATGGCGCAGGAGGCCCGGCCGATCGTCCCGCTGCTGTTCGACGGCGACGCGCGCTACCCGATCGTCGAGGCGCGGCGGGAGTACCCGGACCTGCGCGGCACCGTCGTCGTCGGCGACGTGGACACCGGCGTGCCGAACGCGACGCTGGCCGACGGCTGCACCGTCAACAACCGGATCCAGGAGGACGCCGAGTGGCGCAACCACGGCCAGTTCGTCCGGCACGTCACCGCGGTGGTGAACGAGCTGCGCGCTGACGGCGTGCTGTCCGGCCGCGAGGGCGGCGCCATCGTCCGGTCGGCGGCACAGTCGGACGTCGGCTAGTCATCCGCTGAGTCGCTGGACGCCGCCGAGACCGCAGCTCGGCGGCGTCCAGCCCTGTCATGACCACTGTCAGGTGGTGTGTGATATGGCATCATATGCCGCATATCGTCCCGCCGACCCCCGGAGCGTGAGCCGATGCGCGTGGTGCTGGTCGAGGACGACAATCACGTGGCCGGCGCGCTGGCCGCGGTGCTCACCCGGCACGGTCACGACACCGTCCGGGCCGAGGACGCGGCGGCCGCGCTGCGCGCCGTCGACAGCGGTACCGACATGGTGCTGCTCGACCTCGGACTGCCCGACCTCGACGGGCTGGAGCTGTGCCGGCGCATCCGCCGGGTGTCCGACGTCCCGGTCATCATGGTGACGGCGCGCTCGCAGGTGAACGCCCGGGTCAAGGGCCTGCAGGTGGGCGCCGACGACTACCTGGTGAAGCCGTACGACGTCCGCGAGCTGATCGCGCGGATGAGCGCCGTCGAGCGGCGCGGGCGGTCGCGGGCCGGCCCGGGCAGCGCGCTGGTGCGGGTGGGCGACGTCGTCATCGACCTCGCCGCGCGCCGGGTCGAGGCGGGCTCGCGCCCGGTCGCGCTGACCAAGAAGGAGTTCGACGTCGTCGCGCTGCTGGCCCGGCACCCGGGCGTCGCGCTGCCGCGCGAGCGGATCCTGCGCGAGGTGTGGCAGACGAGCTGGCGCGGGCTGGGCCGCAGCCTCGAGGTGCACGTCGCGTCGATCCGGCGCAAGCTCGGCCCCGACGACGTCATCGAGACCGTCCGCGGCGTTGGCTACCGCCTGGCCTCGCGGTAGCCGCGGGTGCGCGCCCGGCTGATCGCGGTGCTGGTCGTCCCGCTGGCCGCCCTGCTCGTGGTGCTGGGAGTCGCCTACGCCCGCAGCCTCTCCGACGCCGGCCACCAGCAGCTCTACCTCGACCGGCTGGCCGACGCGAACCTGTTCGTCGCGACGGCCCGGCAGGCGTTCGCGGCCGGCGACCCGCAGCTGGTCGACCGCGAGCTGGACCGCTACCGCGACGTCTACGGCATCGAGGCCGCCGTCCTCGACAACACCGGCGGCATCTGGGCCACCAACGGGCTGCGCGTCGACGACCTCGGGCTGCCGCGGCAGCGGGTGGTCGACGCGGCGCTGTCCGGCCGCTCGGACAGCACGCTGGACGAGATGTCGCCGTGGTCGTCGGGCGAGCTGCTGGTGGCCGAGCCGGTGTTCGACAGCGGCGACCTGCTCGGCGCCGTCGTCACCTCGTCGAGCAGCCGGCAGCTGGCCGAGCAGCACCGGCGGCAGCTGAGCGTCCTGCTGCTCGGCGGCCTCGCCGCGCTGGTGGTCAGCGTGCTGCTGGCCAGCCGGCTGGCGCACTGGGTGCTGCGGCCGGTGCGCATGGTGGACGCCGCGATGACGGAGATCTGGCACGGCCACGTCGGCGCCCGCATCGCCGACGCGTCCGGCCCGCCGGAGCTGCGCCGCGTCGTGACGGCGTTCAACGGCATGTCGGAGAAGGTCGAGCAGCTCATCTACAAGCAGCAGGAGTTCGTCTCGAACGCCTCGCACGAGCTGCGCAACCCGCTCAACGCGCTGCTGCTGCGGATCGAGGACCTGCACCTCTCACTCGGCGACACCGCGACGGCGGAGGTCGACCACGTCCGCGAGGAGGGCCGCCGGATGGCACGGATCCTGGACGCGCTGCTGATGCTGGCCCGCGACCAGGGCGTGCCGAGCGCCGTCGCGCCGGTCGAGCTGGGCGCGCTGGCCCGCGGCCGGCTGGACGCCTGGCGGCCGGTGGCCCGCGACGCCGGGGTCGCCGTCGCGCTGGACGCCCGCGCCGAGGTCTGGTGCGAGGCGGACGACATCGTCGTCGAGAGCGCGCTGGACGCCGTCGTCGACAACGCGCTGAAGTTCGCGCCGCCCGGCAGCGTCGTCGACGTGCGGGTCGAGGCGGCGGGGGACCGCGCCCGGATCACCGTCCGCGACCACGGGCCGGGCCTCGCGCCGGAGGAGATCCAGCACGTCACCGACCGGTTCTGGCGCAGCCCGCAGCACCAGAACGCCCGCGGCGCCGGGCTGGGGCTGGCCATCGCGACCGAGTTCCTCGACTCCTGCGGCGGCCGGCTCGAGGTCGCGGCGGCGGACGGCGGCGGGCTCGTCGTCACGCTGTGGGTCCCGATCGAGGCGGCGCCGGCATGAGGCGGCTGCTGGCCGTCGTCGCCGCCGTCGTCGCGCTCGCCGGCGGGTGCCTGAACGACACGTCGCCCGCGGCCGGCCCGGTCGTGGTGGCCGGCGGCGGCACCACCGGCGTCTACTACACCTACGGCGACCGGCTGGCCGGCGAGCTGGGCGGGCGGCTCGGCGTCGACGCCGGTGTCGTCGAGACGGCCGGGTCGGTGGAGAACCTCGGCCGGGTGGCGTCCGGCGAGGCGCTGCTCGGCTTCACCGCCGCCGACGCCGCCGCGGACGCCGTCGCGGGACGGGCCCCGTTCGAGGCGCCGCTGCCGATCCGGGCGGTGGCGCGCCTCTACGACGACCTCGTGCACGTGGTGGTGCCGGCCGGGTCCGACGTCGACGAGCTGGCCGACCTGCGCGGGCGCCGGGTGTCGCTCGGCGCCGTCGGCTCCGGCACCGAGCTCATCGCGCGGCGGCTGCTGGCCGCGGCCGGCGTCGACGAGAGCGAGCTGGTGGCCGACCCGCTCGGCATCGACGGGTCGATCGCGGCGCTGCTGGCCGGCGAGCTGGACGCGTTCTTCTGGTCCGGCGGGCTGCCGACGCCGGGCGTGGCGGAGCTGGCGCGGACGCAGCCGATCAGGCTGCTGGAGCTGACGAAGGAGGCCGCCGTCGTCAGCCGTGCCTACGACGGCGTGTACCGGCAGGCGGTGGTGCCGGCCGGCGCGTACGACCTGACGGCGCCGGTGACCACGCTGGCCGTGCCGAACATCCTGGTGACCGGCGCGGACGCCGACGACGCACTGATCGCCGAGGTCACCGCGACGCTGTTCGAGCGGCGCGCCGCGATCGCCGCGGACGTCGGCGCCGCCGCCCAGCTGAACGGCCGCCGGGCGATCTACACCGGGCCGGTCGAGCTGCATCCGGGAGCGCTGCGGCACTACCGGGAGCTCAAGCCGTGACCGGGTTGCTCAAGACCTGCTCAAGTGGCTTCCGGCCGGCGCGGCCGGGCTGCTTGCGTGGTATCCCCCCGAGGAGGTCATGACCATGAGTCTCACACGACGAACGGCGCGGGCGGTGATCGTCGCGGCGGTGGCCACCGGCCTGGCCGCGGCCGGGCTGTCCGCCCAGGCCAACGACCCGACGCCGGACGCGGCGCCGGTACGGCAGGACCTCGCGCTGCCCGACGAGCAGGTGGTGCGGGTGCACGTCCCCGGCAGCGAGGCGCTGGCCGCGATGGAGGACGCCGGCTACGACTTCGCCGGCCAGTTCGAGCGGGTCCCCGACGGCGTCCTCGTCGACGCCCTGCTCACGGCCGAGCAGCTGGCCGGGCTGGACGCGTTCGGCGCGACGTTGTCGGTGCCCGCCCCTGGGGTGGGCCCCACCCGGGCCGGGAGGGGTCTGCCCACCACGGCCGACGCCGACGCTGACGCCGTCGTCGTCGGGCGGGTCGACTGGTTCACCACGAAGGGGCAGGGCTTTCTGTCCGTCGAGGCGAAGTCCGACGCGCTCGACGCCGCCACGCTGACGCTGAGCTGGGACGGCGGCTCGGTGGACGTCCCGGCGTACAACGACTCCGGCGAGTACCTCTACCACCGCGTCCTGACCCGGGTCGACGGACCGCGGCCGGACGAGATCACCGTCACCAGCTCGCTCGGCGGCAGCTCGACGGCGCCGGTGACCGACTGGCTGCACGGCGCCGAGGCCGACGTCGACCGGCCCGGCTACGAGTACGGCTTCATCGACGGGTACCTGAACCCGACCGAGGTGTACGAGCGGATCGACCAGCTGCACGCCGAGCACCCAGACGTCACCGAGATCGTCGAGCTGCCGAACCAGACCAACGGCTACCAGCGGCGGGCGCAGGCGGTGTTCGGCACGGCGAACGACAGCCGCGTCGGCGTCGACTCGCTGGCGTGGGGGCACGAGGGCGGCAACGAGGTCTCCGTCGAGCTGGCCGCCCCGGGCGTCGCGAACAGCGCGCTGGACGTCAGCGTCGACGGCGACGCCGTCACCGTCCACCTCGGCACCGACGCCGCCGGCGCCGTCAGCAGCACCGCGGCGCAGGTCGTGGCGGCCCTGAACGCCGACGCGGGCAGCCTGGTCCGGGCCTACACGTACCGCGGCAACGCCGGCGCGGGCGTCGTCGCCGCGGCCCCGCCGACGCTGCTCAGCGACTTCCTGTCGGCGCCGGACTCGGTCGAGCGCGGGCCGTTCCCGACGCGGGCGCTGCGCATCGGCGAGCACCGCGACGGGTCCAGGCCGGGCGTGCTGATCATCGCCCAGGACCACGCCCGTGAGTGGGTGACGCCGCTGGTCGCGCTGGAGGCGGCCGAGCGGCTGCTGGCCAACCGCGACAACGACCCGGCGACGCGGCGGATCCTGCGCAACGTCGACATCCTCATCGTCCCGTCGAACAACCCCGACGGCGCGCACTACAGCTTCTTCGACCGGGCCGGCCAGCGGCGGAACATGACCAACCACTGCCCGCTGACGGGGTCGGCCGACGCGCTGGCCCGCGGCAACTGGGGCGTCGACCTCAACCGCAACTACCGGGTCGGGTCGGCCGTCGACGGCTACTCCGGCGCCTCGTTCTCGTGCACCAGCGACACCTTCATGGGCCCGGACAAGCTGTCCGAGCCGGAGACGCAGAACATCGTCTGGCTGGCCGACACCTTCGACAACCTCAAGTTCTTCATGACGGTGCACAGCTACGGCGGGCAGCTGTTCTGGCAGCCGGGCGCGTACATCGCCGACGGCCGGGTCACGACGCCACGGCCGCCGCTGCGCGACGAGACGTACTACTGGCAGATGGCCGAGGAGATCCTGTCCAACGTCAAGGGCCTGCGCGACACCGTCGTCCAGCCCGGCAACGTCGGCGGCTCGTCCGACGTCCTGTACTCGTCGGCCGGGAACGTCCGCGAGGACCTCTACTTCAACTACGGGATCTACGCGTTCGGCTGGGAGGTCGGCGGCGTCCAGTGGAACCCGGACACCGGCGACTGGGACTCCGGCGGCGGCTTCCAGCCCCCGTGGCCCGAGGCGCACCAGCAGTACCAGGAGTACGCCAGCGGCGTGATCGAGATGTTCGAGATCGCCGCCGACTACGCCGCGGACAACCGGCCGGCGACGACCCGCCTGGTGCAGGAGCGCCAGCCCGACGGCACGGTGCACGTGACGTTCCAGCCCAGCGAGCCGGCGTCGGTGCACTACACGACCGACGGCAGCACGCCGACCACCGACTCGCCGGTCTACGAGGCCGCCGCCATGCGCGAGCCGGGCGAGGTCATCGTCGTCGACGAGACCACGACGTTCCGCTGGATCTCCGTCGACGTGAAGGGCCAGGTCGAGAACCACAAACGCTTCACCGTGCGCGTGAGGTGAGGTGTCGGCGCTCGCCCCGGTGAGGCTGCCGGGGCGAGCGCTTATCCTGGGTGGCGACATGACTACGCGCACGTATGAGGTCCGCACCTACGGGTGCCAGATGAACGTCCACGACTCCGAGCGGCTGGCCGGGCTGCTGGAGGACGCGGGCTATGTCCGCGCGGGCGACGGTGCGGCGGCCGACGTCGTCGTGCTGAACACGTGCGCGGTCCGCGAGAACGCCGACAACAAGCTGTACGGCAACCTCGGCCACCTGGCGTCGGTCAAGTCCGCCCGCGACGGCATGCAGATCGCCGTCGGCGGATGCCTGGCGCAGAAGGACCGGTCCGAGATCACCCGCCGGGCGCCGTGGGTCGACGTCGTGTTCGGCACCCACAACGTCGGCTCCCTCCCCGCCCTCCTCGACCGCGCGCGGGTCGAGCAGGAGGCGCAGGTCGAGATCGTCGAGGCGCTCGAGACGTTCCCGTCCGACCTCCCGTCGCGGCGCGAGAGCCCGTACGCGGCGTGGGTCGCCATCAGCGTCGGCTGCAACAACACCTGCACGTTCTGCATCGTCCCGGCGCTGCGCGGGCGCGAGCGCGACCGCCGTCCGGGCGACGTCCTGGCCGAGGTGCAGGCGCTGGTCGCCGAGGGCGTCATCGAGGTCACGCTGCTCGGCCAGAACGTCAACGCGTACGGCGTCGAGTTCGGCGACCGGTACGCGTTCGGCAAGCTGCTGCGCACCGTCGGCGCGGTCGACGGGCTCGAGCGGGTCCGGTTCACCAGCCCGCACCCGCGCGACTTCACCGACGACGTCATCGCCGCGATGGCCGAGACCCCGACGGTGATGCCGCAGCTGCACATGCCGCTGCAGTCGGGGTCCGACCGCGTGCTGCGGGCCATGCGCCGCTCGTACCGGCAGGAGCGCTACCTCGGCATCGTCGAGAAGGTGCGCCAGGCCATGCCGCACGCGGCCATCACCACCGACATCATCGTCGGCTTCCCGGGCGAGACCGACGCCGACTTCGAGGACACGCTGCACGTCGTTCGCGAGGCCCGGTTCGCGTCGGCGTTCACGTTCCAGTACTCCAAGCGCCCCGGCACGCCGGCCGCCACCATGGACGACCAGGTGCCGCCCGAGGTGGTGCGCGAGCGCTACCAGCGGCTGGCCGAGCTGGTCGAGGAGGTCGCCTGGGCCGAGTCCCGCGCCTTCGTCAGCCGCGACGTCGAGGTGCTGGTCGCCGAGGGCGAGGGCCGCAAGGACGGCGCGACGCACCGGCTGTCTGGCCGGGCCCGCGACAACCGCCTGGTGCACTTCTCGGTGCCGTCGGATGCTGCCGAGCCGCGGCCGGGCGACATGGTGACGGTGCAGGTCAGCTACGCCGCGCCGCATCACCTCGTGGCCGACGGACCCACCTACGAGCTGCGCCGCACCCGCGCCGGCGACGCCTACGAGCGGGCCACGACGACGCCGGCGGGGGCCGCGCCCGGGGTGCTGCTCGGCATGCCGACGGTGGGCGCTCCGGCCCCGCTGCCCGTCGCCGACGCCGCGCCGGCCTGCGGCCACGCCTGACCGCGGTCCCGCTCACCCCTCCGTGCCTTCCGGCCGCTTTGCAATGAGCACCGATACGCACCACCCCGCCGATGGTGCGTAGAGGTGCTCATTGCAAAGCAGCCGGCGAGCACTCCGCCGATGGTGCGTAGAGGTGCTCATTGCAAAGCAGCCGGCGAGCACTCCGCCGACCTGCAAGGGTCGGCCGTCGCGTCGAAAGGGACCGGCCGGCGACGGGACGCTGCGGATCGTCCCGCCGCCGGCCGAGCCTGACTATGCGCCGTCGACCAGCAGCGCCAGGATCCGCCAGTAGTTGCCGGTCGGGCTGGACAGCCGCAGGTCCACCGTGCGCCCTTCCGCACCGCCGTCCAGCGTGAACTGCTCCCAGGCGTACGAACCCGTCGGCAGCGTCGCCCGCGCGGGCACCACCACCGCCCCGTCCGCCTCGACGACGAACCCGCTGGTGGAGAAGTCCGGGTCACCGGTCAGCAGCGACACCGTGTGCGGCCCCGGCGGCAGCGCCACCCGCAGGACGCCCGGACCCCGGTTGTCCAGCACGAAGTCACGTCGCAGCGGGTCGGGGTGGCCGCGGTCGCGCTGCAGCGGCGCACCCGTCACCCAGCCGTACCCGCGGGCGGCGTCCCACGCGTGTGACGGCGCGAGCCGCGCGTACGACTCCAGCACCGGGCTGGTGTCGGAGCCGCCGTCGAGGGCCAGCGCGAGGTCGTCGCCATGCGGGACGGCGTACGTGCGGGCCGTGGGCGCGCCGCCGACGACCGTGCCGGGCACCGTCACCGACGCCGTGAGCACCGCCTCGGTCAGCGGCCCCGCGACGACGCCGCCGGCCGGCGCGGTGACCGGCACCTCCAGCGTCGCCGTGGCGCCCGGTTCGACGGTCGCCGTCGCGGACCCGGCCGTCCAGCCGGCCGGCACGCTCACCGTCGCGGTGACGTCGGCCGCGGCGGCCGAGCGGTGGTTGGTCACCGTCACCGCGGCCACCGACGACCGCCCGCTGAACAGCGGCGCCGGCACCGTCACACCGTCCGCCGACACCGCCGGGCGCACCGTCCAAGACGCCGACAGCGGCAGCGTGACCCGCTCGCGGCCGACGTGCGCGTACCCCGCCGACCCGGACAGCGTCACCTCGCCGGGCGTCGCGTCCGCCGGCACCGTGACGTCCCACGTGCCCGTCAAGGTCGCACCGGCGGCCAGCGACGACGCCGACGTCGGGCCCACGGCCGCCGCCTGCCAGCCGTCCGGCGCCGCCAGCTCGACCGCCGCCGCCCGGACGGCCGACGCGCCGCCGTTGGTCAACGTCGCCGTCACCCGGACGGTCTCGCCCGCCGTGACCGCGCCGCCGGCCAGCGCCGCGCTGACCCCGTCGACGCTGCCGATGACGCCCTCCAGCGCGGCCGCCGCCGTCTCCAGCGGGGTCAGCAGGTCCGCGGGCAACGACTGGCTCGCGACCCACTGCCGGGACTGGTTGACGAAGATCAGCGCGCGGTCCAGCGACCGGGCGAACGCCGGGTCGTCGGTCGCGGTGTCCATGGCCGCGGCCAGCTCGCCGTCGATCCGCCCGGCTGCGCTCTCCACGTACGCGGCCTGCTCATCGGTCAGCTCCACCGCGTCAGCCGCCGTGGCGAATTCCCGCACGGCCGCCCGGGCCGCGCGCACCCCGTCGAGCAGGGTGTGCCCGAACTCGAACGCGTCCAGGTTGAACAGGTAGTCGTCGCCCTCGTTGTTGGTGAAGACGAGGAACAGCTCGTGGCTGCCGCCCGGGTCCTCCACCGGAATGGACACCGACTCGAACGCGTACGAGTCGCCGGTCGGCTCCAGCCGCCCGCTGCCGATCGCCGGTCCGTCGACGGCGTCCAGGCGCACCGTCACCGTCCCGCCGGTGCCCGACGACGCGTACCGGAGCGTCAGCTCGTTCACGCCGCGCAGGTTGACCGGCTCGTAGGAGAGGAAGTCGCCGTGGCCGATCTGGCCGACCATGCGGTTCCCGGTGCCCTCCTGCGTGTCGTACAGGACGACGTCGCCGGCCGACGTCCAGTGCTCGGCCTGCTTGTGCCGCGGCTGCAGGATCGCCGAGTCGCCGCCGGTCAGCGGGGAGACGCCGGCGCCGCCGCGGTCGGTGTACGTCGCGTCGACGATGTAGAAGATGTTGTCGACCTCGGAGTGCCCGTCGTCGACGATCGCCTGGATCTCGCCGCTGCAGCCCGTGTACTGCTCCAGTGGGTGTCCGTGCTGGTCGTGGCCGAGCGCGGGCTGCGTGACGATGTCGTCGCAGGCCACACCGCCGCCGCTGACGCCGTCCTCGGCGTCGTCGACCCGCACCTCGAACGGCACCGGCTCGCCGAAGTCGAAGACCTGCCCGTCCAGCGGCTCGACCAGCTCGACGTCGGGCCGGGTGTTGCCGACGCTGATCGGCACGTTCGCCACCCCGGTGCGGCCGGTCGGGTCGGTGACGACCAGCTGGGCGGTGTAGTCGCCGTTCGTCGTGTACGTGTGCGACGGGTTCGCCTCGGTGGAGTCGACGGTGCCGTCGGAGTCGAAGTCCCACGCGTAGGTGATCTCGTGCTCGTCCGGGTCGCCGGAGCCCTCGCTGCTGAACTGGACGGCCAGCGGCGGCTGCCCGGAGGTGGGGTCGGCCGACGCCCGCGCGACCGGCGACCGCTCGCCCGGCTCGGCGTAGTTGATCTTGTAGATGCCGGAGTCGGTGTTCGGGTCGCCGCGGCCGGAGCCGCCGTAGTTCGAGCCCCACTCGATGACGTACAACGAGCCGTCCGGGCCGAACTGCAGGTCGATCGGGCGCAGGAACTCGACGCCGGGCAGGAACCGGTTCATGATCGCCGGCTGGCCGTCCTCGTCCAGTTGCACCTCGAAGATCGCGTTGCGGGTCCACTCGGCGATGAAGACGGTGTCGTCGTAGTACTCCGGGAACTTCGCCTCCGACGGGTTGTCCTCGTCGTAGTGGTACGTCGGGCCGCCGATTGCCAGCCGCCCGCCGGTGCCCAGCTCCGGGTACTCCGGCGTGAGGTCGTACTGGTACGGCAACCAGGCCGGCTGCGCGGGCGGCAACTGTGTCAGGCCGGTGTTGTTCGGCGAGTCGTTGACCGGGCCGCCGGCGCAGTCGTACAGCGGGCCGGACTCGCCGGTGGCGAAGTCGTGGTCGTTGTACGCCTGGTTCGCGCCGACGCAGTGCGGCCAGCCGAAGTTGCCCGCCGCGCGGGCCTGGTTCCACTCGTCGTAGCCGCGAGTGCCGCGCGTCGGGCTGTCGACGCGGGCGTCCGGGCCGACGTCGCCCCAGTACAGCCAGCCGGTCTCCTGGTCGACGTGGATGCGGTACGGGTTGCGCAGCCCCATCACGTAGATCTCCGGCAGGGTGTTCGCGGTCCCGGGCGGGAACAGGTTGCCGTCCGGGATCGTGTACGTGCCGTCGTCCTCGGGGTGCACGCGCAGCACCTTGCCGCGCAGGTCGTTGGTGTTGGCCGACGAGCGCTGCGCGTCGTTGTACTCGAACCCGGGCCGCTCGTCGGTGGCGCCGTAGCCGCCGCAGCAGGGCGAGGAGTTGTCGCCGGTCGCGACGTACAGGTTGCCGTCCGCGTCGAAGTCCATGCCGCCGCCCTCGTGCGCGTTGACCTCGCGCTGCGACGGCAGTTCGAAGATCGTCACTCGCGACTCGGGATCGACGGTGCCGGTGGCCTCGTCGTAGGTGAACCGGGCGACGACGGTGTTCGGCTCGTCGCGCGGCGAGTAGTACAGGTACAGCCAGTGGTTCGTGGCGAAGTCCGGGTCCAGCACGATGCCGTGCATGCCGTGCGTGTGCTCGACCAGCACGTCGAACCGTGCCGCCAGCTCCGTCCGCGCCGAGGCCGGGTCGTACACCTTGACGTCGCCGCCGCGCTGCACGTAGAAGACCCGGCCGGTGTCGTCGATGTCCATCGCCAGCGGGTCGTCGGTGTTGCCGTCGAGCTGGATCTTCTCGAAGTTGTGCTCCGACGTCGCGCCACAGTCGCCCTCCACCGCGCCGGCCGCCCACTGGATGCCGCCGAGCAGGTGCTGCAGGAACAGCGGCTCGTCGGTGAACGCCGACGGCGCGTGCCCCATGCCGGTGTACCAGGACCGGCCGCCCTCGAAGTTCTGGCACCAGCTGATCGGGTGGTCCGCGCCCATCCGGTGCCCGCTGTAGGACGTCGAGTCGTAGCTGGCCAGCACGTGGACGTCGCCGCGCGGGTTGGTGACGAAGTCGTACGGCTCCTCGGTGCGGACCCACTCCTGCGGCAGCCCGGCGGTCGACGGGTGCACCTTGTCGTCCACCTCGACCTCGAGCTCCTGGACCGCCGGGTGGCTGAGGAAGAAGGCGCCGACCAGCTCGCCGTACCAGTCCCAGTCGCGCTCGGTGCCCGACGCGGAGTGGATGCCGACGTACCCGCCGCCGCCCTGGATGTAGCGCTCGAACGCGGCCCGCTGCTCCGCGTTCAGCAGGTCGCCGGCCTGCGGCGTCGAGTTGGTGTTGTTGAAGACGACGACCTCGTACTCCGCCAGCGCCTCGTCGGTGAAGTTCGCCGGGTCGTCGGAGATGGTGACGTTGAACCCGTTCTCCTCGCCGAGCTGCTCGATGGCGGCCTGACCAGCGGGGATGGAGTCGTGGTAGAAGTTCGTGACGCGCGAGAAGACCAGCGCGTCGAAGCTCTCGGCGGCCGGTTCCGCGGCGGTCGCGAGACCACCACCGGTGAGCGCCGAGGCCGCCAGCGCGGCGGCCAGTACTGATCGGAGCATGTGCCGCCTCCCGTCAGAAGCGCAGGTCGCGCAGGTAGCCGAAGCTGTTGCGGGCCGTGCTCAGCTCGTCGGCCGGGTTGTCGTGCTCGACGAGGAACTGGCGGACGCCGCCGCGGTGCGCGTGCTCGAACATCGCCGCGAAGTCCAGCGTCCCGGAGCCGACGTCGGCGAACCCGCCGCCGGGCGCCATGTCCTTGACGTGCAGCGCGGGGAACCGGGCCGGGTGGTTCACGAAGTAGGCGCCGGCGTCGTAGCCGCCGCGGGCGGCCCAGTACACGTCCAGCTCGAAGCCGACGAGGTCCGGGTCGGTCTCCTCCAGCAGCACGTCGTAGAGCACGCGGCCGCCGTCGGTGCGGAACTCGGCGTCGTGGTTGTGGTGCAGGACGTTCAGGCCGTACGTGGCGGCGACGGCGCCGGCCCGGTTGAACTCCGCGGCGGCCCGGCGGATGCCGTCGAGCGTGTACAGCGAGCCGGGCAGGCTGGACGTCACGACCCACTGGCCGCCCAGCGTCAGGACGTCCTCGCAGGCGCCGGCCAGGTTGTTCGTGAGGCGGTCGTAGCCGACGTGCTCCAGGACCGCCGCCAGCCCGGCGTCGTCGAGCATCGCCCGGATCGCGGCGGCGCTGTGCCCGTGCCGGCCGCTGACGCCGACCGTCGCGTAGCCGATGTCGGCCAGCGCCTGGACGGTGCCGGCGAAGTCGGCGGCCAGCCCGCGGCGCATCGTGTAGAGGTGCATGCCGATGGCGGGGCGGGGGATCGGGCGGCGGCCGCTGCCCGCGGCCGCGGGGAGGACGCCGGCGGCGGCCGCTCCGGCGGCGAGGGCGGTCGCGGCGGTGGTACGCAGGAACGCACGGCGGTCGAGCAGGCGTCGGGACATGGGGCGACTCCACCTTTCGTTGTTCGACAGTGAACTTCTCGCGGTGGTAAGCGCTTTCCGATTGTTGCCGGTACCGTAACGGCGCGGCACGCGCCGAGTCAACGCCTGGACCGGAACCGGTGATATCCGTGCGTTCCGGCCGTGCAGAGGACGGCAGCGGCGAGGCCGGCGAGCGGTGCGCCGGGCACCCCGGCGACCGTCAGCGCGACGCCGAGCGCGGCGGCGGGCAGCCACATCGCGGCGCCGACGGGGCGCGGCGGGCGCCGCTGCCGCCGCCGGACCCGGGCCTCCCAGCCGAGCGGGACGACCAGCGGCGGCAGCACCGCGGCGAGCACCGTCAGCCAGGGGAGCAGCGCGTTCTCGAACCCCGTCGTCGCCACGGCCAGCCCGGCCACCCCGATGACCGCCGCGGCCGGCCGCTCCCGCAGCCCCGTGACCGACCGCAGCGCCAGCCCGCCCGAGTGGAACGACGTCAGGCACGGCGCGGCGACCGCCACCACCACGAGCGCCGTCCCCACGTCCGACGTGCGCAGGTGCGCCACGAGGTCGGCGGAGTCGCTGCGCAGCGCGATCATCGTCCCGGCCGTCGCCGCGACCAGCGTCGGCAGCACCAGGATCGCCGTACACGCCCAGAGGTCGGCGCGGCCGCGCAGCCCTGCGGTGAAGTCCGGCGCCCGCAGCCCGAACACCGCGACGTACCCGACGAACACCGCCACGTCGGTGAGCAGCGCCTCCGGGCCGCCGAACCCGGCGTCCAGCGGGCCCTCGCCGGCGGGGGAGCCGTGCGTCGCGATGACGACGATCAGCGCGAGCGCCGCCGCCGTCGTCACCAGCGCCAGCGCGTTCCAGCGGTGCTGACCGGCCGCCGCGATCGCCAGCAGCGGCAGCCCCAGCACCACCACACCGGCCCATTTCGGGACGTCCAGCAGCGACCCCAGCGCCGCGCCGCCCAGGCCCGCGTTGAAGCCCAGCCAGCCGGCCATCGCCAGCGCCATCAGCGCGCCGACCACCGTCCGGTCGCCGCGCGGCAGGTACGCCTCGAGCAGCTCCGCGAGCGGCCGGCCCTCACCGTACGGCGGCCGCAGCCCGAGCCGTCCGGGCACGATCAGCAGCACCGTCATCGCGACGCCGCCCAGGAGCAGGGCGCCGACCGGCACCGGGCCGTGGTGCCGGTCGGCGAGTCCTGCTCCGAGCACCAGCGCCGCCGGGCCGGTGCCGATCGCGAGCCACGCACCGGCGGTGTTCCACCAGCGGCGCTCGGGCGTCATCCGTGGTGGCCGCTGGCCCCCAGCAGCACCCGGATCTCGCGCGCCAGCTGCTCGAACGTCGGGCTGGACATGGTGGCGCCGTAGTCGCGGACGGCCGGCAGGTCGACGTCGTAGACCCGCTCGATGCGGCCCGGCCGCGGCGTCATCACGACCACCCGCTGGCCGAGGTAGACCGCCTCCGCGATGGAGTGCGTCACCAGCACGACCGTCGTGCCGGTCTCACGCCAGATGCGGTGCAGCTCGACGTTCATGTGCTCGCGGGTGAGCGCGTCCAGGGCGCCGAACGGCTCGTCCATGAGCAGCACCGGCGGCTCGTGCAGCAGCGCCCGGCACAGCGCCACGCGTTGCTGCATGCCGCCGGACAGCTCGTGCGGCAGCGCGCTCTCGAACCCCGTCAGGCCGGTCAGCTCGATCAGCTGGTCGGCCCGGGCGGCGGCCGCGCGCTTGTCCATGTTGCGCATCTCCGCCTGCAGCAGGATGTTCGCCCGGACGCCGCGCCACTCCAGCAGCGCGGCCCGCTGGAAGGCGAACCCGATCTCCCGCTGCGGCCCGCTGACCTCGGTGCCGAGCAGCTTCACCTGCCCGGCGCTCGGCGGCACCAGCCCGGCGACGATCTTCAGCAGCGTCGACTTCCCGCAGCCCGACGGGCCGACGATGCTGACGAACTCGCCCGCCCCGACCGACAGCGAGACGTCGGTGAGCGCCGTCGTCCGCTTCCGCTTGCTGGTGAACGTGCAGGTCAGATCCTTGATGTCGATGGTCGTGGCGGGCCGCTGCCCGGCGGCGCCCGAAGGCTCGGTCGTCATGGTCTGCGTCATCTCCGTGCTCACCCGGCCTCGCCGAACGACGACTCCCAGTACGTCCCCGGGTCGCCCGGGTCGGACAGCGAGCCGGCCTCGGAGAGCAGGTCGATCGTCTCCTGCCACTGCTCCTCGGTGTTGACGCCGGGCGTGCCGGCCTCGTCCAGGCGGAGCAGGCCGATGCTCTGCTCCAGCTGGGCGCGCAGCACCTCGGCGGGAGGGGTCTCGTCGGCGCCCTCCTCCATGGCCGCGGCGGCGCCGTCCGGGTCCTCGGCGGCGGCCTCCCAGGCGCGCGCCGTCGCCCGCACGAACGCCTCGGCCAGCTCCGGGTTCTCGTCGATCGTCTTCTGGTGCGCGATGATGCCGGTGCCGAGCAGGTTCATGCCCCAATCGGTGTACAGCAGCGCGTCGACGTCCTTGCCGCTGAGGTCCTCGATGGTCGGGCCCTGGTCGTGGAAGAAGCCCATGATCACGTCGGCGCGGCCCTCGACCAGCGCCGCGATCTTGCCGGCCGGGTCCACGTTCACCACCTCGACGTCGTCGGGGTTGACGCCGTTGAGCTCCAGCCACGCCGGGAACGTCGCGTACATGGCGTCGCCCGGCGTCCCCGCGACCACCTTGCCGACGAGATCGGCCGGCTCGCTGATGCCCTGGTCGGTGAAGAACTCCACCGACGCCGGGCCGGTCTGCAGGAACACCCCGAGGCTCTTGATCGGCATGCCCTCGGTGATGCCGTTGAGCAGCGGCGGCGTGTCGGCCCAGCCGAAGTCGGTCTGCGACTGCGCGACCTGCTGCACCGTCGTGCCGGAGCCGCTGCCCGGCCGGATCTCGAGGTCGATGCCCTCCTCCTCGTAGATGCCCTCGGCGACGCCGTAGTAGAACGGCGCGTGCTCGCCGTACGGGACCCAGTTCAGGGTCAGCGACACTTCGGTCAGTTCGCCGCCACCGTCGCCGTCGCTCGCGGCGGTCGGTTCGTCGTCGCCGCCGCAGGCGGACAGGACGAGGAGTGCCACGGCGGAGGTGGCCAGCAGGCTGCGTCGCATGGTCGGCCCTTTCATGAGGTCGTCAGAGGTACGCCCTGGCGCCGGCTGGCGTGCCAGGGGATGAGCAGCTTCTCCGCGACCTCGACCACGACGAACAGGACGACGCCGAGGGCGGACATCAGGATCAGGTCGGCGAACAGCAGCGACGAGTTCAGGTTGCCGCTGGCCAGCAGCAGCACGTACCCGAGCCCTTCGTCGGCGCCGACGAACTCGCCGACCACCGCGCCGACGACGGCCAGCGTCACGGCCACCTTCAGGCCCGACAGCAGGTGCGGCAGCGCGTTCGGGAACCGGATCTTGCGGAACGTCTTCCACCGGCTGGCGCCCATCGTCGCGGACAGGTCCAGCAGCTCCGGATCGGTCGAGCGCAGGCCCGCGACCCCGGAGACCACGATCGGGAAGAACGCGATCAGCACCGCCAGGATCACCTTCGGCATCGGCCCGAACCCGAACCAGACGACGAGGATCGGCGCGATCGCGATCTTCGGGATCACCTGCGCGAACAGGATCAGCGGATACAGCGCCTTCTCCAGCGTCGGCGAGTACACGATGAGGACCGCCGCCAGCAGCCCGATCGCCGCCGCCAGCAGGAAGCCCAGCACCGTCTCGTACGTCGTCACCCACGTGTGCCGGGCGAGCATCTCGCGCTCCTCGACCAGCTCCCTCGCGACGTCGCCCGGCGTGGGCACCAGGTAGGCGGGGAAGACCTCGGCCGCCGTGACCGCCCACCAGCCGAACCCCAGCAGGAGCAGCAGCAGGGCGGGCCGCCAGGCGGCATCGAGGACCTGGATCGCACGCTGGCCCGCGGTGCGCCGCGCGGGCGCGTCGTCCTCGGGTGGGGTGGCCGGCGGCGCGGCCGGGGAGATCACGTCAGGCATCGAAGTACTCGTCCTCGTCATCGGCGGCGGGGATGGCGACGACCAGCGCGCGGAGCTCGCCGATCGCGCGGTGCCGGGTGCCCGGCGGGATCAGGAACGCGCTCATCGGGCCGGCTTCGTGCGTGACGCCGTCGAGCTCCACCTGGCCCTCGCCCTCCAGGACCACGTAGATCTCGGTGGCCTTGCGGTGGTAGTGGCTGATCGCCGCGTCGACGTCGAGCAGATGCACGCTCGCCGTCCCCGGCTCCACGTCGACGAACGCCCGGCGGGTCTGCCCGCAGGAGCACGAGCGCGGCTCGATCGCATCGAGCCTGGCTGTGGCGGGTGCGTTCGGGGCGGTCGAGGGTGCGGCCATTCGCGCCTCCTTGCGGAAGTACGTCGGTGGAAAACGCTTTCCTGTGTCGGCCGACGTTACCGGTGTGTTGGCGAGGTGGTCAAGGGTCCGGTCCGTCCGGATCGCCCGGCGGTGCGACGGCTGCGGCGGCCCGCTCACGACCCGCTCACGACCCGCCGCTGCGGGTGTTCTTCGGCATCCAGGGCGACCAGATCGTCCCGCAGGTCTACGCCGACTGCCTCGCGATCTGGGCCGCGTGGCAGGACCTGGCGGAGCGGGCGCACCGGCTCACCTCCGGGCGGCGATGGCTGCCACCGTTCTGGCGGTGACGGCGCGCCTTTGCAATGAGCACCGATACGCACCGGTGCGTATCGGTGCTCATTGCAAACGCCCGGGAGGTGGGGCGCCCGTCCGTCAGGCGGCGGGCGGCGGCGGAGGCGGAGGCGTGCCGGGCGGCACCCCGACCACCCGCACCGGCGCGCGCGTCTTCGCGGCGGCCGGCGGTGGTGGCGGCGGGGGAGGCGGCAGGTCCGCCCCGTTCACCCGCGATCGCTCCGGCCGCGCGACGCCGTTCGGCTGCGTGGTGCCAGCCGGCGGCGTGGTGCCGGCCGGCGCCGGGTCGCGCTCCTTCCGCGCCGCGTCGCGGTCGGCCCGGGCCGAGTCCGAGGCGGGCCGATCGAACCGTCCTCGCACCGAGTCGCGCAGCCGCTGTCGCCACGGTGTGCCGGACGCCGGGGCCTCGCGGGCAGGCGTGGCCTGGACCAGCGGCGGGGCCGGTGGGCCGGAGGCTGCGGCGTTGCGGCTTGGCGTGGGCTGGGCCGACGGGGTTGGAGCTGGGGCCTCGCGGGCTGGTGTGCGCGGGGCCGGTGGGCTGGAGGCTGCGGCTTGGCGGGCCGGCGTGGGCTTGGCTGGGGCGGGCCGGTGCTCTGCTGGGCCGGCCGGCGGCGTGGCCTTCGGCCCGGCCGGCGTGGGCTCGACGCGGCGGGGCATGGAGCCGCCGCCCTTGCCCGGCGCCGTCGACCCCTTCGGCGGCGTGCTCTTCCGGACCGTCGGGGCGGTCTGCTGGCCGTTGGAGCTCTCGTCCTCGTCGAGCCGCTCCAGCCTGATCACCGTCAGCCGTCGCAGCGCGTCGCGGCGGGCCCACGGCACGACCTCCTGGGCGTCGTGCTGCGGGCTGGGCTCCTTGGCCGGCGCCGGTGGATCGGCCGGCCGCTCGTCGCCGAGCTGTTCCAGTCGCGTCGTGGTCAGCCTGCGCAGCGCGTCGCGGGCCCGGACCCACGCCGGTCCGCTCTGCTCCTCGCGCGGCGCCGCCTTCGGCGCGTCACGGGGACCGGCCTTCGGCGCGCCGCGCGGTGCCGTCTCCGCCGCCTCGCCCGGCGCTTCCTTCTCGGCCTCTTCCAGCCGCGTCGTCGTCAGGCGCCGCAGGGTGTCGCGGGCGCGCATCCACGCCGGTCCGCTCTGCTCCTCGGGCGGGTCGGCGACCGGCTTCCGCTCGGCGACGGGCTGCGGTTGGGCGACTGGCTTCGGCTGGGTGGCGGGCTCCGGCCGGGCTTCCGGTTCCGGCGGAGCCGATGTAGCGCGCCGGAAGGCCGTCCGGATCCTGGTGCGCCACGGCACCGCCGGCCCGGCCGCGACGGTCTGCTCCGCACCGGACTCGGCGTCTGCCGAATCGGGCCAGGCCGCCGCGATCCGCCGGCTCACGGCGCGGCGCAGCTCCAACTTCGAGCGCGTCGGGCCGCTCGGCGCCGCTGACGCCTCGTCGGCCGCCGGCTTGTCGGGCACGGTCGGTGTGGCCGGCGGCGCAGCTGCCCGGTCGGCGGCGGGTTCCGCGACCGTCTCGGGGGCGCTCGGAGGTGCGGCCGTCTCAGCGACGGCCGGCTCGGCGGCCTTCCGTGGAGCGGGCGCAGGCGGCGTGGCGGACTCGGGTCGCTGTCGTGTGCCCGCGAGCCGCCCGGCGATCGCCGCGCGGAGGCGGGACCACCCTGACGCTGCGGCCTCGTCCGGCGCCGTGGGTTCGCGGTGGCGGCCCCGCGGCTCCGCCGGCTCGGCCTCGGCCGCCTCCTTCGCCTCGTCCCGCGTTCGCGGCGCGGCGTACCGGCGCCGGACGATGCCGGACGGGTGGCTCGCCGACAGCGCGGCGACGCTCGTGGACCGGGCCTGCAGCTCCGGCTCCGGTGTGACGGGGTCCGGCTCGGCGGGGCCGGCCGAGAGCGTCTGCGGCTCCGGTTCGGGGTCGACGGGCTGGGGCTCGGCCGGGCGGTCGGCTCGGGCCTGTGGGGCGGGCTGCGGCTCGGTGGGGACGGCGGGCGCGGCGTGGGGTTCGGGCCGCTGCTCGGCGCGCCGCGGTTCGGCCGAGGGCTGTTCCGGCGCCGTGGTCGCGGAGCTCTCCTCGGCCGGCGTGGGCTGGGCGGCAGCGGCCGCGGGCTCGGCCTCGTGAACCGGCTCGGCGGCCGACTCGGAGCCGTCCGACGGGGGAACGGGGCCAGCCGGAGTGGTGGCATCAGCGACGCCGGCGACGGGCGCAGAGGCGGCAGCGGCACCCTCAGGACCAGGGGCGGCGGCAGCCGGGACGTCGGTGGCAGCAGCAGGGGCGGCACCGACAGTGTCAGAAGCGTCGGCAGCGGTGGGTGCGGAGGCAGCGGGCGCGGCGGCGGCAGCCGGGGCATCGGCAGCGGGGGCGGCACCCACAGGATCAGGGGTGGCGGTAGCGGCCGGGACGTCGGCGGAGGAAGGGGCCTGGACGTCGGCGGCAGCAGCGGCGTAGGCAGCGGCGGCGGAGGTAGAGGCCGGGGCGGCAGCGGGCGCGGCGGCAGCGGGGCCGGCGGGCAGAGCCGCGGGCAGGGCCGCGGGCAGGGAGGGTGACACAGGCGCCGACGACGACCGTCGCCGGGGCGGGCCGAAGCGGCGCCGGACGGCGACGCGCAGGCGGACGCGGGCTCGATCGGCGATCGCGAGGGTCGCCAGCGCCCCCGTCGCCCCGACGACGAGGGTGGCGACGGCGCGGAGCTCGGACGGGAGGCGGACCAGCGGGCCCCAGCCCTCGAACGTCCCCAGTGCGGCGAGCCCGGCGAGGACGGCCGCGACCACGATGCCGCCGCGATGCGGGCGCGGGACCTCGGGCGGCGGCTGGGCCTCCCACGCGATCAGCCCGCCCATCGCCGCCAGCGCGAAGCCGAGCACGCTGCCGAGCCCGCCGAGGTCGGCGATGCCCATGATCAGGCCCGCCGTCAGCAGCAGCCGCGCGGGCAGGCCGGCGGCGTCGTGGTGGCGCGCGGGCAGCCAGGCGACGATGGTGCCGAGGCCGAGCAGCAGCACCACACCGGCGACGGTGAGGAGGAAGCTGTTGTCGGCGTCGAACATATCCGACATTCGACCATGAAGAAGGGCGGTGGCGCAGCCCGGCCGCGCCGCATCTAGGCTTGAGTGTGCTCATCGCCGCTGCGATCTGCCCGTATCCGCCGCTTATGGTGGCCTCTGGCGACCCCCGCCTGGACGACGTCCGGGCGGCCTGCTGGTCCGCACTGGACGACCTGCGCGCGGCCAGCCCGGACCTCCTGGTGGTGGTCGGGCCGGGCGAGACGACGGCCGACGAGGCAGGGCGGGCGGGCAGCCTGAGCGCCTACGGCCTGGACGTCACCGTCGCGCTCCCGGACGCCGGCGACGCGACGATGCCGCTGTCGCTCAGCGTAGGCGCCTGGCTGCTGCAGCGCGACGGCTGGGAGGGGCCGGTGGCGACGGCGACGGTGGCCGGCGACGCGGGTGACGGCGACGGCGTCGAGCTGGGCCGGCGGCTCGCGGGCCGGGCCGACCGGGTCGCGCTGCTGGTGATGGCGGACGGTTCGCCGCTGCGGGCGGACACCACGCCGGCGGACCTGCGCCAGCGGGCCGAGCGCTACGACGCCGCGCTGGCGGACGCCCTGCGCGACGGCGATCCGCGCGTGCTGCTGGGCCTCGACGCCGACGCGGAGGCAGGGTCGCCGGGGCGCCAGGCGCTGCGGGTGCTCGCGGGCGCCGCCGACGACGGGCTGTTCGACGCCGAGCTGAGCTACGACGCCGCCCCGTACGGCGTCGGCTACCTGGTCGGCGTCTGGGAGCGGCACGGCTGACCCGCAGGCGGGCGAGCCCGCCGCACCGTCCGAGACGAGCCGGAACGAACCGGCGGACCGTCAGGAGGAGGGCGGGTTGTCCTCGCCCTTCTCGCCGTCGAGGCCGTCGATGAAGTCGCGGGCCTTGTCGTCGACACCCTCGAGGTGCTCGCTGTACTTGCCGCCGGTCTTGTCGTCGATGAAGTCGGTGGCCTTGTCGACGCCGTCGCTGACCTTGTCAGCGTTGTCGGAGACCAGGTCCTGGACCTTGTTCTTGATCTCGTCGAAGCCCATGATCGGCACTTCCCCTCGTTGACGTGAGCCGTCGGGCCGCCTGGTGCGACTCGACCAGTGCTCCCACCGACGTTCATACCCCCACCTCCGGCGGCCCGCAACGCGTTCGGTGACACCCGCGCGGCTCGACGCGGGAATGAGGGGACGCCCGGCCGGAATTGACCGAGGAGAAAGTGCGTAACGCACCGAATATACCGTATCGGTCCAGGCACGCGATCCGCGGGTCGGGAAGCCGTTCCGAAATGGTGAAATTCCGAGTGAATGCACTGGTCAACGACGAATATTGGCAGGATCTTGCTATATCGTCATGAACCCCCTAGCGTGGATTGCGCCACGAGGGCCCGCCGCGGGGAATGCGCGGATGGTGGGCCGTGGTGTTCAGCCGTGGATGTGCGGGCCCGGCGCGGGCGTTCGCCCGATGTCAATGAAGCCTGTTTACCTGCGGTGACGTAGCTGCTGGCGTCCGAATCGGTGCAATGGTGCACCGGTGGCCACATGCGCACGTGTCACTCGAGCACTCGTAGGGAGTTTCTATGCCCGGAAGTGATCAGAAGGGACTTCAACACATTGCCGAGACCACGGCGATCCCAGATGCGCCACAGGATTTCGGCGACAATCCACTCGACGTTCGTGCCACCGACCACTACACCGCCGAATATGTCGCGAGTTTCGTCGAGAAGTGGGACGAGCTGATCGACTGGAAGCGCCGCTACGAGAGCGAGGGCAGCTTCTTCATCGACCAGCTGCGCTCCCGCGGCGTGCGCAAGGTCCTGGACGTCGCGACCGGCACCGGCTTCCACTCCGTCCGCCTGCTGGAGGAGGGGTTCGAGACGGTCAGCGCGGACGGCAGCCCCGACATGCTGGCCAAGGCGTTCGCGAACGGCCTGAGGCACGGCGGCCACATCCTGCGGGTCGTGCACGCGGACTGGCGGTGGCTGAACCGCGACGTCCACGGCGAGTACGACGCGATCGTGTGCCTGGGGAACTCCTTCACCCACCTGTTCTCGGAGCGCGACCGGCGCAAGGCGCTCGCGGAGTTCTACGCGATGCTGAAGCATGACGGCGTCCTCATCCTGGACCAGCGCAACTACGACGCGATCCTGGACGACGGCTTCGCCAGCAAGCACACCTACTACTACTGCGGCGAGGACGTCTCGGCCGAGCCCGAGCACGTCGACGACGGCCTGGCGCGGTTCCGGTACCGCTTCTCGGACGGCTCCGAGTACCACCTGAACATGTTCCCGCTGCGCAAGGACTACGCACGACGCCTGATGCGCGAGGTGGGCTTCCAGAAGGTGGAGACCTACGGCGACTTCCAGCAGACGTACGCCGACGAGCGACCGGACTTCTACATCCACGTCGCGGAGAAGAGTTACGTGCCTGACGAGGAGCTCACCGACCACTACTCCGCCGCGGTCCAGACCGCGCGCGACTACTACAACTCCGCCGACGCCGACGGCTTCTACGCCACGGTCTGGGGCGGCGAGGACATCCACGTCGGCACGTACGCGGCGGCGGACGAGGACATCGCCGTGGCCAGCAGGCGGACGGTGGCGACGATGGCGGCCCTGGTGGACGTCGCACCCCAGCAGCGGGTCCTGGACGTCGGCTCCGGCTACGGCGGCGCGGCGCGGTACCTGGCGAGCACGTTCGGCTGCTCCGTCACGTGCCTGAACCTGAGCGAGGTCGAGAACGAGCGCAACCGCCGGCTCACCGCCGCGCAGGGGCTGGACGGCCTGGTCGACGTGGTGGACGGGTCGTTCGAGGACCTGCCGTTCGAGGACCAGGCGTTCGACGTCGTCTGGTCGCAGGACGCGTTCCTGCACAGCGGCGACCGGGCGCGGGTGCTGGAGGAGGCCGCGCGGGTGCTCCGGCCCGGCGGCGTCGTGGTCTTCACCGACCCGATGGCCGCGAACGACGCGCCTCCCGCGAGCCTGGCCCCGATCCTGCGGCGCCTGCACCTGGAGTCGATGGCCTCGCCGGCCTTCTACACCCACCAGCTCGGCCGCCTCGGCCTGACGTCGGTGGAGTTCCACGACCGCTCGCACGACCTCGTCAGCCACTACCAGCGCGTGCTGGCCGAGACGGATCGGCGCGCGGCCGAGCTGAACGGTGTGGTCGGCGACGACTACCTCGTGCGCATGAAGGCCGGCCTGCGCCACTGGATCGACGGGGGCAGCGCCGGGCAGCTGACCTGGGGGATCTTCACCGCCCGACGCGAAGAAGGAGCGCAGCGATGACCTTTCGGCGGCTGTTCACCAGCGAGTCGGTGACGGAGGGCCACCCGGACAAGATGGCCGACGCGATCAGCGACTCCATCCTGGACGCGATGCTGGCCCAGGACCCGCGGTCCCGGGTCGCCGTCGAGACGCTCATCACGACCGGGCAGGTGCACGTCGCGGGGGAGGTGACCACCAGCGGCTACGTCGACATCCCGGCGATCGTGCGGGACCGGATCCTGCGCATCGGCTACGACTCGTCGGCCAAGGGGTTCGACGGCGAGTCGTGCGGCGTGAACGTCGCGATCGACGCGCAGTCCGCCGACATCGCCCAGGGCGTCGACGCCGCGCACGAACTGCGGGTCGAGGGCGCCACCGACGTCATCGACGCCCAGGGCGCGGGCGACCAGGGGCTGATGTTCGGCTACGCCTGCTCGGACACGCCCGAGCTGATGCCGTTGCCGATCGCGCTGGCGCACCGGCTGTCCCAGCGGCTCGCGGCGGTGCGCCGCGACGGCGTCCTGCCGTACCTGCGGCCGGACGGCAAGACGCAGGTGACCGTGGAGTACGAGGGCGAGCGTCCGGTGCGCCTCGACACCGTCGTGGTGTCGAGCCAGCACGCCGCGGACATCGACCTGGACCGCATGCTGGCCGTGGACGTGCGCGACCACGTCATGGCGCCGGTGCTGGCCGGCGTCGAGCTGGACACGACGGACACCCGGCTGCTGGTCAACCCGACCGGACGGTTCGTGGTCGGCGGGCCGGTCGGCGATGCCGGGCTGACCGGGCGCAAGATCATCGTCGACACCTACGGCGGCATGGCCCGGCACGGCGGCGGCGCCTTCTCCGGCAAGGACCCGTCGAAGGTCGACCGGTCGGCGGCGTACGCCATGCGGTGGGTGGCGAAGAACGCCGTCGCCGCGGGCCTGGCCGCACGCATCGAGGTGCAGGTGGCCTATGCCATCGGGAAGGCCGCGCCGGTCGGGCTGTTCGTCGAGACGTTCGGCACCGAGGCGGTCGATCCGGAGAAGATCCAACTGGCCATCGAGGAGGTGTTCGACCTGCGGCCGGCCGCGATCATCCGTGACCTCGACCTGCTGCGGCCGCTCTACGCGCCGACCGCCGCCTACGGGCACTTCGGCCGTCCCGACCTCGATCTCCCCTGGGAGCGGACCGACCGCGTCGACCAGTTGCGCGAAGCCGCCCGAGCCTGACCACACGAGGAGGCCCCGCCATGCGCGTCGCCGTGACCGGCTCGATCGCCACCGACTACCTGATGGTGTTTCCCGGACGCTTCACCGACCAGCTCGTCGCCGACCGGCTCGAGCAGGTGTCCCTGTCGTTCCTCATCGACCGCCTCGACGTCCGGCGCGGCGGGGTGGCGGCCAACATCTCCTACGGCATGGGCGCGCTGGGACTGCGCCCGCTCCTGGTCGGCGCCGTGGGCCAGGACTTCGACGAGTACCGCTCCTGGCTCGAGCGGGGCGGCGTCGACACCTCGCACGTCCGGGTGTCCGAGGAGCGGCACACCGCCCGCTACCTGTGCACCAGCGACAGCATGAACAACCAGATCGCCTCGTTCTACTCCGGCGCCATGGCCGAGACCGGCGAGATCGACCTGGGCGTCGTCGCCGAGCGGGCCGGGGGACTGGACCTCGTCCTGGTCGGCGCCAGCGACCCGGACGGCATGATCCGGCACACCCAGCAGTGCCGCGACCTCGGCCTGCCGTTCGTCGCGGACTTCTCCCAGCAGATCGCCCGCATGAGCGGCGAGGAGGTCGCGTCGCTGGTGCCCGGCGCCCGGTTCCTGTTCACGAACGAGTACGAGGCCGGGCTGCTGTGCGAGAAGACCGGCTGGTCGCACGGTGACGTGCTGGAGCGGGTCGGCGGCTGGATGACGACGCTCGGCGCCGGTGGCGCGCGGCTGGAGGCGAAGGGCGCCGCGCCCGTCGTGGTTCCGTGCGTGCCGGCGAAGCGCGAGCTCGACCCGACCGGCATCGGCGACGCGTTCCGGGCCGGGTTCCTGGCCGCGTTGTCCTGGGGCGTCCCGCTCGAACGGGCGATGCAGACGGGGTGCCTGCTGGCCACGCTCACGATCGAGGCGCGCGGGCCGCAGGAGTACCTCGTCGACGCCGCGGCCTTCCACCGCCGCATGGCCGACGCCTACGGCGATGACGCCGCGGCCGAGATCCAGCCGTTCCTGCCCGCCGCCCGAGAGGGGACCGCGTGACCCAGACCTTCAGCGAGGCCCTCGACCGGCGCGTGCTCGTCGCCGACGGCGCCATGGGCACCATGCTGCAGAGTCACGACCTCGGGCTGGACGATTTCGCCGGGCTCGAGGGCTGCAACGAGATCCTGAACGTCACCCGGCCCGACGTGGTGCGGTCGGTGCACCGGGCCTACTACGACGCCGGGTCGGACCTCGTCGAGACGAACACCTTCGGCGCCAACTGGGCCAACCTCGCCGAGTACGACATCGCCGGGCGCATCGGCGAGCTGGCCGAGGCCGGCGCCCGGCTGGCCCGCGAGACGGCGGACGAGTTCTCCACGCCGGACCGGCCGCGGTTCGTCCTCGGCTCGGTCGGGCCGGGCACGAAGCTGCCGACCCTCGGCCACGTCCGCTACGCGCACCTCCGCGACGCCTACGCCGAGCAGGTCGCGGGCCTGCTGGCCGGCGGCATCGACGCCGTCCTCGTCGAGACCAGCCAGGACCTGCTGCAGGCGAAGGCGGCGATCCTGGGCGCGAAGCGGGCGATGCGAGCCGCGGGCCAGGACGTCCCGATCGTCGTCCAGGTCACCGTCGAGACCACCGGCACCATGCTGGTGGGCAGCGAGATCGGCGCGGCCGTCACGGCGCTGGAACCGCTGGGCGTCGACCTCATCGGGATGAACTGCGCCACGGGACCGGCCGAGATGGGCGAGCACCTGCGCTACCTCGCGCGCCACGCCCGGGTGCCGATCTCGGTCATGCCGAACGCCGGGCTGCCCGAGCTCGGCCCGGACGGCGCGGTGTACCCGCTCGGCCCGGACCAGCTCGCGGGCGCGCTCGCCGGGTTCGTCCGCGAGCACGGCGCCCGGCTGGTGGGCGGCTGCTGCGGCACGACGCCCGAGCACCTGCGCGCCGTCGTCGACGCGGTAGGCGGGCTGGCGCCGGCCGAGCGCACGCCGGAGCGCGAGGCGGGCGTCGCGTCGGTCTACCAGAGCGTGCCGTTCCGCCAGGACACCAGCGTGCTGGTGATCGGCGAGCGGACCAACGCCAACGGCTCCAAGGCGTTCCGGACGGCGATGGCGGACGAGCGGTGGGACGACTGCGTCGAGATCGCCCGCGCGCAGACCCGCGACGGCGCCCACCTGCTCGACTTGTGCGTCGACTACGTCGGCCGCGACGGCGTCGCCGACATGGACACGCTGGCGTTCCGGCTGGCCACGGCCTCGACGCTGCCCGTCATGCTGGACTCCACCGAGCCGGCGGTGCTCGAGGCGGGCCTGGAACGCCTCGGCGGGCGCTGCGTGATCAACTCGGTGAACTACGAGGACGGCGACGGGCCCGACTCGCGGTTCCAGCGCGCGATGCGCGTCGCCGCCGAGCACGGCGCCGCCGTCGTCGCCCTCTGCATCGACGAGGAGGGCCAGGCGCGGACGGCGGACTGGAAGGTGCGCGTGGCGTCGCGGCTGATCGAGGACCTCACCGCGAACTGGGGGCTCGCGCTCGACGACATCATCGTCGACACCCTGACCTTCCCGATCTCGACGGGGCAGGAGGAGGTCCGCCGCGACGCCGCCGAGACGATCGAGGCGATCCGCCGGCTGCGCGAGCGGTACCCGGCCGTGCAGACGACGCTGGGCGTGTCCAACGTGTCGTTCGGCCTCAACCCCGCCGCCCGGCAGGTGCTCAACTCCGTCTTCCTGCACGAGTGCGTGGAGGCGGGCCTGACGACGGCCATCGTGCACGCGTCGAAGATCCTGCCGATGTCGCGGATCCCGGACGAGCAGCGTGCGGTCGCCCTGGACCTCGTCTACGACCGGCGACGGGAGGGGTACGACCCGCTGCAGCGGTTCATGGAGCTGTTCGAGGGCGCCACCGCCGCGTCGAACCGCGAGACCCGGGCCGAGGAGCTGGCCCGGCTGCCGCTGGCCGAGCGGCTGGAGCGGCGCATCGTCGACGGCGAGCGCAACGGCCTCGAGGCCGACCTGGACGAGGCGCTGACCGAGCGCCCCGCCCTGGAGATCGTCAACGACACGCTGCTGTCCGGCATGCGCACCGTCGGCGAGCTGTTCGGGTCGGGCCAGATGCAGTTGCCGTTCGTGCTGCAGTCCGCCGAGGTGATGAAGGCGGCGGTCGCGCACCTGGAACCGCACATGGAGAAGGACGACGCCGGCGGCAAGGGCCGGATCGTGCTCGCGACCGTCAAGGGCGACGTGCACGACATCGGCAAGAACCTCGTCGACATCATCCTCTCCAACAACGGCTACGACGTGGTCAATCTCGGCATCAAGCAGCCGGTGGGCGCGATCATCGACGCCGCGAGCGAGCACCGGGCCGACGCCGTCGGCATGTCCGGGCTGCTGGTGAAGTCGACGGTGGTCATGAAGGAGAACCTCGAGGAGATGAACGCGCGCGGCGTCGCCGAGACCTGGCCCGTGCTGCTGGGCGGGGCGGCGCTGAACCGCACGTTCGTCGAGGACGACCTCGCCGCGGTCTACAAGGGCGAGGTCAGCTACGCCCGCGACGCCTTCGAGGGACTGCGGCTGATGGACTCCATCATGAAGCGCAAGCAGGGCGGCGTCATCGAGGCCGACCCGGAGGCCGAGGCCAAGCGCGCGCAACGACAGGCCCGGCGGCAGCGGTCGAAGAAGATCGCCGAGGCGCGCCGCGCTGGGCAGGAGGAGGCGCCGCCGCCCGGCGGCCGGTCCGACGTCCTCGCCGACGTCCCCGTCCCGGAGCCGCCGTTCTGGGGCACCCGGGTGGTGCGCGGCGTCGCGCTGGCCGACTACGCGGCGCTGCTGGACGAGCGGGCCACGTTCCTCGGCCAATGGGGGCTGCGCGGCGCCCGAGGCGGGGAGGGCCCCGGATACGAGGAGCTGGTCGAGACCGAGGGCCGGCCGCGGCTGCGGTACTGGCTGGACGAGCTGACCACCCGGGGCGTCGTGGCGCACGCGGCGGTCGTCTACGGCTACGTCCCGTGCGTCTCCGAGGGCGACGATCTCGTCGTCCTGGACGCTCCGGCGCCCGACGCCGGTGAGCGCTGCCGGTTCACCTTCCCGCGCCAGCGCCGCGACCGGCGGCTGTGCCTGGCCGACTACTTCCGGCCCCGCGACCTGGCCGTGAGCTCGGGCCGGGTGGACGTGCTGCCGCTGCAGCTGGTGACGATGGGGCAGCCGATCGCCGACTTCGCCAACGAGCTGTTCGCCGCCGACGCCTACCGCGACTACCTGGAGGTGCACGGGCTCGGGGTGCAGCTCACCGAGGCACTGGCCGAGTACTGGCACCGCCGGGTCCGCCAGGAGCTGCGGCTGCCCGGCGGGGGGTCCGTCGCGGCCGAGGACGCCGCCGACGTCACCGAGTTCTTCCGGCTGGGCTACCGCGGCGCCCGGTACTCGCTGGGCTACGGGGCCTGCCCCGACCTGCGCGACCGCGAGAAGGTCGTCGCGCTGCTCGACCCCGGCCGCATCGGGGTCACGCTGTCCGAGGAGCACCAGCTGCATCCCGAGCAGTCGACCGATGCCTTGGTGGTGCACCACCCCGAGGCCGTCTACTTCACCGCCTGATCGACGTGAGGAGCCGTTCCATGTCCCTTGATTTCAAGGTTGCTGATCTGTCGTTGGCCGATTTCGGTCGTCGTGAGATTCGTTTGGCCGAGCATGAGATGCCGGGTTTGATGGCGATGCGTGCGGAGTTCGGTGAGAGCAAGCCGCTCACCGGCGCGCGGATCACCGGGTCGTTGCATATGACGGTGCAGACGGCGGTGTTGATCGAGACGTTGACGGTGTTGGGCGCGCAGGTGCGCTGGGCCAGTTGCAACATCTTCTCCACCCAGGATCATGCGGCGGCGGCGGTCGCGGTCGGCCCCACCGGGTCGGTGGAGGCGCCGGCGGGGGTGCCGGTGTTCGCGTGGAAGGGGGAGTCGTTGGAGGAGTACTGGTGGTGCACCGAGCAGGCGTTGTCGTGGCCGGGTCAGGCGGGCCCGAACATGATCCTCGACGATGGTGGTGACGCCACGCTGCTGGTGCACAAGGGGGTCGAGTACGAGAAGGCCGGCGCCGTCCCCGACCCCGCCGCCGACGACCCGGACGAGTGGCGGGTGGTGCTGGGCCTGTTGAAGCGGTCGCTGGCCGAGTCCCAGGACCGGTGGACGGCGATGGCGCAGGACGTTCGTGGGGTGACGGAGGAGACGACGACCGGGGTGCACCGGTTGTACGAGATGATGCGTGATGGGGCGTTGTTGTTCCCGGGGATCAACGTGAACGATTCGGTGACGAAGAGCAAGTTCGACAACAAGTACGGGTGTCGGCATTCGCTGATCGATGGGATCAATCGGGCCACGGATGTGTTGATCGGTGGCAAGGTCGCGGTGGTGTGCGGGTATGGCGATGTGGGCAAGGGGTGTGCGGAGTCGCTGCGTGGTCAGGGCGCGCGGGTGGTGGTGACGGAGATCGACCCGATCTGTGCGTTGCAGGCGGCGATGGACGGGTACGAGGTCACCACGTTGGACGAGGCGATCGAGCGGGCCGACATCGTGATCACTGCGACGGGGAACAAGGACGTCCTCACGGTGGATCATCTGGTGCGGGCGAAGCATCAGGCGATCGTGGGGAACATCGGGCATTTCGACAACGAGATCGACATGGCCGGGCTGGCCGCCGTGCCGGGGATCGTGCGGACCGAGATCAAGCCGCAGGTGCACGAGTGGAGCTTCCCGGATGGGCACACGGTGATCGTGTTGTCCGAGGGCCGGTTGTTGAATCTGGGTAACGCGACCGGGCATCCGTCGTTCGTGATGTCGAACTCGTTCACCAATCAGGTGCTGGCGCAGATCGAGTTGTTCGCGAAGACCGCGGACTATCCGCTGGGTGTGTACACGCTGCCCAAGCAGCTGGACGAGCAGGTGGCCCGGCTGCACCTCGACGCGCTCGGGGTGAAACTGACCGAGCTCACCGACGCGCAGGCCGACTACCTCGGCATCCCGGTCCAGGGCCCGTACAAGAGCGAGCACTACCGCTACTGACGGCCGACGAGCCCAGGGGCAGCCATGACGACCGTCCTGGACCGACTCGCCGGCCGGCGGCCGGTGTTCTCCGTCGAGTTCTTCCCGCCCCGCGACGACGCCGACGAGACGGTGTTGTGGACGGCGGTGCGCCAGCTGGAGCCGCTGGACCCGGCCTTCGTCTCGGTCACCTACGGCGCCGGCGGGTCCAGCCGCGAGCGGACCATCCGGACGACGGGGCGCATCCGCCGTGAGACGACGCTGACGCCGGTGGCGCACCTCGCCGGCGTCGGCCACTCGCGCGCCGAGCTGCGCAACGTCGTCGGCTGGTACGCCGAGAACGGCATCCGCAACGTCCTCGCGATCCGCGGCGACCCACCCGGCGGGCCAGCCGCCGAGTGGGTGGCGCACCCGGACGGCGTCACCTACGCCGACGAGATGGTGAGCCTGATCGGCGGCCTCGGCGCGTTCTGCGTCGGCGTGGCGGCCTTCCCGCACGGGCACCCGGAGTCGCCGGACCTCGAGACCGATGTCCGCCGGCTGCTGGGGAAGGTCCGGCGCGGGGCGCACTTCGCCGTCGCGCAACTGTGCTTCGAGCCGGACTACTTCCTCCGGCTGCGCGACCGGCTGGCCGCGCTCGGCTGTGACGTGCCGCTACTGCCGGGGGTGATGCCGCTGACGACGCGGCGGACGCTGGAAAAGTCGGTCGAGCTGTCCGGCGTCAGCGCACCGGCGGCCGTCGCCGACCGCCTCGCCCGCTACGACGACGACCCGGCCGGCTTCCGCGCCGAGGGCATCGACCTCACCACGTCGATGTGCGACCGGCTGCTGGCCGAGGGCGTCCAGGGCCTGCACTTCTACACCCTCAACCGCTCGACGGCCACCCGCGAGCTCGTCCGCCGCCTCGACCTGGGGACGCGAGACCGAACTCACGGGGATGCCAGCATCCCTGTGAGGTCGGTCAGACCCGCCACAGGCCAGGTGAGAGACTTGCCGCCGTGCAGAGCGGCAGCCGAACCCCGGTCGTAGCGGTCGTCGGGCCCACGGCGGCGGGCAAGAGCGACCTCGCCGTGGACCTCGCGCTACGGCTGGGCGGCGAGGTCGTCAACGCCGACTCCATGCAGCTCTACCGCGGCATGGACATCGGCACGGCCAAGCTCACGCTCGCCGAGCGACGAGGCGTCCCGCACCACCTGCTCGACCTGTACGACGTCACGCGCCCGTCGACCGTCGCGGAGTTCCAGCGGCTGGCCCGTGAGGCCATCGACGACTGCCGGGCGCGTGGCGTCACGCCGATCCTGGCCGGTGGCAGCGCGCTGTACGTCCGCGCCGTCCTGGACCGGTTCGAGTTCCCCGGCACCGACCCGGAGGTCCGCGCCCGGCTGGAGGCGGAGCTGACGACGGTGGGCGCGGCGGCGCTGCACGAGCGGCTCGCTGGGCGCGATCCGGCCGCCGCGGCGGCCATCCTGCCCACCAACGGCCGCCGGGTGGTGCGCGCGCTGGAGGTCATCGAGCTGACCGGGCGCCCGTTCACCGCCACGCTGCCGCCGCGCGAGTACCACTACGACGACGTCGTGCAGATCGGCCTGGACCTGCCGCGCGACGTCCTCGACGAGCGCATCGAGCTGCGGGTCGACCGCATGTGGGAGCAGGGTCTGGTCGACGAGGTCCGCGGGCTGGAGGCGCGCGGGCTGCGCGAGGGCCCGACGGCCAGCCGGGCGCTGGGCTACGCGCAGGTGCTGGCGTTCCTCGCCGGCGAGGCGACGGAGCAGGCGGCGCGCGACGAGACGGTGCAGCTCACGCGCCGGTTCGCCCGCCGTCAGCACGCGTGGTTCGGAAAGGACGACCGCGTCGGCTGGGTGCCGTTCGATGCCGATGACCGGTTGGAGCGCGCTCTGACCTACCATCGTCGGTCGTGAGCGGCATCTCCTTCGTCAAGGGACACGGCACCCAGAACGACTTCGTGGTGATCCCGGACGCCGACGGCGCCCTGGCCGACCGGCTCGACGAGGCGGCCGTGCGCCGCCTGGCCGACCGGTACGCGGGCATCGGCGCCGACGGCGTCATCCGCATCACCCGCACGGAGACCGCCGACGAGGTCCGCGAGCTGGCCGACGACGCCGAGTGGTTCATGGACTACCGCAACGCCGACGGCTCGGCCGCCGAGATGTGCGGCAACGGCGTGCGCGTCATGGCCCGCTACCTGTGGGAGAACGGCCTGGTCGAAGGGCCGGTGCTGGCGCTTGCGACCCGCGGCGGCATCCGCACGGTGCACGCCGAGCCGGACGGCCAGATCACCGTCGAGATGGGCCGGGCCAAGCCGGCCGCGACCCGCCAGCTGGCCTTCGTCGCCGCCGGCGGGCACACCTGGGAGGCCACGCCGGTCCGGGTGCCGAACCCGCACGCCGTCGTGTTCGTCGACGACCTCGAGGCGCCCGGCTCGCTCACGTCCGCGCCCGACCTGCGGCCCGCGTCGGTCTTCCCCGACTCCGCGAACGTCGAGTTCGTCGTCGACCGCGGGCACAAGCACATCGCGATGCGGGTGTGGGAGCGCGGCGTCGGCGAGACCCGGTCCTGCGGCACCGGCGTCTGCGCGGCGGCGTGGGTGGCCATGCGGCGCGACGGTGTCGGCGCCGGGGCCCGCTACCTGGTCGACGTGCCCGGCGGCCGGCTGGTCGTGACCGAGCGTCCGGACGGAGAACTGCTGCTCACCGGGCCGGCCGTGCTGGGCCTGCGGGGGACCGTCGAGCTCTGACGCGAGCAGTGTGACCTAGATCACAGCATCCTGGGAAACCCCGAGGACGTCTCCTTCAGTAGAAGGAGCACGACGTCAGACTCGCGGTCGATGCCACCGCCGGGGAGCGGGCCTAACGTTGTGAGCGTGGGGCGGCAACGAGGCCGGCCGCGCGCCTGACGGAAGGGCGGTGCCATGGGTGCAACGGAGAAGCAGCGGCGAGAGGCCGTGCTGCAGGAAGTGGCCCGGCGCGCCCAGGAGAAGTCCACGGGCAAGGCCGGACGGCGGGCGGCCACGCTGCGCGCCGCGGCGAAATTACGGTGGGCGGCGTCCACCGGGTCGAGCTATGGTCGCTCCTGAAGACGTCGAACGGCGAAAGCAGGAGAATTGAGCAATAGTCCAGGCCACGCATTCAACCCCTATGACGACTCCGCCGAGGTGCCGGAGGCCGAACTCGACCTCCTCGACGGCGACACCACCGGGGACTACGACCTGGACGAGCGGCACGCGCTGCGGCGTGTCGCCGGCCTGTCGACCGAGCTCGAGGACGTCACCGAGGTCGAGTACCGGCGGCTGCGGCTCGAACGGGTCGTACTCGTCGGCGTCTGGCCGGGCGGGTCGTTCACCGACGCCGAGAACTCCCTCGCCGAGCTCGCGGCGCTGGCCGAGACGGCCGGCTCGCAGGTGCTCGAGGGTCTCGCCCAGCGCCGGCTGAAGCCCGACCCGGCCACGTTCGTCGGCTCCGGCAAGGTCGAGGAGCTGCGCGAGGTGGTCCAGGCGCACGGCGCCGACACCGTCATCGTCGACGGCGAGCTGTCGGCGTCGCAGCTGCGCAACCTGGAAGACAAGGTGGGCGTCAAGGTCGTCGACCGCACCATGCTCATCCTCGACATCTTCGCCCAGCACGCGAAGAGCCGCGAGGGCAAGGCGCAGGTCGAGCTGGCCCAGCTCGAGTACCTCTCCCAGCGGCTGCGCGGCTGGGGCGCGAGCCTGTCCCGGCAGGCCGGTGGCCGGGCCGGCGGCGCGGGCGGCGGCGTCGGCACCCGTGGTCCCGGTGAGACCAAGCTCGAGACCGACCGCCGGCGCATCCGCACCCGGGTGGCCAAGCTGCGCCGCGAGCTCGCCGCCATGCGCACGGCCCGCGACACCAAGCGGGCCGGTCGCCGCCGCAACGCGGTGCCCGCGGTGTCGATCGTCGGCTACACCAATGCCGGCAAGTCGTCGCTGCTCAACCGCCTCACCGGCGCGGGCGTGCTGGTCGAGGACGCGTTGTTCGCCACGCTCGACCCCACCGTCCGCCGGTCGCAGACGGCCGAGGGGCGCGGCTTCACGCTCGCCGACACCGTCGGGTTCGTCCGGCACCTGCCGCACGAGCTGGTCGAGTCGTTCCGGTCGACGCTCGAGGAGGTCGCCGACGCCGACCTGCTGGTCCACGTCGTCGACGGCTCGCACCCCGACCCCGAGGGCCAGCTGACGGCGGTGCGCTCCGTGCTCGCCGACATCGGCGCCGGCGGCGTGCGCGAGATCGTCGCCGTCAACAAGGCCGACGCCGCCGACCCCATGGTCGTGGCCCGGCTGCTGCGCAACGAGCCGCACGCGCTGTCCGTCTCGGCCCGCACCGGCGCCGGGGTCGACAAACTGCGCGCGCTCATCGAGAGCGAGCTGCCGCAGCCGCCCGTCGAGGTCGACGCGCTGGTGCCGTACGACCACGGCGAGCTGGTGGCGCGCATGCACAGCGTCGGCGAGGTGCTGTCGGTCGACCACGAGGCCGACGGCACCCGGGTCAGGGCTCGGGTGCCCGAGGCGCTCGCGGCGGCGCTGCAGCCGTACGCCGTCGCGCCCCGGTAAGGGTGCCGGGCGGGGCCGGTCGATGCCGTCCCCGCCCGCCTCGCTCGTTCCTCGCCCGCCTTAGTCGGCCTGGACGCGCCCGCCCAGGTGCGTCGCGAGGAACCGCTCGGCCGCGGCGTAGAACCGCTCGCGGTTCTCGGGCCGGGCCAGGCCGTGGCCCTCGTCCTCGAACAGCAGGTACTCGTGGTCGAGGCCCTTCTCCTCGAGCGCGGCGACGATCTGCTCGGCCTCGGCGATCTTCACCCGGGGGTCGTTCTTGCCCTGCGCGACCAGCACCGGGATGGTGATCTGGTCGACCTTCGACAGTGGCGAACGCTCCCACAGCAGGTCGCGCTCGGTGTCGGGGTTGCCGACGCGGTTGTGCATCAGCGCGAGCTGCGGCTTCCAGTACTCCGGCACCGACGCGAGCAGCGTGAGCAGGTTCGACGGGCCGACGATGTCGACGGCGCAGCGGAACACCTCGGGCGTGAACGCGGCGCCGGCCAGCGCGGCGTACCCGCCGTACGAGCCGCCGTAGATGCCGACGCGGTCGCGGTCGACGAGCCCCTGGCCGGCCAGGTGGTCGACGGCGTCGAGGAGGTCGGTGTGCATGGCCGCGCCCCACTGCTTGTTGCCGGCGTTGCCGAAGGCCTTGCCGTAGCCGGTGGAGCCGCGGAAGTTCACCTGCACGCAGACGTAGCCGCGGTTGGCGAACCACTGCGCCTCGGGGTTGTAGCCCCAGGTGTCGCGCGCCCACGGGCCGCCGTGCACGTTGAGCACCGCCGGCAGACCGGCGCGGTCGACCCCCCGCGGGAACGTCAGGTAGCCGTGCACCGTGAGGCCGTCGCGGGCGGTGTAGGAGAACGGCTCCATCTCGGCGAGGTCGTAGTCCTCGAGCTCCGGACGGTGCGAGAACAGGAAGGTCAGCTCGCCGGAGTCGCGGTCGTAGCGGTAGTAGCGCACCGGCCCGTCGGAGAGCACGTCGTGCACCAGCCAGGTGCGGTCGTCGCGGACCGGCCGGGAGATGCCGACCTCGCCGCGCAGCCGCTGCGTCAGCCCGTCGACCTCGGCGCCGAACGCGGCGTCGAGGAAGGTCCAGGACTTGCGCTCCTTGACGAACGTGACGGCCTGCGGCTCGAGCGTCTCGGGGTGGCGGGCGATGCCGGCGGCGTCGTACTCGGGATCTTCGGCGAGCACGGTCTCGGCGCCGGTGGCGAGGTCGACGCGGATGAGCCGGGCGGCGTTGACGCCGGTGCTGGAGAACAGGAACGCGGCCGAGCCGTCGCGGTTGAACCCGGCGACGTCGGTGGTGAGGACGTCGTCGGGGCCGATCTCGAACCACGGCTCGTCGGCGCCGTCGTCGTCGCGGCGGTAGACGACCGCGCCGCCGTCCTCCGTCATCGCGACGCCGCCGCGCACGCGGTGGTCGGAGTCGACCAGCCAGCCGGCGTAGCCGGGGTTTTCGGCCACCTTCGTCAGCTCGCGGGTGGTGAGGTCGAGCCGGTAGACGTCGTGCAGCTGCGGGTTGTCGGCGTTCAGCCCGATGAGCATGGACGTGGGGTGCCAGCGGTTGTGCTCGAGGATGTACGCGGTGACCTTCTCCTGCGGCGTGACCAGCGTGGACTCGCCGGTCTCGAGGTCGAGCGCGTAGAGCCGCCAGTCTTCGTCGCCGTCGGTGTCCTGCAGGTAGGCCAGGGTGCGGTCGTCGTGGCAGAACATGAACGTGCGCACGCCGCGGTGGCGGTCGTGGGTGACCGGGCGGGCGGCGGCGGGGTCGTCGGCGGGACCGACCCAGACGTTCAGCACGCCGTCGTCGGGCGCGACGAAGCCCAGCCGGGAGCCGTCGGGCGACAGCGTGGGCAGGACCCGTTCGGGATTGCCGAACAGGACGTCACGGGGGATCAGCGGCACCGCGTCATACGTCATTCCGGCATTCCATCACGGGGCTCGGACAGGGTCGAGACGCGGCTGTGGACAACCGCTTTCCCGGTCCGGCGGTCGGGTAGTGTCGTGGCGGTGAGCGAGGGCGATGTGACGGTCGAGAAATTGCTGGCGGCGGCCGTCGGCGCCGTCGGCGGTGCGGAACGCCCTGGCCAGGTCGAGATGGCCCAGGCGGTCGGCGAGTCGGTCGCCGACGGCAAGCACCTGCTCGTCCAGGCCGGCACCGGCACCGGCAAGTCGCTGGCCTACCTCGTGCCGTCGCTGCTGCACGCCGACGCCGACGGCGGGCCCGTCATCGTCGCCACCGCCACGCTCGCGCTGCAGGCGCAGCTGGTCGACCGCGACCTCCCGGCGCTGGCCAAGGCGGCCGAGCCGCTGCTGGGCCGGCCGCCGAAGTGGGCCACGCTCAAGGGCCGGGCCAACTACGCCTGCCTGCACCGCGTCCGCGACGGCGCGCCCGACGACCAGGGCGAGCTGGTGCCCGTCGAAGAGCTGTCCGCCGGGCCGCTGGGCGCCGAGGTGCTGCGCGCCCGCGAGTGGGCCGAGCAGCAGGCCGCCACCAGCGGCACCGGCGACCGCGACCGGCTCGAGCCCGGCGTCAGCGACCGCGCGTGGTCGCAGGTCTCGGTGTCGTCGCGCGAGTGCCTGGGCGCCACGCGCTGCCCGTACGGCCAGGAATGCTTCGCCGAGCTGGCCCGGGCCCGCTCCGACGGCGCCGACGTCGTCGTCACCAACCACGCGCTGCTGGCCATCGACGCGCTCGAAGGGCTGCCGGTGCTGCCCGAGCACGACGTCGTGGTGGTCGACGAGGGGCACGAGCTGGCCGCGCGGGTCACCAGCGTCGCCACCGCCGACCTCTGGCCCGGCGTCATCGACCGCGCCGCGGTGCGCTCGCGCGTCCACGTCGACGACGGCGACGCCGAAGAGCTGCGCGCGGCGGGCGAGCAGCTGCGGGCCGCGCTGCTCGACGCGCCGGTGGGCCGCCTCGACACCGTCCCCGAAGAGCTGCTGGCCACGCTGGTCGGCGTCCGCGACGCCGCTCGGGCCGTGCAGTCCGGGTTCACCGCCACGTCGCGCGAAGAGCGGGCCGCCGACGTCGAGGCGTCCCGGCGCGCGGCGAAGACCATGGTCGACGACGTCTTCGGCACGGCCGAGCGGCTGGTCGCGAACGGCGAGTACGACGTCCTGTGGGTCGAGGACCGCGAGCGCGGCGGGCGCTCGCTGCGGGTCGCGCCGCTGTCGGTGGCCGGGCTGCTGCGCGAGCGGCTGTTCGGGCAGAACACCGTCGTGGCCACCTCCGCCACGCTCGAGCTGGGCGGCTCGTTCGACGCCGCCGCCGGGGCGTTCGGGCTCACCGGCGAGGGCGCGCCGGCGTGGCGCTCGCTCGACGTCGGGTCGCCGTTCGACTACGGCAAGCAGGCCATCCTCTACGTCGCCCGCGACCTCCCGACGCCGGGCCGCGACGGCCTGCGCCCCGAGGCCGTCGACGCATTGGTCGAGCTCATGGCGTCGGCTGACGGGCGCACGCTCGGGCTGTTCTCGTCGCGGCGGGCGGCGCAGGAGGCGGCCGAGGCGGTGCGCAAGCGGCTGCCCGGCCTGCCCGTGCTCTGCCAGGGCGACGACGTCGTGGCCACGCTGCTGCGCACGTTCGCGGCCGACGAGAAGACCTGCCTGTTCGGCACGCTGTCGCTCTGGCAGGGCGTCGACGTGCCGGGCGGGTCGTGCCAGCTGGTCGTCATCGACCGCATCCCGTTCCCGCGGCCCGACGAGCCGCTGGCGTCGGCGCGGCAGCGGGCGGTCGAGAAGGCGGGCGGCAACGGCTTCATGTCGGTGGCGGCCACGCACGCGGCGCTGCTGCTGGCGCAGGGGGCGGGGCGGCTGATCCGCCGCTCGACCGACCGCGGCGTGGTGGCCGTGCTCGACCCCCGGCTGGTGACGGCGCGCTACGGCTCGTACCTGCGGGCGTCGCTGCCGCCCATGTGGTTCACCAGCGACAAAGCGGTCGTCACGGGGGCGCTGCAGCGCCTGGCGGTCTCGTCCTGATCCTCGCTGGCACCGGCCGGGGCGCGTGGTGGCCTGGACGCCCCGGCCGGTGCCGGCTCGGTTCCCCTCAGATGCGGCGCATGACCGCCACTACGCGGCCCAGCACCGTGGCGTCGTCGCCGTCGATGGGCTCGTAGTCGGCGTTGTGCGGGAGCAGCCAGATGTGGCCGTCGCGCTTCTTGAAGGTCTTGACCGTGGCCTCGCCGTCGATCATGGCCGCGACGATCTCGCCGTTCTCGGCCACCGGCTGCTGCCGCACGACCACCCAGTCGCCGTCGCAGATGGCCGCGTCGACCATGGAGTCGCCGACGACGCGCAGCATGAACAGCGTGCCCTCGCCGACCAGCTCGCGCGGCAGCGGGAAGACGTCCTCGACCGCCTGCTCGGCCAGCACCGGCCCGCCGGCCGCGATGCGCCCGACCATGGGCACGTACGACGGCGTGGGCAGGTTGCTCTCTTCGTCGTCCATCACCTGACGGGTGAAGTCTCCGGGCGCCGTGCCGGGCGGTAGCACCTCGAGGGCGCGGGGGCGGTGGGGGTCGCGGCGGATGTAGCCCTTCGTCTCGAGCACGCCGAGCTGGTGGGCCACGCTCGACGGGCTGGACAGGCCGGCGGCCTGGCCGATCTCGCGCATGCTGGGCGGGTAGCCGCGACGGCCCACGGATTCCCGGATGACCTCGAGCACCTTGCGCTGCCGCACCGTGAGGTCGGCCGGGTGCTGGTGGGTCTCCGGGAAACTGTGCACCGAGGCGACCGCAGCCTCGCCGCGCTCATCGTCGTCGTTGTTGGCCACCACGCCACCTCCGGCAGGTCGATCGCGTCCGTTCGACAACGGGTCGCAGGGTCGATTGATGTGGTCACAGTAGCTGGAATGCAAGACACGATCAAACATCTGTTCGAACGTGTCTCGACTCTGTCAGTGGCAGCGTGTACAACTATTCGTACAGTCGTTCTATCGAACGGTTGTGCGACAACACCGGAGGCTGACCATGGCGACGACGACCTACATCCCGCCGTTCGAGACGCGCACTCGCGTGGTGATCGAGCCGGAGCGCACCGACGCTCCGCCGCGCCGCCACGTCGCGCGCCGGCGTCCGGCCGGGCGTCCCGAGCCGGTCCCGTGCGTCGGCTCCGCCGAGCCGTCCCTGCACGGCTCGCGCCTCACTCGCCGCGGCCGCGTGGTCGTCGGGCTGGCCTGGCTGCTGCTCCTCGTCGCCGGCGCGCTGGCGTTCGTGCGCCCCTGGGACGGCGCCGCCGCTCCGGCCGGCGCCACGGCGGTCACCACGGTCGAGGTCCGTGGCGGCGACACCCTGTGGCAGCTCGCCACCGACGTCGCGCCCACGGCCGACCCGCGCGAGACGGTCGCCGCCATCATCGAGCTCAACGGCCTCTCCTCCGCGGCCGACATCCGCCCGGGCGACCTCATCGAGGTCCCGGCCGCCCGCTGACCCTCCCCGGCCGACTTGGTCGCCGGGCCCCTGGTCGTCGGGCTTTGGTCGCCGGGTTCGCGGCTGCTGGGTCCCTGTCGCCGGGGCCGCGCTGCCGGGTCTCCGGTCGCCGGGTTCCGTGGTCGGGCTGCGGCCGTTCCGGGCCGACGTGCCGGGCGGGTGTGGTGGGCATCGCCTCCATGTCCCCATCTCCGCCCCCGCGTCGCGACGGTTCCCACGGTTGCCACCCCCGAAGCGGCCAGACGCGGCCGGCGGACCGCGACCCACGGTGGAGCCGGTCGCCGGAACGCCGCCCCCGACCCGCGCGCGGCCGGTGGACCGCGACCCACGGTGGAGCCGGTCGCCGGAACGCCGCCCCCGACCCGCGCGCGGCCGGTGGACCGCGACCCACGGTGGAGCCGGTCGCCGGAACGCCGCCCCCGACCCGCGCGCGGCCGGTGGACCGCGACCCGCGGCGGAGCCGGTCGCCGGAACGCCGCCCCCGACCTGCGAGCGGCCGGTGGACCGCGACCCGCGGCGGAGCCGGTCGCCGGAACGCCGCCCCCGACCTGCGAGCGGCCGGTGGACCGCGACCCGCGGCGGAGCCGGTCGCCGGAACGCCGCCCCCGACCTGCGAGCGGCCGGTGGACCGCGACCCGCGGCGGAGCCGGTCGCCGGAACGCCGCCCCCGACCTGCGAGCGGCCGGTGGACCGCGACCCACGGTGGAGCCGGTCGCCGGAACGCCGCCCCCGACCCGCGCGCGGCCGGTGGACCGCGACCCACGGCGGAGCCGGTCGCCGGAACGCCGCCCCCGACCCGCGCGCGGCCGGTGGACCGCGACCCACGGCGGAGCCGGTCGCCGGAACGCCACCCACGGCCAGTGAGCGGCCAGCGGAGCGAAGGCCGAGCGAGCAGGGGAGCCGGGCCCATCTTTCGGCCGGCCCCCTGACGCTGCTTGAACGGGGGCGCGGGCGGCCGGGTCAAGCGGTCACGTGTCGCGCGAAGCGCCAATTCGGTCCGCTTGAGGCGGCCTCCCGCGCTCCCGACAATGGAGAGCAGCAGGGGGCTGGCCAACGCGGCAGACCCAGCCAACGAGGGCCCGGCCACTGAACCCGCGGCCACGGCCGCAGTCGGCCTGCTACTCGCCACGTGAGATGACGACGTGAGCGTCACCGAGCGTGCCGATGAGAGCACGCCGGGCGTGGGTCGGCGCGGTGGCGGCGTCGTCGTCACGGCGCCGGGGCGAATCAGGTGCCTCACGACCTCCCGTGCGCGGGCGGCAGGCCCACCGATCGTGCGCTCACGCCCCGCGAACCGGCGCACGCCCCGCGAACCGGCGCACGCCCGGCCCACCGGCGGACAGGACCCGTTTCGCGGTCACAAGCGCCGGTTTCCGGGGCGCCAGCCGGTTTCCGGGGCCGCCAAGGTCCTGGCCTGCCTTCACGTCCCGGGCAATGACGGCCACTTCGTCGCCCAACGTGTCGCGTCACAACCAGGCCACGGCCCGCGCCGCGCCACCGTGACGGTCGAGCGCCGCGCCACCGTGACGGTCGAGCGCCGCGCCAGGGCGACGGACGCGCCGCGCCACGGCGACGGCGGCATCGCGCCACCGTGACGGTCGAGCGCCGCGCCACCGTGACGGCCGCGCCGCGCCGCCGCCACGCGCAACACCGTCACCGCAGCACGCCACGGGGCGCCCGCAGCCCCGGCATCCACCCGGCCGACGTCCACCGCACGATCGATGGACCCCTCCGGACCACCCGACCCCCACATCCTGTGGTGCCGGGGTTGTCCACAGCCCGCCGCGCGTTCCGTCGTCCACAACCCACAGGCGTCCGGCGCCGGATCGGCTCCAGGCCGTCCGAATCGTGGCTGACCTGCGGAAACCCGCGACGTACGGGCTGGAGACGGTGAACGGCGTGCGAACCACCACCGGACCCCGCGACGCGCCGAGGGGAGTGATCGACTCATCCATGACCTGCGGCTTTGAAACACCCTCCACCGAGTCCGGCCATGTCGGTTGCAGACGCCCCTCCGGCCGACGTACCGTACCCCTATATCTAGTAGTTACACGGGTGTAAGCTGTCCACAGGTAGTGGTCGAGAGTGCACAGGTTGTCCCCATCTCGTCCACAGGTCCAGCGCCGAGGAGGTGCCCTTCATGCACTGTCCGTTCTGCCGTCACGCCGACAGCCGGGTGGTCGACAGCCGCACCGCAGACGAGGGCACCGTCATCCGCCGCCGGCGGCAGTGCCTGGCCTGCGAGCGCCGCTTCACGACCGTCGAGCAGTTGACGCTCGCCGTGGTGAAGCGGTCCGGGGCCACCGAGCCGTTCAGTCGCGAGAAGGTCGTCGCGGGGGTGCGCCGGGCATGCCAGGGGAGGGGCGTCAGCGAGGACGACCTCGCCCGGCTGGCTCAGCGGGTCGAAGAGGGGTTCCGCGCGTCGGGGAGCGCGGAGATCCCGAGCCGCGAGGTCGGCCTGGCCATCCTGAGCCCGCTGCGCGAGCTCGACGAGGTCGCGTACCTGCGCTTCGCCAGCGTGTACCGCGACTTCGAGAGTCTCGACGACTTCGAGAACGAGATCGCGACGCTGCGGGCCGACCGCGAGCAGGCCGAGCGTCACAGCGACGGCGACGGGCGGGAGCAGGACTCCACCCTCACCGTCGTGGAGCCATAGCCAGCAGTTCAGCACGACAACGGAATGACAGGCCCGGAACCACGGGTAAAAGCCGGGGGAAGTGAGGAAGGTCCATGACGGAGACGGTGAGCGGGCCGAGCCGCAACAGTGCGGGGAGCAAGCCGGGCGGACGGGCGAAGAAGGTGCGCGGGCTGAGCGTCCAGCGCATCTACACCACCCCCGGCGTCCACCCGTACGACGAGGTGACGTGGGAGCGCCGCGACGTCGTCCAGCAGAACTGGAAGACCGGCGAGACCGTCTTCGAGCAGAAGGGCGTGGAGTTTCCCGACTCCTGGTCGCTGAACGCCTCGACGATCGTCACCACGAAGTACTTCCGCGGCGCGGTCGGCACCGACGCCCGCGAGTGGAGCCTGCGCCAGCTCATCGACCGGGTGGTGAAGAAGTACCGCACCACCGGTGAGGACGAGGGCTACTTCGCCTCGACGGACGACGCCGACGTCTTCGAGCACGAGCTCACCTGGATGCTGCTGCACCAGGTGTTCAGCTTCAACTCGCCGGTGTGGTTCAACGTCGGAACGAAGTCGCCGCAGCAGGTGTCGGCGTGCTTCATCCTCTCTGTCGACGACTCCATGGAGTCGATCCTCAACTGGTACCGCGAAGAGGGCATGATCTTCAAGGGCGGCTCCGGCGCCGGCCTGAACCTGTCGCGCATCCGCTCCAGCAAGGAGCTGCTGTCCTCCGGCGGCACGGCGTCCGGCCCGGTCAGCTTCATGCGCGGCGCCGACGCCTCGGCCGGCACCATCAAGTCCGGCGGCGCCACCCGGCGCGCGGCCAAGATGGTCGTGCTCGACGTCGACCACCCCGACGTCCAGGAGTTCATCCAGACGAAGGCGCGCGAGGAAGACAAGATCCGCGCGCTGCGCGACGCCGGTTTCGACATGGACCTCGGCGGCTCCGACATCGTGTCCGTCCAGTACCAGAACGCCAACAACTCTGTCCGCGTGAACGACGAGTTCATGCGCGCGGTCGAGTCCGGCGGCGAGTTCGGCCTGCGCGCCCGCATGACCGGCGAGGTCATCTCCACCGTCGACGCGAAGAAGCTGTTCCGCGACATGGCGCAGGCGGCGTGGGAGTGCGCCGACCCCGGCATCCAGTACGACGGCACCATCAACGACTGGCACACCAACCCCGAGACCGGCCGCATCACCGCGTCGAACCCGTGCTCGGAGTACATGAGCCTCGACAACTCCAGCTGCAACCTCGCCAGCCTGAACCTGATGAAGTTCCTGAACGCCGACGGGAGCTTCGACGCCGCCACGTTCGCCAAGGCGGTCGAGCTGATCATCACCGCGATGGACATCTCCATCACGTTCGCCGACTTCCCGACCGAGTCGATCACCGAGACCACCCGCGCCTACCGGCAGCTCGGCATCGGCTACGCGAACCTCGGCGCGCTGCTCATGGCGTCCGGCCTGGCCTACGACTCCGACGGCGGCCGCGCGCTGGCCGCCGCCATCACGTCGCTGATGACCGGCGCCGCCTACAAGCGCTCCGCCGAGCTGGCCGGCGTCGTCGGCCCGTACGACGGCTTCGCCCGCAACGCCGAGGCGCACGCCCGGGTCATGCGCAAGCACGCCGCCGCCAACGACTCCCTGCGCTCGGTCGCCACGCTCGACGCCGACGTCCGCAGCCTCGCCACGAAGGTGTGGGCCGAGGGCAACAAGATCGGCGAGAAGAACGGGTGGCGCAACGCGCAGGCGTCGCTGCTGGCGCCCACCGGCACCATCGGCTTCATGATGGACTGCGACACCACCGGCATCGAGCCCGACTTCTCGCTGGTCAAGTTCAAGAAGCTGGTCGGCGGCGGCTCCATGCAGATCGTCAACCTGACGGTCCCGCGGGCGCTGAAGAAGCTCGGCTACGCCGACGAGACCATCGAGGCCATCGTCGAGTACATCGCCGAGCACGGCAACGTCGTCGACGCGCCCGGCCTCAAGCCCGAGCACTACGAGGTGTTCGACTGCGCCGCCGGTCAGCCGCGGGCCATCGAGCCGATGGGCCACGTGCGCATGATGGCCGCCGTCCAGGCGTTCCTGTCCGGCGCCATCTCGAAGACGGTCAACATGCCCGAGTCGGCGACCGTCGAGGAGATCGAGGAGATCTACCTGCAGGGCTGGAAGCTCGGCCTCAAGGCGCTGGCCGTCTACCGCGACAACTGCAAGGTCGGCCAGCCGCTGTCCGACGCCAAGGCGAAGGTCGCCGACACCACGGCCGAGAAGGACGTCGTCGTCGAGTACCGGCCGACCCGCCAGCGGCTGCCGAAGACCCGCCCGAGCCGCACCACGTCGTTCACCGTCGGCGGCGCCGAGGGCTACATGACGGCCGGCTCGTACCCCGACGACGGCCTCGGCGAGGTCTTCCTGAAGCTGGGCAAGCAGGGCTCCACGCTGGCCGGCATCATGGACGCCTTCTCCATCGCCACGTCCATCGCGCTGCAGTACGGCGTGCCGCTCGAGACGTACGTCGAGAAGTTCACCAACATGCGCTTCGAGCCGTCGGGCATGACCGACGACCCCGACGTCCGCATGGCGCAGAGCGTCGTCGACTACATCTTCCGGCGGCTGGCGCTCGACCACCTGCCGTTCGAGTCGCGGGCGGCGCTCGGCATCTACACGGCGTCCGAGCGGGCCCGTCAGCTCGACACGGGGGAGTACACCGCCGACTCCGAGATCGAGGTCGACACGTTCCGGCAGTCCGCTCCGGTGAAGGCCGAGGTCGCCCCGGCCCAGCCGGCGCCGGTCGTCGAGGCCGCGGCGGCCCGTCCGGCCCCGGTCGAGGCGCACACGTCGGCCGAACTGCTCGAGGCCATCCAGGGCACCAGCACCGACGCACCGCTCTGCTTCACCTGCGGCACGAAGATGCGCCCGGCCGGCAGCTGCTACGTCTGCGAGGGCTGCGGCTCGACCAGCGGCTGCAGCTGACACGACGCACGCACAACGGCGGCCCCCGGGACATCCCGGCGGGCCGCCGTTGTGTGTTTCCGGGTCAGTGGGGGAGCCGGGCGAGCCGGGCGCAGGTGACGGCCAGCCACGTCCAGCCGGCGAGGATGCCCGCCGTGAACGCCAACACGCCCCACGTCGCGCCGGCGCTGGCCGACACCGCGACGAAGCCGGCGAGGATCAGCGTCCCGCCGGCGACGCTGTAGCGTGCCGCGCCGCGGCGGCCGGTGCGGCGCAGGTGGCGGCCGAGGGCGAAGCAGGCGATCGCGAAGCAGGTGAACCCGACGACGCCGGCGCCCATGTGAGCGAGGCCGTGCCAGCTGATCGTCTCGGCGGCCTCGGCCGGAGTGCCGGGCGGGAAGCCCTCGACCGGGTCGGCCCGGAAGGCGCCCGCGGCCAGCAGCGAGACGCCGAAGACGCCGACCAGGCGCGGCGCCCAGGTGCCGGCCCTGCCGGTCCGGCGCAGCCCGGCCGCCGCCGCCACCGTCAACACCGCGGCGACGACGAAGTTCGCGATCTGCACCCAGCCGAGGTCGCCGTTCGCCAGCACGCTCGCCGCATGCCGCGTCGGGTCGTACCCGTCGCGCACGACGTACTGCCCGACGACCGCCGCGACGTACAACGGCCCCGCGACCACGCCGGCGGTGAGCAGCCGGCGCTGCCCACGCGACGTGGCGGGCGTGGGGGCCGCGGCGGTGGTCGTGGCGGTGGTCGTGCCGGTCGTGGTGACGACGGGGGTGGCTGTGGCTGCGGTGACGGCGGTGACGGCGGAGGTGGTGGTGGCGGGGGTGGTGGTGGACATGGTCCCGTCCTTCCGGCGTGTGGTGTGCCCTGGCTGGCTCGATCCTGCTACCGAAAAGAAAAATTGTCAAGGACGAAGGGAGTTGTCGGTAGCACGGCTGATCCGGGCCGGGCCGGGACGTGTTCGAGGCTGCGGGGGCGTGCATGGGCGTGTGATGGCGCGCTGGACCGCGCCGATCGGGACGACGCGGTGCTGGGCCGCACGAGGCCGCGCAGCGGTGCGCAGAGCAGCGCTGGGGCGCGTTGAAGCGCCATCCGGCGCCACGCGGCGCCCGTAGGGGAGCAGACCCGGTCAGGGGTGCCGGTCAGCGCGTGGGGCAGCGGCGCCGGCCCGGGGCGCCCGGCGGGGCGTCGGCAAGGGGGCCGGCCCGGGGCGCCAGACAGGGGCGCCAGACAGGGGCGCCAGACAGGGGCGCCAGACAGGGGCGCGGGCAAGGGGACCGGGCAGGGCGCTGGCAAAGGAGAGCTGAGCAGGGGCGCCGGCAAGGGGGACCGGGCGGGCGCCGGGTCAGCAGCGCCCGGTCAGGGGGCCGGGCAAGGCGCCGGGCAAGGCGCCGGGTCAGCGGCGCGCCCGGTCACGTGCCCAGTCAGCGGCGAGGCTTGACGCCCGCCACCAGCTCCTTGACCCGCGACGGCTCGACGTAGCGGGCGCGGACGGCGCCGCTGGCGAGCTTGCGGATCAGCGCGTCCTCCGGCAGGGGCTGCTGCGACGCCAGGAGGATGACGTTGCCGTAGCGGCGTCCACGCAGCTGGCCGGGCTCGGCGATCAGGGCCACGTGGGCGAACACCTCGAGGGCCGTCGCCGCTTCGACGCGGGCTTCGCGGACCTGGGCGGTGTCGGCGACGTTGCCGACGTAGACGCCGGCGGGGGAGAGCACCCGCGCGACCGACGTGTAGAAGGCGACGTCGGCCAGGTGGGGCGGCACGTCGGAGCCGTCGAACGCGTCGCGGATGACGACGGCCGAATAGTCGTCCGGCAGCGACCGCAGCCCTTCCAGCGCGTCCATCGCCTTGAGCCGCAGCCCGCGCACCGACCGCAGCCCGAACGCCTGCCGCATCAGAGTGGCCAGCGCGGCGTCGATCTCGAACACCGTCTGCGGCGACCCCGGCCGCGTCGCCGCCACATAGCGGGCCAGCGTGCAGCCGGCCCCGCCGAGATGCAGCACGGACAGCGGCGCACCGGGCGGCGCGACGACGTCGAGGAGGTGGCCGGTCCACTGGGTGTACTCGAAGTCCAGCCGGGTCGGGTCGTCGACGTCGACGTAGGAACTGGCCACCCCGTTGAGCCGGACCGACCAGCCGCCGGGGTGGGCGCGGTCCGGGATCAGCTCCGCCGTCCCGGAGTCGACGTGGTGGGTCCCGGCGAAGCGCTCGGGACGTGGGCGGTCGCTGGCACGGGACGGGGGCACGAGCGATAGGTTCGCAGCATGGCTGACCGTCCGACAAGGAACCTCCACGTAGGCGCGCCGTACCGGGCCGACGAAGCGCGCTACATCGACACCCCCTACCGCCGCAGCGGCCGCACCGGACTCAAGCTGCCGGCCATCTCGCTGGGCCTCTGGCAGAACTTCGGCGACGAGTCGCCGCTGGCCACGCAGCGGGCCATCCTGCGCACGGCGTTCGACCACGGCGTCACCCACTTCGACCTCGCCAACAACTACGGCCCGCCGCCCGGCTCGGCGGAGAAGAACTTCGGCCGCATCTTCGCCGAGGACTTCCGCCCGTACCGCGACGAGCTGATCATCTCGACGAAGGCCGGCTACGACATGTGGCCCGGCCCGTACGGCGAATGGGGCTCGCGCAAGTACCTGCTGGCCAGCCTCGACGCCTCGCTGGACCGCATGGGCCTCGACTACGTCGACATCTTCTACTCGCACCGGTTCGACCCCGACACGCCGCTCGAGGAGACGATGGGCGCGCTGGACACCGCGGTCCGGTCCGGCCGGGCGCTGTACGCGGGCATCTCGTCGTACTCGCCGGAGCGCACTCGCGAGGCGGCCGCCATCATGCGCGAGCTGGGCACGCCGCTGGCCATCCACCAGCCGTCCTACTCGATGTTCAACCGCTGGATCGAGGCCGGGCTGACCGAGGCCTGTGCGGACGCGGGCCTCGGCATCATCGCCTTCTCGCCGCTGGCGCAGGGCCTGCTGACGAACAAGTACCTGGGCGGGGTGCCGGACGACTCCCGCGCGGCCCGCGGCGGGTCGTTCTCGCCGTCGCTGGTCACGCAGGACGTCGTCGACCGGCTGAACGCGCTGGCCGGGGTCGCCGAGTCGCGCGGGCAGACGCTCGCGCAGCTGGCGCTGTCGTGGGCGTTGCGCGACGAGCGGGTGACGTCGGTGCTGATCGGCGCCCGGACGGTGGGCCAGCTCGACGACAGCCTGGGCGCGCTGGACCGCCTCGACTTCTCCGACGACGAGCTCGCCGAGATCGACCGGCACGCCGTCGAGGCGGGCCTGAACATCTGGGCCCGGTCGAGCGACGCGTGACCCGATGAACGAGCGTCAGCGCCGCAACCCGCGCACCGAGGCCATCTGGGCCCAGCTGTACGAGGCGCTGGCCGCGCTGAGCGCCTCGACCGGCCGCCGCGACCTCGACATCGTCGACCTCGGCGGCGGGAGCGGCGTGTTCGCGGTGCCGCTGGCCCGCATCGGCCACCGCGTCACCGTCGTCGACCCGAGCCCGAACGCGCTGGCCGCGCTGGCTCGCCGGGCGGCCGAGGCGGGCGTGGGCGACCAGGTCACGGGCGTGCAGGGCGACGCGGCCGGGCTGGCCGGCGTGGTCGGGCCCGGCGGCGCCGACGTCGTGCTGTGCCACGGGGTGCTCGAGGTGGTCGACGACGTCTCCGGTGCGGTGACGGCCATCGCGGCGGCGCTGCGCCCCGGCGGCGTCGCGAGCGTCGTGGTCGCCCAGCGCTACGCCGCGGTGCTCGCGAAGGCACTGGCCGGGCATTTCGCCGACGCCCGGCACCTGCTCGACGACCCCGACGGCCGCTGGGGCGGCTCCGACCCGCTGCCGCGCCGGTTCGACGAGGACGGCGTCAGGGCGCTGCTCGCGGCCGCCGGGCTGCGCGTCGACGAGGTGCACGGTGTGAGAGTGCTCACCGACCTCGTCGCCGGCGGCGTCGTCGACGACCCCGCCGAGGTGGCCGCGCTGGCCGAACTGGAGGCCGCCGTGGTCGCACATCCGGCGTTCCGGGCCGTCGCCGCGGCTCTGCACGTGCTCGCCGGACGGCCCGCGGGAGCCGACGTGTGATCGGCCTGCGGGCGGGTACTGCGACACCGAATCGCTTCGGTACTGCACCCGGCTTTCTTCGGTGGCGTCGGCCGCATATGCTGGTCCTTACAGCAGGTGCCCAAGGTTTCCGTGTTCATTGGAGGGGAACGGTGCCACTCTCCGATCATGAGCAGCGGCTGCTCGAGCAGATGGAGCAGGCGCTGCTCGCTGAGGATCCGAAGTTCGCCACCGCCATGCGTGGCGCGGATCTTCGGCGGCGGTACCGGCGACGCGCGGTCTTTGCCGGTCTGGTCTTCGTCGTCGGCGTCGTGTTGCTCATGACGGGCGCCGTCACTCAGGTCATTCCGCTCGGCGTGGCGGGCTTCGTCGTCATGCTCGGCTCGGCCTTCTACGCCGTCACGTCGTGGCGTCGCGTTCCGCCGAACGACGGCACGGCCGCCACTGCCACCGGCGAAGTGCCCGACATCAGCCCGGGTTCGCCCCGCCGGCAGCGCCGCCCCAAGGGGCCGCGCAACAACGGCTCGTTCATGGACCGCATGGAGCAGCGCTGGCGCAACCGGCGCGAGCGCGGCTACGGCCAGTAACGGCACCGCGGCAGCAGCACCGCAGCAGTAGCAGCACCACCACGGTTCACGCGTCCGGCGCCGCCTTCGGGCGGCGCCTCTTGCGTTTCCGGTCCGCCCTGCGCGCCACCACCTGGTCCGGTGTGGTGCCGACCGGGCCGGCCCACCCACGATCGGGTGGGCCGGGCGCGGTCACTCGGCCGGGGGACGGGGCGCCGGCAGCCGGCGCCGCAGGCTGGACGAGGCGACGGAGTCGCGCAGCCGCTCGCCGGTGGCGTCGATCCAGTCGAACCCCTCGACCAGCCGGCGGTTCGCCTCGACCGCGCTGTCGCGGTAGCGGGTCGGCAGCAGGAACGCCTTGACCCGCCGGCCGATCGACGCCGAGCGGGCGATGGAGCGGCGCACCAGTTCGGTGTCGTCGTGCAGCGCCTCGACGGGCTCGGCCCGGCGGGCGTAGCGGGCCTGCTCGACGGCGCCGACGAGGTGATCGAGCAACTGCCGGTCGTCGTCGCCGAGGGAGGCGGCCGTCGCCAGCCGGCGGCCGGTGGACCGCGGCGTGGCGGCGGGATCCCAGGGGTGGCCGGCGTCGCGGGCGGATTCGCGCAGGTCGGCCCACGCGGCCTCGGCCAGCGCGCCGGGATCGTCGCCGGCCTGCCGCCAGCGCAGCCGGCGGCCGACGCGCGCGGCCACCGACGGGGTGGCGAAGAACGCCGCCAGCGCCAGCGCGCCGAGCACGATGAGCGGCCACTGCGACGGCGGGTCCTGGCTGCCGGACGCGGCGCCGCCGCCGAGCTCGTCGTCGCGCGGGATGGACGGCGCCGTGCTGGTCGGCTGCGACGTGGGGGAGCTGGGGTCGTTGGGGTCGGGCACCGGCGCGTTCTGGGTGGGCACGATGGTCCAGTCGGGGGCGCGGCCGGTGATGGCGGCCGGCGTGGGCTCGAACCGGACCCAGCCGGACCCCTCGAAGTACAGCTCCGGCCAGGCGTGGGAGTCGTGCGCGCGGACGAGGTAGGTGCCGTTGCCCTGGTAGTCGCCGGCGGTGAAGCCGACCGCGACCCGCGCCGGGATGCCGAGGTAGCGGGCCATGATGGCCATGGTCGCGGCGAACTGCTCGCAGTAGCCGCGCCGGTCGTTCAGGAAGTCGACCAGCGCGTTGGCCGTGTGGCCGGACGTCGACTCGATGTCGTACTCGAAGCCGCCCTGCGGCCCGCGGAACCACTGCTGCAGCGCGGCCGCCTTGCTGAAGTCGTCGGCAGCGCCCTCGGTGACCTCGTCGGCGAGTTCGGTGACCTCGGCCGGGAGCTCGTCGGGCAGCTCGAGCATGGCGTCGACATCGTCGCTGGGCGGCCCGGCGTTGCGCAGCGCCTCGACGCTCGGCTCGACCACCAGGCTCTGCACGTTGTACGAGCGGGCGCGGACGTCGTCGCCGTCGGCCACGACGTCGAGGGTGGGCCCGTGGTAGCGCCAGTCGCCGTCGATGGTGATGCTCTGCGCCGGGTAGGGGAGCGGCAGCCAGCTGGAGCTGAAGTCGGGGCTGACGTTGATGTCGTAGTCGATGCGCGGCCAGTCGGCCTGCTCGAGGCCCTGCGGCCACGGCAGCCCGCTGTCGACGGAGTCGGGTACCGGCCGGTCGGACGTCTTCCACTCCTCGCCGTCGAACACGTCGAGCGTGACGATGCGGATGTAGGTGGCGGCGTCGGTGTCGGCGCTGGAGCTGTAGCGCAGCACCTCGACGTTCTCGCGGCGCTGCAGGTTGCGCTGGAGGTCGATGATCGGGTTGTCGGTGCGGATGGTCTGCCCGCCACCCCCGCCGCCACCGCGGCCCGGGCCGAGCACGCCCTCCGTCAGCACCGGCGCGAGACCCGGCACGGCGACCGCTACCGCCAGCGCCACCGCGCCGACCCGGCGGCCGTTGCGGGCCAGCGAGTCGGTCTCGGGGATGCCGCTGCGCCGCGCCGACGGGCTGGCCGAGCGCCCCCACGCCGCGACCCGAGTGCGTCCCTCGGACACCAGCAGCGCCAGGAACCCGGCCGCCGGCGGCAGGAACCACCACCAGTCCAGCCCGATGGTCATGGCCGTGGCCGCGACGGCGTAGCAGGCGGCCAGCGGCACGCCGGCCAGCGGCACCTTGCGCAGCCAGACGGCGAGGGTGTCGACCAGCAGCGCCACGACGCCGGCGCCGCCGACCACCAGCATGAGGATGCCGCGCGGCACCGGGATGGGCGCGACGTAGGTGTTGGTGACGTCGATGCCCTCTTGGAAGACGTCGACCAGCCGGGTGGCCCAGTCGGTGGTCGGGATGAACCCGAGCAGCGCGACGTCGTTGGCCACCAGCACGCCCAGCCACAGCACGACGACGGCCAGCTGCGCGACCGGGACCAGCAGCGCCGGCACGCCGAGCTTGCGCAGCACGTAGCCGGTGCCGGCGACCAGCGCGACCACGAGCGCGGCCGGCACGATCCAGTCGTCGGTCTGCGTGATGGCGAACAGCGGCACCACCGACAGCCAGGCCGCCACGGCCGCGACGATGGTCAGGCGGCCGTGGGCGCTCAGCGACGACATCAGCTCGCCTCCGGTCCGGTCGAGACGCCGGCCGTGGCCTGCGCCTGCACGGCCGGGCGCTGCAGCCCGAGGCGCTCCCACAGCGTGGCCAGGTGCTCGCCGCGCTTGGCGACGATGACGTTCCAGCCGGCGCTGCGCAGCACCTGCACGCCGGCCGTGAGCCGCACCTGCTCGCGGCTGTTCTCACCCAGCGACGTCCACGACATGACGTCGAGGACGACGGCCAGCGCGGCGGTGGAGCCCTGCCGCAGCCCGGCGACGACGTGCGCCTCGGGCTCGGTGAGCCGGCCGAACACGCCGACCAGCAGGCCGGTGGCGGCCTCGGCGCCGCTGAGGAGGTCGGGCCAGCGGCCGATGGACGCGTCGCGCTGCGGCTGGACGACGGCGAGCGCGTCGAGCAGCGATACCTTGGCGTCGCCGGGACCGCTGGCGGGGTCGTGCCAGTTGGTGGAGACGGCGCCGCCGTGGTCGGTGACCAGCCGGACGGCGTAGCCGCGCTCGGCCAGGTGGACGCCGACGGACGCGGCCGCGGTGACGCTCCATTCGAGCGAGGAGTCGATGCCCTCGCCGGTGTGCCCGGACGTGCGGGTGTCGAGCAGGAGCGTGGCCCGGCTCTGCCAGGGCTGCTCCTCGCGGCGGACCATCAGCTCGCCATGGTGGGCGGTGGCGCGCCAGTGCACGCGGCGCATGTCGTCGCCGATGCGGTAGGCGCGGATGGTGGCGTCCTCCTCACCGGCGGCGGCGATGGCCCGCGGCCGGCTCTCGCCGCTGCCGCTCCACTCGCCGACCAGCCGGACCGGCGGCAGCTGGTGCACCGTGGGCGTGACGATGAGCGTGCCGACGTCGCTGAACGCGCGGCGCAGCTCGACCATGCCGAACGGGTCGGTGACGCGCACCGTCAGCGGGCCGACCTTGTACCGGCCGCGCACCACCGGGTCGATGGAGTAGGTGACGTCGCGCCGGAACCGCGACCACACGTGGTCGAGGACGAACCGCGGCCGGGCGCCGAGCGTGAACGGGATGCTGTCCTCGACCAGCAGCACGCCGGTGGGGATGCGCGCGGAGTTGGCCAGCTGCAGGCGCACCGTGGCCCGCTCGCCGACGGACACCCGCGGCGGCTCGACGGAGCGCGACGCGGCCAGCCGGACCCGGCTGCGCAGCGCCACCATGAGGCTGATGGCCGGGACGACGACCAGCAGCAGGCCGACCCTGAGCACGTCGCGCTGCCCGGCGAGGACGGCGGCCAGGACGGCGCCGCCGCCGACGGCCAGGAAGGTCCAGCCGCGTCGGGTGAGACCGGACAGCGCGTCGTTCATCGGCGGCTACCGAGCCGGTTCGGGCTGCGGGATGCGCTGGATGAGGTCGGCGACGATGCTGCCGGCGTCGCGGCGGCCGATCTGCGCCTCGGCCGTGGGCAGCAGCCGGTGCCCGAGGACGGGCGCGGCCAGCGCCTGGATGTCGTCGGGCAGCACGTACTCGCGGCCCTCGAGCCCGGCCCACGCCTTCGCCGCCCGGATGAGGTGCAGCGTGGCCCGCGGTGACGCGCCGAGCCGGAGATCGGGCGAGGTGCGGGTGGCCGTGGTGAGGGCGACCGCGTACTCCTTGATCGGGTCGGCGACGTACACGCCGCGGACCAGCCGGACCAGCTTGTGCACGTGCGCGGCGTCGGTGACCGGCTCGAGCGGGTCGAGCGCGCTGGTGGAGCCGTGGGTGTCGATCATCTCGATCTCGTCGCGCGGCGACGGGTAGCCCATGGACAGGCGCATCATGAAGCGGTCGCGCTGGGCCTCGGGGAGGGGGTAGGTGCCCTCCATCTCGATGGGGTTCTGCGTGGCGACCACCATGAACGGCGCCTCGAGCTGGTACGTGGTGCCGTCGACGGTGACCTGCCGCTCCTCCATGCACTCGAGCAGCGCGGACTGCGTCTTCGGCGAGGCGCGGTTGATCTCGTCGCCGACGACGATGTTCGCGAACACGCCGCCCGGCTTGAACTCGAACTCGCGGGTCGACTGGTTGAACACCGACACGCCCGTGACGTCGCTGGGCATGAGGTCGGGCGTGAACTGGATGCGGCGCACCGTGCAGTCGATGGCGCGGGCCACGGACTTCGCCAGCATGGTCTTGCCGACGCCGGGGACGTCCTCGATGAGGATGTGGCCCTCAGCCAGCAGCACGGTGAGGGCCAGCTTGATGACCTCGGGCTTGCCCTCGACGACCGAGCCGATGGCGGCCTGTATGCGGGCTGCGGTGTCGGCGAGGTCGCCGAGCGCCAACTCGGGCACGGCCTCGCCGGGCGCCTGCTGTGGATGATGGCCCGGGTTGAGCGGCTCAGGCACGTTTCCTCCTTCGATCCCCGACCTCGTCGGCGTGACGTGCCTCGGCCGATCGCGGCACTCCGCTGTCCTGTCTCGCAGTGGTGCGACGTGCGGACCCACCCAGCGGGTTCCCATCGGCCACGGCTTTCGCTTACCCGCAGAGCCTATGTCCACTACGTGTGCACGCGCATCCATCCGAACCGGACATTCCCCGATGGCCCGGCCTGGTCGGACGGTGTGTCACCACCGGTGGGCGGTGATCCACCCACCGTTCCACCCTCCCGGCCGAGTCGATCACGGAGAAGACGGGCTTCCCACGCGCGGGAAGCCCGAGTTCTCCATGATCAACGGTCCCGGCCGGCCGGCGTGGCCTCCGGGCGCCGCCCCCGGCGGGCGGGCGGGCCGGCCGGCCTGGCCTCCGGGCGCCGCCCCCGGCGGGCCGTTCCCCACTTCCCTCCACCACCGCCTCCACCCGCCGGGCCGGCGTCGCTGACCAGGGGCGACGTGGAGGCGTCCGCCGCGGGTGCGGGCCGGTGGCCCCGGCGCGCCCCACCTGCCCCCACTCGCCCCCCACAACGCCCCCTCGCCGCTCGGCGGGGCGCTGACCAGCGCGGACGCCGTCTGGCGTCGCCACGGCGCGAGGTCCGCGGGGGGCGTGGTGGGGCGTGGTGGGGCTGAATGTGGTTGCAAGTGGGGGAGAGTGGAGTAGAGTGGCGGGCAATGGAGGAAGAGTGGTCCGGGGTGGCGATCAGCGGATGGTCCGGTGACGGTCACGGCGGGCAGCGGGGAGGTGGGCCGTGTTCCTCGGTACCCACACGCCCCGGCTGGACGACAAAGGACGGCTCATCCTTCCGGCGAAGTTCCGGGACGAGCTGGCGGAGGGCGTCGTGATCACACGAGGGCAGGAGCGCTGTCTCTATGTGTGGCCGCGGGCCGAGTTCCTCCGGTTCACCGAGCAGTTGCGCGCCGCTCCCATCACGCACAAGGGCACGCGCGACTTCGCCCGGATGCTGGCAGCGGGGGCCAGCGACGAGGTTCCGGACAAGCAGGGCCGCATCACCATCCCGCCGGGGCTGCGCACGTACGCGGCGCTGGAGCGTGAGTGCACCGTCGTCGGTGCGATGACGCGGGTGGAGATCTGGTCCGAGCAGGCCTGGGAGACGTACCAGGCCGAGAAGGAACCGATGTTCGCCGACATCTCCGAGGAGGTGCTGCCCGGCATCTTCTGACCGCCGTCGCGTGAAACGCACGACGAGGTCTCCGGCCGCTCCACCTCTTGGCACCACTTCCCCGGTGCCAAGCGGCAAGAGCAGGCAGCCAAGCCCGAGCGGGCGGGGACCTGGTCGTACGAGCCGCGAACGGCAACGAGCGAGGCAACGACGAAGAGACGCGGGGGTGTCGATGACCGATCAGGGGGCGCACGTCCCGGTGCTGCTCGATCGTGTCGTCGAGCTGCTGGCTCCGGCTCTCTCGGAGGACGAGGGCCGTGTGGTCGTCGATGCCACGCTGGGACTCGGCGGGCACGCCGAGGCCCTGTTGCGCCGCAACTCGACGGCCCACCTGGTGGGCCTCGACCGCGACCGCGAGGCGCTGGCCCGGGCCACCGAGCGGCTGGCGCCGTTCGGCGACCGGTTCACCGGCGTCCACGCGGTCTACGACCGGATCGCCGACGTCTTGGCGGGCCTCGGCATCCGGCGCGTGCATGGTGTCCTGTTCGATCTCGGCGTCTCGTCGCTCCAACTGGACGAGGCCGGGCGCGGGTTCGCGTACTCGCAGGACGCGCCGCTGGACATGCGGATGGACCAGTCCACCGGCATCACCGCGGCCGAGGTGCTCAACACCTACGCCGCGGCCGACCTCACCCGCATCCTGCGCCGCTACGGCGAGGAGCGGTTCGCCTCGCGCATCGCGGCGGCCGTGGTGCGCGAGCGCCGGAGGGCGCCGTTCGACACCAGCGCCCGGCTGGTCGAGCTGATCCGCGACACCATCCCGGCGCCGGCCCGGCGCACCGGCGGCAACCCGGCGAAGCGGACGTTCCAGGCGCTGCGCATCGAGGTCAACGGCGAGCTCGACACGCTCGAGCGGGCGCTGCCGGCCGCCATCGACGCGCTGGCGGTGGGCGGGCGCATCGTCGTGCTCTCGTACCACTCGCTCGAGGACCGCATCGTCAAGCAGCTGTTCGCGGCCAGGACGACCAGCTCGGCGCCGCACGGGCTGCCGGTCGAGCTGCCCGAGCACCGGCCCGAACTGCGGCTGCTGACCCGCTCCGAGCCGCCCACCAGCGACGAGATCGCCGCCAACCCGCGCGCGCAGTCGGCCCGGCTGCGCGCCGTCGAGCGCATCAGGGAGGCCGCATGAGCGCCGCCGAACGCGCCTATACCCCGGTCGCCGCGCCGCGCCGCCCGTCGCTGCGCAGCGTGCCGGCCCGCGGCTCCCGCGCGCCGCGCGCCCCGTTCGTCGTGCTGGTCCTGCTGGTGCTCGGCGTCGGGCTGATCGGCCTGCTGATCCTCAACACCGCCCTGCAGCAGGGCGCGTTCGAGCTGGGCGAGCTGCAGTCGACCACCGACGAGCTGCGCGACCGCCAGACCGACCTCGCCGACCGCGTCGCCGCCCGCAGCGCGCCCGACGCGCTGGCCGACCAGGCCGCCCGCATGGGCATGGTCCCGGCCGAGGACGCGCCCACGTTCCTGGAACTGCCGCGGTCCGCGCCCGCCGACGCCGGTGGTGCCGGCTGATGCCGCCGAAGGGCCAGGACGGCCGGGGAGCGGCCGGGTCGGGTCGCGGCACGGCTGGACGGGGCTCGGCTGGACGGGGCACGGCTGCGGGCGCCGGACGGGGCACGGCTGCGGGCCGCGCCGCGCGGCCGGGGCCGAAGGGCGCCCCGAAGGCGGCTCCGAAGGCGGCGCCGAAGGGCGCGCCGAAGTCGTCGGCCAAGAAGACGGCCAAGCCGGCCCGGAAGACGGCCGCCGCGAAGCCGGTCCGCACGTCCGCCGCGCCGCGCGCCCGCAAGAGCGCGCCCAAGGCGCCGAAGAACGAGCTCGACGCCGCCTGGAACAGCGCGCCCACGTCGTCGCGCGGAGGCCGCGACGGCGCGGCCGGGCGTGCGGCAGCGGTGCGGGCCGGCGCGATCGCCGCGGCCACCCGCGGCCGTCCGGGGTCCGGTGGCCGCGGGTCCGGCGGCCGCGGGTCCGGCGGCCGCGGGTCGGGCGGCCGCGGGTCGGGCGGCCGCGGGTCGGGCGGGTCGTCGGGTGGCGGGAAGCCCCGCGCCGTCCGCGGCCCGAAGGCGTCGCGCACCACCCGCCCGCCGAAGCCGCCCAAGCGCCCCAAGCCGCCGAAGGGGCCGAAGCAGCCGCGCACCGTCCGGCTGGCCGACCCGCGCAAGCGCCTGCGGGTCACGCTGGTCGGCGTCTGCGTGGTGCTGTCGCTGTTCGGTGGCCGGCTGATCCAGCTGCAGGGCATCGACGCGTCCACGTACGCCGCCGTCGCGAACACCATCGGGCTGAAGACGGTGCCGGTGCGGGCCGACCGCGGCGTCATCCTCGACCGCGACGGCGAGCCGCTGGCCAGCACCGTCGAGGCGTACAACGTGGTGGTCGACCAGACGCAGGTGGCCAACCCGGCCGCGTACGCGCTGCAGCTGGAGAGCATCCTCCGCACGCCCGCCGCCGACCTGCAGCGCGACCTCACCGGTTCCGACCGGTACGTCGTCGTCGCGCGCGGGGTGCCGGGGGCGACGTGGCGGCAGATCCGCGGGCTCGGCCTGGCCGGGTTCACCGCCGAGACCGCCGCCGCCCGCGACTACCCGGCGGGCACCGTCGCCGGCAACATCGTCGGGTTCCTCGGCGCCGACGGCCTGGGCCTCACCGGGCTGGAGCAGTCGATGGACAAGAGCCTGGCCGGTGTCGACGGCGAGGCGACGTACCAGTTCAGCCCGGGCGGCATCCGCATCCCGAACAGCTCGGCGAACCACGTCAGCCAGCCGGTCGCCGGCACCGGCCTGCGCCTGACCCTGGACGGCGACGTGCAGTGGCACACCGAGCAGGTGCTGGCCGCGGCGGTCGAGAACGCCGGGGCGGCCGACGGTGTCGCCGTCGTCATGGACGTCGACACGCAGGAGATCGTCGCGCTGGCCGCCACGCCCGCGTTCGACCCGAGCGACCCGAGCAAGACCGAGGCCGCCGACCGCGGCAGCGCCGCCGTCGAGGACGCCTACGAGCCGGGCTCGGTGTTCAAGCCGATCACCATGTCCGCCGTGGTCGACCAGGGGCTGGCCGACCACAGCACGGTGTTCTCCGTCCCGGACAACCTGCGCCGCGGCGGCGAGACCATCAACGACTACTACAGCCACGGCGAGGACCAGATGACGCTGGCCGGCGTCGTCGCGAAGTCGAGCAACGTCGGCACCGTGCTGGCCGCCGAGCTGCTGGAGAAGGACGTGTACCACGACTACCTGCGGCGGTTCGGGTTCGGCACGGCGCCCGACCTCGGCATGCCCGGCGAGACCGGCGGCCGGCTGCCGTCCGGCGACGACTTCACCGACCTCACCCGCGACAACGTGGCGTTCGGCCAGGGCATCTCGGTCAGCGCGGTGCAGATGGCGTCGGCGTACGCGACCATCGCCAACGGCGGCGTGCGGGTCGACCCGCGGCTGATCTCGGCGACCATCGGCGCCGACGGCCGCGAGACGCCGGTCGAGCCGTCCGCTCCGGAGCGGGTCGTCAGCGAGCAGGCCGCCGCCGACGTCACCACCATGATGGAGGCCGTCATGGGCGAGGGCGGCACCGGCAAGCCCGCGCTGGTCGACGGCTACCGCGTCGCAGGCAAGACCGGCACGGCCCAGCGGGTCGACCCCGACTGCGGCTGCTACGCCGACTACAACTCGTCGTTCATGGGGTTCGCGCCGGCCGACGACCCGCAGTACGTCGTCGTCGTGTCGCTGTTCGACCCGAAGAACGGCAACTCCGGAAGCGCGCTGGCCGGTCCGGCCTTCGCGGACATCATGCGGTTCGCGCTCGAGCAGGGCGGTGTGGCGCCGACCGGCACGGAAGCGCCGCAGGTGCCACTGTTCGCCGACTGACCGAGTAGATTGCTCTGTCGTGCCCGACCGCCCAGGACTGCGACCCCGCCGCGTCACGCCGTTGCCGCTGACGGCGCTCGACGCCGCGGCGCCGGCGGACGTGCTGGTGACGGGCGTCACACACGACTCCCGGCAGGTCCGGACCGGTGACCTCTACATGGCGCTGCCCGGCGCGGTGACCCACGGCGCCCGGTTCGCGGCGGCCGCGGTGGCCTCCGGCGCGGTGGCGATCATGACCGACGACGACGGCGTCGCGCTGGCCGGCGAGCCGGGCGTCCCGGTGCTGCGGCTGGCCGACCCGCGGGCGCGGCTGGGCGAGATCGCCGCGACGGTGTACGGCCATCCGGCGCGCGACCTGCTGATGCTCGGCGTCACCGGCACCAACGGCAAGACCACCACCACGTACCTGCTCGAGTCCGGGCTGCGCGCCGCCGGGCACGTCACCGGGCTGATCGGCACCGTCGAGACCCGGGTCGGCGACGAACGGGTCGCCAGCATCCGCACCACCCCTGAGGCCACCGACGTGCACGCGCTGCTCGCCGTCATGCGCGAGCGCGGCGTCACGGCCTGCGCCATGGAGGTGTCCAGCCACGCCATGGTGTTCGGGCGGGTCGACGGCGTCGTGTTCGACGTCGCCGGGTTCACCAACCTCAGCCAGGACCACCTCGACTTCCACGGCGGCCTCGACGACTACTTCGCCGCCAAGGCCCGGCTGTTCACGCCCGAGCACGCGCGCCGCGCCGTCGTCGTGGTGGGCGACGAGTACGGCCGCCGGCTGGCCGCGTCGACGCCGCTGCCGGTGCTGACGGTCGCGCCGCCGCACGTCGCCGCCGAGGCCGACTGGCAGGCCGACTGCTACGGCGACCGCGCCACACTGGCCGGCGCCGACGGCGAGAAGCTGGAGCTGCGGGTCCCGATCCCGGGCGAGTTCAACGTCACCAACGCCGCGCTGGCCGTCACCATGCTGCGCGCCGCCGGCGTCGACGTCGCCGCCGCGGTCGAGGGCGTGGCGGCCTGCCCCGGGGTGCCGGGGCGCATGGAACGGGTCGCCGGCCCGGCCGGCGCGCCGGTCGCCGTCGTCGACTTCGCACACACACCGGACGCCATCGACAACGTGCTGCAGGCGCTGCACCCGCGCGGCCGCCTCGTCGTCGTCGTCGGCGCCGGCGGAGACCGCGACCGCGAGAAGCGGCCGCTGATGGGGGCGGCCGCCGCGCGCGGCGCCGACGTCGTCGTCGTCACCGACGACAATCCTCGTTCCGAGGACGCGGCCGCCATCCGGGCCGCCGTCGTCGCCGGCGCCCACGCGGTGCCCGGCGCGGAGCGGGCGGGGGAGATCCTCGAGGTGGGGGGCCGCCTCGAGGCCGTCCGTGCGGCGCTGCGCAGCGCCCGCGGGCCCGACGACACCGTCGTCGTCCTCGGTAAAGGGCATGAACAAGGTCAGGAGATCGCAGGCGTCGTGCATCCATTCGACGATCGAGACGTGCTCCGTGCGGAGCTGGTGCGGTGGAGTGAGGAGTTCCAGGGTTGATCCCGCTCACCTTGGCCGAGGTCGCCTCGGCCACTGGCGGCAGGCTGGACGCCGTCGCCGACCCCACCGTCCGGGTCACCGGCCCGGTGGTGACCGACACCCGTGAGCTCGGGCCCGGCGGTGTGTTCGTGGCCCGGCAGGGCGAGGCGAGGGACGGGCACGACTTCGCCGCCGCCGCTGTCGAGGCCGGCGCCGTCGCGGTGCTGGCAGAGCGGCCGGTCGGCGTCCCCGCCGTGGTCGTCGACGACACCGAGGTCGCGTTCGGCCGGCTCGCCCGGGCGGTCCTCGACCGCCTGCCGCAGGTCACCGTCGTCGGCGTCACCGGGTCCTCCGGCAAGACGACGACGAAGGACCTGCTGGCGCAGGTGCTCGAGCCGCTCGGGCCGCTGGTCGCGCCGCCCGGCTCGTACAACGGCGAGATCGGCGTGCCGCTCACGGTGCTGCGCGTCGACGAGTCGACCCGCACGCTGGTCGCCGAGATGGGCGCTCGCGGGCCCGGGCACATCGCCTACCTGTGCGGCATCGCGCCGCCGTCCGTCGGCATCGTCCTGAACGTCGGCAGCGCCCACCTCGGCGAGTTCGGCGACCGCGACACCATCGCCCGGACGAAGGCCGAGCTGGTCGAGGCGCTGCCCGAGTCCGGCACCGCCGTCCTCAACGCCGACGACCCCGTCGTGCGCCGCATGGCCGAGCAGACGTCTGCCCAGGTGGTGATGGTCGGCGAGTCCGTCCACGCCGACATCCGCGCCGAGGACGTCACGCTCGACGCCGCCGGCCGGGCGTCGTTCCGGCTGGTGACGGCCGACGCGGCCGCCGCCGTGTCGCTGCGGCTGGTCGGCGAGCACCAGGTCTCGAACGCGCTGGCCGTCGCCGGTGCGGCGCTGGCGCTGGGCGTGCCGCTGGACGACGTCGCGGCGCGGCTGTCGGCGGCGCTGCCGCGGTCGCGGTGGCGCATGGAGGTCACCGAGCGGCCCGACGGCGTCACCGTCGTCAACGACGCCTACAACGCCAACCCCGAGTCGATGCGGGCGGCGCTGAAGACGCTGGTGTCGCTGGGCCGCCCGTCCGCCGGCCGCACGTGGGCCGTCCTCGGCGAGATGCGCGAGCTGGGTGAGTCGTCGATCGCCGAGCACGACGCCATCGGGCGGCTGGCCGTCCGGCTGAGCGTGTCGCGGCTGGTGGCCGTCGGCGACGGCGCCCGCGCGATCCACCAGGGCGCCACGCTCGAGGGGTCGTGGGACGGTGAGTCCGTCTGGGCGCCCGACGTCGACGCCGCGTTCGACCTGCTCCGCGCCGAGCTGCGGCCCGGCGACGTCGTCCTGGTCAAGTCGTCTCGCGATGCCGGCCTGCGCTTCCTCGGCGAACGGCTGGTGGAGGACAAGTGATCTCGATCCTCACGGCCGGCGTCGTCGGCCTCGTGGTGTCGATCCTGGGCACCCCGCTGGCGATCCGCTGGCTGGTCCGCCGCGGCTACGGCCAGGCGATCCGCGACGAGTTGTCGGAGAACCACCAGACCAAGCGCGGCACCCCCACCATGGGCGGCGCCGTCATCATCGTCGCGGCGGTGGTCGCGTACTTCGTCGCGCACCTGGTCCGGCCGTCGCCGCCGACGGTGTCGGGCCTGCTGGTGCTGTTCCTGATCGTCGGGCTCGGCATCGTCGGGTTCCTGGACGACTGGATCAAGATCTCCAAGCAGCGCAGCCTCGGCCTGCGCAGCCGGGCGAAGATGGGCGGCCAGGTCGCCGTCGCCGTCGTGTTCGCGATCCTGGCCATCAACTTCCCGGACGAGCAGGGCTACACGCCGGCCTCACAGGCGCTCTCCGTCCTGCGCGACACCCCGTGGGTGCTGCCGGCCGCCGTGTTCGTGCTGTGGGCGCTGTTCCTCATCTCCGGGTTCTCCAACGCGGTGAACCTCACCGACGGGCTGGACGGCCTCGCGACCGGCGCCTCCGTCATGGTGTTCGGCGCGTACACCCTCATCGGGGTGTGGCAGCTGAACCAGTCCTGCGGCGTCGCACCCGGCCCGAGCTGCTACGAGGTGCGCGACCCGCTCGACCTCGCCGTCGTCGCGGCTGCCATGGTCGGCGCCTGCTTCGGGTTCCTGTGGTGGAACGCCGCGCCCGCGAAGATCTTCATGGGCGACACCGGGTCGCTCGCGCTGGGCGGCGGGCTCGCGGGCCTGGCCATCACGACCCGCACCGAGCTGCTGCTCATCGTGCTGGGCGGCCTGTTCGTGCTGATCACGCTGTCGGTGATGCTGCAGGTCGGCTGGTTCAAGATCTCCGGCGGCAAACGGCTGTTCCGCATGGCGCCGCTGCAGCACCACTTCGAGCTCAAGGGCTGGGGCGAGGTCACCATCGTCATCCGGTTCTGGATCATCGCCGGCATGTTCGTGGTCCTCGGTCTCGGCCTCTTCTACGCCGAATGGGTGGCGACGGCGTGAGCGGCGGCGCTGCGCCGGGGGGTGCCGGGTCCGTGGGCGGCGCTGCGCCGGAGGGTGCCGGGTCCGTGGGCGGCGGCGGCGCTGCGCCGGGGAGCGGGCACGCCGCCCCCTCCTGGCTGGCGTCGGCCGAGCGGGACAGCCCGTGGTCCGAGCTGCGCGTCACCGTCGCCGGGTTCGGGGTGTCCGGGTACGCGGCCGCCGACACGCTGATCCAGCTCGGCGCCCAGGTCACCGTCCTCGAGGACCGCGACGGCCCGGCCGAGCAGGAGCGCGCGACCATCCTGCGCATCCTCGGCGCCGAGATCTCGCTCGGGCCCGGCTCGACAGCGTCGCTGCCGGCCGGCACCCAGCTGGTCGTGACGTCGCCGGGCTGGAAGCCGTCGTCGCCGCTGCTGGCCGCCGCGGCCGCCGCCGGCGTCCCGATCTGGGGCGAGGTCGAGCTGGCCTGGCGCATCCGCGACCCCGCGACCCCGTGGCTGGTGCTGACCGGCACCAACGGCAAGACGACGACCGTGCGCATGCTGACCTCGATGCTGCGGGCGTCCGGCCTGCGCGCGGCCGCCGCCGGGAACGTCGGCGACCCGATCGTGTCGGCCGTCATGGACCCCGGCGGCCACGACGTCATCGCCGTCGAGCTGTCGAGCTACCAACTGCACTGGACGTACTCGATGGCCGCGCGGTCGGCCGCCGTCCTCAACATCGCGCCCGACCACGTCGACTGGCACGGCTCGATGGACGCCTACGTCGCCGACAAGGGGCGCATCTACGCCGGCGTCGAGACCGCCTGCGTCTACAACGTGGCCGACCCCGTCACCGAGCAGCTGGTCCGCGACGCCGACGTGCGCGAGGGGGCGCGGGCGATCGGGTTCACGCTGGGCATCCCCTCGGTCGGCATGGTCGGCGTCGTCGACGAGTACCTGGTCGACCGCGCGTTCATCGCCGAGCGGCAGACGTCGGCGGCGGAGCTGGCGGCGGTCGGCGACGTCCGTCCGGCCGCGCCGCACAACGTCGCGAACGCCCTGGCCGCGGCCGCGCTGGCGCGGTCGATCGGCGTGCCGCCGGTCGCCGTCCGCGACGGCCTGCGCGGGTACGAGCCCGATCCGCACCGCATCGCCACCGTCGCCGTCCTGGGCGACGTCACCTACGTCGACGACTCCAAGGCGACCAACCCGCACGCGGCGGCGGCCTCGCTGGCCGCGTACGACCCGGTGGTCTGGATCGCGGGCGGGCTGGCCAAGGGCGCGTCGTTCGACTCGCTCGTGCGTGACGTGCGGACGCGGCTGCGCGGCGTGGTCCTGCTGGGCGCCGACCGCGCCGTCATCGCCGAAGCGCTCGCACGACACGCACCGGATGTACCGGTTGTCGACGTTCCCGACACCGACAATGAGGCCATGGACCGCATCGTGGCCGCCGCCGCCGGGCTCGCCCGCCCGGGCGACACCGTGCTGCTGGCGCCGGCGTGCGCGTCCATGGACATGTTCGCCAACTACGGTGCCCGGGGCGACGCCTTCGCTGATGCGGTGCGACGGCTACCCGGGGGCCGCGCGACGCCGTGAGCACGATCGACCAGCGGACGCCGGGCGGTTCGGCCGGCGGGGCTGGCGGCTCGGGTTCCGGCGGTTCGGGCTCGGCGGCCGGGGCGAAGCCGATGCGCACGGCCGCGGCCGAGTCGCTGCGCCGCCTGTTGCGGCGCCCGCTAGCGTCGTACTACCTGGTGCTCGGGTCGGCCGGCCTGCTGCTGGTGCTCGGCCTGATCATGGTCTTCTCGGCGTCGAGCGTCATGTCGCGGGTGCAGTTCGGCTACCCGTACTACTTCTTCGCCCGCCAGCTGGCGTGGGTCATCGTCGCGCTGCCGATGGCCTGGGTGGCGTCGCGGATGCCGGCCCGGCTGATCCGCAAGTTCGGGCTGCCGATGCTGATCGTGGCGGCGATGCTGCTGATGCTGACGTTCGTGCCCGGCCTCGGCGTCACGCGCGGCGGCAACACCAACTGGCTCGATCTCGGCGGCCCGTTCCTCATCCAGCCGTCCGAGCCGGCGAAACTGGCGCTGATCGTGTGGGGCGCCGGCATGTTCGCGTTGAAGGGCCGGCTGCTGACGCAGTGGAAGCACCTGATGATCCCGTTCGTGCCGGTGTCCGGTGCCATCGTCGCGCTGACGATCGGCCAGCACGACCTCGGCACGGCGCTCGTGCTGATGGCGATCGTGCTGACGCTGCTGTGGGTCGTGGGCGTGCCGACGTGGCTGTTCGGGCTGGCGCTCGGTGTGGTGGGTGTGGTGGGTGCGTACTTCGTCACCGCCTCCGAGAACCGCATGTCGCGCGTCGTCAGCTTCCTCGACCCGTTCTCCGACTTCTCCGGCACCGGGTACCAGGCGGCCAACTCGATCTACGCGTTCGCCACCGGCGGCTGGTGGGGGAGCGGGCTCGGCGCGAGCCGGCTGAAGTGGGGCCAGCTGCCCGAAGCCCACACCGACTTCATCTTCTCCATCCTCGGCGAGGAGCTCGGGCTGCCCGGTGCGCTGATGGTGCTCGGGCTGTTCTTCGCGCTCGGGTTCGCCGGCATCCGCATCGCCATGCGCACCACCGACACGTTCACCCGCCTGGCGGCGGCCGGGATCACCGGCTGGCTGATCGTCCAGGCGATCATCAATCTCGGCAGCGTCCTCGTCGTCTTCCCGGTCATCGGCGTGCCGCTGCCGCTGGTGTCGTACGGTGGCGCTTCCATGGTCGTCGTCATCGTCGCGGTCGGGATCCTGATGGCGCTCGCCAAGGAGGAACCCGGCGCCCGTGAAGCTCTGGCGGCCCGCAAGCAGGCACGGCGGGAGCGCCGCCGGTTGAGGAGGATCCGCGCGTGAGGGCGCAGGCGTGGTCTGAGGCCGGCGTGTCGCCGGCCCACGAAGGAGCGGTGCGGCCGGACCGGCCGGTGCCCGCGGCCAACTTCCCACGGCCGGTGCGGACGCGGGCGTTTCGGCGACGTCGCTGCTCGGGGAGGATTTGAGGGTGAAGGTCGTCCTGGCCGGCGGCGGTACCGCCGGGCACATCGAACCTGCCCTGGCGACGGCCGAGGCGGTGCGGCGCGCCGACCCGGGTGCAGAGGTCACGCTGCTCGGCACCGAGCGTGGGCTCGAGACGCGGCTCGTTCCGGAGCGGGGCTACGAGCTGGCGCTGATCCCGCCGGTCCCGCTGCCGCGCCGTCCCTCGCCCGACCTGCTCCGGCTGCCGATGCGGGTGCGGTCCGCCGTTCGCCAGACCACCGACGTGCTGCGTGCGAAGGAGGCCGAGGTGCTCGTCGGGTTCGGCGGCTACGTCGCGCTGCCCGCGTACCTGGCGGCACGCCGGGCGGGCGTGCCGATCGTGGTGCACGAGGCGAACGCCAAGCCCGGGCTGGCCAACCGCGTCGGCGCCCGCTTCACCACGTTCGTCGGCGTCGCGACCCCCGCCATCACGCTGCCGCACGCCCAGCACGTCGGCATCCCGCTGCGCCGCTCGATCGCCCTGCTCGACCGCCCCGCGTCGCAGGCCGAGGGCCGCGCGTTCTTCGGCCTCGATCCGTCGCTGCCCACGCTGCTCGTCTTCGGCGGCAGCCAGGGCGCGCGACGCATCAACGAGGCCGTCGACGGGTCGCTGGACCAGCTGCTCGAGGCCGGCTTCCAGGTACTGCACGCCGTCGGGCCGGCCCGCGCCGAGGCCGCGTCCGCCGCGAGCCGTCCCGGATACGTCCCCGTGCCGTACGTCGACCGCATGGACCTCGCCTACGCCGCCGCCGACCTCGCCGTCTGCCGCGCGGGCGCGATCACCTGCGCCGAGCTGGCCGCCGTCGGGCTGCCGGCCGTCTACGTCCCGCTTCCGCACGGCAACGGCGAGCAGCGGTTCAACGCCCTGCCGACCGTCTCCGCCGGCGGCGGTGTGCTGGTCGCGGACGGTGAGCTGACCCCGTCGCGGCTGGCCGCCGAGGTGACCCCGTTGCTGGGCGACAGGGCTCGGTTGGACGCGATGGGTGCCGCAGCGGCTACTCTCGGTCGTCGCGACGCCGACGATCGCCTGGTCGACATGGTCCGGCGCGCGGCTGCACAGAAGAGCGTCGGAGGTTGACCACGTGATCGTCTCGCCACCGGAGCGGACCGTGCCCGCGGAGAAGTTGGGCCGGGTCCACTTCGTCGGCATCGGCGGTGCCGGCATGAGCGGCATCGCCCGCATCCTGCTCGCCCGCGGCGTGCCGGTGTCGGGTAGCGACGCCAAGGACTCGGGCGTGCTGGCCGGCCTGCGCGCGCTCGGCGCCGAGGTGCATGTCGGGCACGCCGCGTCGAACGTCGGCCTCGCCGAGACCGTCGTGGTGTCGACGGCGATCCGCGAGAGCAATCCCGAGATCGTCGAGGCGCGCGAGCGGGCCCTGCCGATCCTGCCCCGGGCCGCCGCGCTGGCGTCGGTGATGGCCGGGAGGCGCGCGATCGCCGTGGCCGGCACCCACGGGAAGACCACGACCACGTCGATGATCACGGTCGCGCTGCAGCACTGCGGCGCCGACCCGTCGTTCGCGATCGGTGGCAACCTGAACGAATCGGGCGCCAACGCCCACGACGGCAGCGGCGACATCTTCGTCGCCGAGGCCGACGAGAGCGACGCGTCGTTCCTGGCCTACGAGCCCGAGGTGGCGATCGTCACCAACGTGGAGGCCGACCACCTCGACTTCTACGGCACCCCGGAGGCGTACGAGGCCGCGTTCGACGCGTTCGTCGACTGCGTCTCCGGCTTCCTCGTGGTCTGCGCCGACGACCCCGGCGCTCGCGCCCTGGGGGAGCGGGCCGCCCAGCGCGGCGTCGTGGTGCACACGTTCGGGGAGTCGCGCGACGCCGACGTGCGGGTGACCGCGCTGGATCTCAACGGGCCCGGCGTGTCGTTCGAGCTGGTGGCCCGCGGCCGCCGGCAGGAGCGGATCCAGCTGCAGCTGCCCGGCCGGCACAACGCCCTGAACGCGGCCGCCGCCTTCACCGCCGCGCTCGGCCTCGGCTTCGCCGCCGGCGACGTGCTCGACGGCCTGGCCGGCTACACCGGGACCCGGCGCCGGTTCGAGCTCAAGGGCGTGGCCGGCGGTGTGCGGGTGTACGACGAGTACTCCCACCACCCCACCGAGGTGGCCGCCGCGATGGCCGCCGCCCGCGGCGTGGCCGGGGCGGGCCGCGTCGTCGTGGTGTTCCAGCCGCACCTGTTCAGCCGCACCCGCATCTTCGCGACCGAGTTCGGCACCGCCCTGGGCGCGGCCGACGAGGTCGTCGTCATGGACGTCTACGCCGCGCGCGAGGACCCCGAGCCCGGCGTGACCGGTGCGCTGGTGGCCGCCGCGGTGCCGCTGCCGCCGTCGCACGTGGTGTTCGAGCAGTCGTGGTCGGCGGTGCCGGAGCTCGCGGCGTCGCGCGCCGAGCCCGGCGACATCCTGCTGACCGTCGGCGCCGGCGACGTCACGCTGATCGGTCCGGAAGTGCTCGACGTGCTGGCGGCACGGTCGCGATGAGCGTCGCGTCGCGGTCGCCGAGCGCGCAGCTCTTCGCGGCGCGGGCCCGGCGGCAGCGGCTGCGGCGGCTGTTCGGCCTGCTGCTGGCGTTGCTCGGCCTGGCCGTGGTGTCGGGACTGGTGTGGTTGGTCGGCTGGTCAAGTGTGCTCTCCGTGAAGTCGGTATCGGTCGAGGGTGTGCCGTCGTCGCTGTCGGAGGACGTGCTGTCGCGGGCCGACGTGCCCATGGGCGCGCCGCTGGCGCGGGTCGACACCGACGCCATCGCCGGCCGCGTCGCCGAGCTGCCGGAGGCCGCGTCCGTCGACGTGCGCCGGTCGTGGCCGTCGACGCTGACGATCGACGTGACGCCGCGGGTGCCGGTGGCCGCGGTGTCGGCCGAGGGCTCGTGGTGGAATGTCGACGAGACCGGCGCCCTGTTCGGCGCCGCGGACTCGCGGCCGGACGACCTGCCCGTGCTGAGCGCCCCCGGCGACGACTCGTCCTCCGACGTCGACGACGCCGTGCGTGCGGCGGGCGTGACCGTGCTGACGGGGCTGCCCGACGCGCTGTACGACCTCGTCGACACCGTGGAGGCGCGCTCGGAGGCCGACATCAGGCTCGGGCTCGCCGACGGCGCGGAGGTGCGCTGGGGCACCGCCGACGACATCGACCGCAAGGCCGACGTGCTGCTGGCCCTGATCGGCGCCCAGGAGGAGCCGCCGTCGTCGTACGACGTGTCCGCGCCGGAGCATCCCGCCGTCAACCCCTGACGCGCCACGCGCGTGCCGCCGGCGACAGGCGTGTGCGGTTCACTGGCTTGTCAGCCGCCACCGAAAGTGCTGATGACGGCGTCACCGATCATGAGATCCAGCTATCACCGGCGATGTCGTGTGATCGGCACGGTGACGTCCCCGTCGTCACGGTGTCGCCCCGTCTCGGCCTGGCCGGGCCGTCCGAACGGGGCGGCAACAGGCGACCGGCCCCATCGCCCGAGGGGCTGACCGAAACCATCCACCCTTTCAGTCGTCATAGCAGCTCAAAAGGTTGATGATCATGAAGGGAGGTCATCGCTCGTCGCCCCGGCCGCCCGCGCGCGGTGGCGGTCAGCCGGACGGACCGGGCGTGGTCATCAGCTTCTCCGTCCGCAGACCGGGCAGAGGGTGAGCACGCTCGTCCCGCCGCCGGGATCTCGTCCGAGCAACGCGGGTGGTCGCGGCTGGGTGCAACGGCAGGTCTGCTGCGCCCTGGCGGCGAGCTTCTCGGCGTTCAACGCCTGCTTGGCGTAGCGACGGCGTTGCTCGAGGGCGTCGCGGTCTTGGCGGTGGCGTCGTCGGCGCGCCATGCGTTTGGCGAGGTCGGCCTGGACGCGGTCGCGGATGAGCCGCGCGATCTCGTCGTCGAACTGCGTGCGGATGCGCTGGCGGGGGATGCGGCGTTCGTGGACCTCCAGTCCGTCGATGGTGAGGGGCGTGGGGTGGGTGTGGGTGTTCGTCATGGCTTCAATTGCGCCAGATGGGGCGGGGATGGGCGAGGGGGAAGGAGGGAAATGTGGACAAGTCCGGGGATTGGTGAGGGCTGTGGATGGAGCGCGGTCAGGCGGCCGACGGGAGCGCGCCGCCCCGCCGGTCGCGGGGGTCTCGCGGGTCGCGCCACAGAATCGACCGTTCGGCGGCCGTCCAGGCGGTCGTGACCAGCAGGTACAGCGCGGCGGCGAGCGGCAGGAACGCGGCCACGACGACCGTGCCGAAGGGGAGGATCCGGCCGAGCCGAGCCATCAGAGCCTCGACCTCGGACGGCGAGGAGCGCTGCCCGGGGCGGCGGGGCGAACCCGAGCGGCGGGGCGAACCCGAGCGGCGGGGCGAGCCGGAGGGCGAGGACGGGCGGCCGGTGGACCGGCGGGGCGATGACGAGGGCGAACCGGTACCGGGCTCGCCGGCCGCGGCGGCGAGGCGATCCGCCGACCGGGCGGCGAGGCGGGAGGACCACCAGGCGACCAGGATCAGCAGGACGAAGACGGCGCCGAAGACCAGGAGCTCGGCCGGCACGACGCCGGAGCCGAGGGCGGCAATCCAGCGGTCGCTCAGCGGCACGCCGAACAGCGTGTGCGTGAACAGCGCGTTCGCCCCGCCGTTGAGCGTCGGCGAGGAGAACAGCCGGTACAACACCATGACGAACGGCGCCTGAGCCAGCGACGCGCCGAGGCCGGCGAACGCTGAGGTGCCGTGGGCGCGGTGCAGGGCGGTGAGCTCGCGGCGCAGGCGGACGGGATCGCGGCGGAACCGCTCCCGCAGCCGCGACTCGGCCGGGCGGAGCGCCAGCCGGGCACGTCCGGCCCGGGCGGCACGCAGGCTCAGCGGCAGCAGCGCCAGCCTGACGAGCACGACGACGAGGAGGATGGCGAGGCCGGTGGCGGCGTCACCGGCGAGCGGCTCCACAACGGAGGAGAGGCCGAGGACGAGCACGGAGACGCCCTGGGCAGGTGTGTCGAGAACGGACAACATGACGGGACCCTTCGGAACGAGAGCACGTGAACGGACAGCTGAGCGGAACCAGCTGTCCGGACGGCGCTCTCGGCCGCGGGCGGGCGGCGGCGTCGGGGTCGGTCTGGGCGATGACGATGGGAGGTGCGGCGGCCACGCGGCGCAGGCCGGGGCCGTACCGCGGGGCGGCGGGGACGCGGGAACGCGACGTGGCCAGCATCGCGAGGACCATGACGAGGACGGCGAGCAGCGCGACCACGCCGGGGGCCGAGCCGAGGGGCGTCGCGAAGACTCCGGCGAGGATCGTCGCCACGACGACCGCGATGGCGGCCGCCCAGCGCGTGGCCAGCCGGGACACGATGGCGCCGAGTCGGGACGCCAGGCCGCGGGACGCGGGGGAGCGGCGGCGGGCGGATGCGGCGCCACGGCTCCGGCGGCGGGCGCGGGCGGAGCGACGGTTCGTTCCGGCGGCGTCCGGGGTCACGGCGGGACCCCCAGCGCGGGCGGCCCGGCGGCCGGCGCCAGGGCCGTCGCGGCGACTGGTGGTGGCGTCGCCGTGGCCGGGAACGGCGCTCGCGGCAGCGTCGGCGGGTTCGGGGGCTGGGCCGTGGCTGGTGCCGTCGCCTGCGGCGGGACCGGGTCCGGCGGCAGCGTCGGAGGCCGGGCGGGGATCGGGGCGGGGGTCGCCGCCCGTGGCGGGACCGGGCCCGGCAGCAGCGTCGGACGCGGGGCGAGGTTCGTCGCCCGCACCGGAGTCGCCGCCGAGCCGCCGAGTCATGGCGACCAGGGTAAGCGCACTCGGGCGCGCTGAGACCACGAGGCGGTCAATCCGTGCGGACTACGGCGTGTCTACGGGAGCCGAGCCGGAATGGCGCTTAGCGTTTCATCATCCTCAGGTTGACATAACTATAAACCTCAACTTGAGGGTGAGGGTTTGAACTCGACGAAAGGCGATGTCCAGTGACTGCTCCGCAGAACTACCTCGCGGTGATCAAAGTCGTCGGCATCGGCGGCGGCGGAGTCAACGCGGTCAACCGCATGATCGAAGTCGGCCTCAAGGGCGTCGAGTTCATCGCGATCAACACCGACGCGCAGGCGCTGCTGATGAGCGACGCCGACGTGAAGCTCGACGTGGGCCGAGAGGCCACGCGCGGCTTGGGCGCCGGCGCCAACCCCGACGTCGGCCGGAAGGCGGCCGAGGACCACGCCGAGGAGATCGAAGAGGTGCTCAAGGGCGCCGACATGGTCTTCGTCACGGCGGGCGAGGGTGGCGGGACGGGCACCGGCGGCGCGCCGGTGGTGGCCCGCATCGCGCGCTCCCTCGGCGCACTGACCATCGGCGTCGTGACCCGCCCGTTCATGTTCGAGGGGCGACGCCGGGCCATGCAGGCCGAGGACGGCATCGAGGCGCTGCGCGAAGAGGTCGACACGCTGATCGTCATCCCGAACGACCGGCTGCTGTCCATCAGCGACCGCCAGGTCAGCGTCCTCGACGCGTTCAAGAGCGCCGACCAGGTGCTGCTGTCCGGTGTCCAGGGCATCACCGACCTCATCACGACGCCCGGCCTGATCAACCTCGACTTCGCCGACGTGAAGTCGGTCATGAGCAACGCCGGCTCGGCGCTCATGGGCATAGGGTCCGCCCGCGGCGAGGACAGAGCGGTGGCGGCGGCCGAGATGGCGATATCGAGCCCGCTGCTCGAAGCCTCGATCGACGGCGCGCACGGCGTGCTGCTGTCGGTGTCCGGCGGCTCCGACCTCGGGCTGTTCGAGATCAACGAGGCGGCCAACCTGGTCGCCCAGGCGGCGCACGACGACGCCAACATCATCTTCGGTGCGGTCATCGACGACGCCCTCGGCGACGAGGTGCGGGTCACCGTCATCGCGGCCGGGTTCGACGGCGGGCAGCCGGTCCGCCGCGACCTCGGCACCGTCAAGAAGCCCGAGACGGCGGGTCATTCCGCCGCCGGGGGCATCGGCTCGGTCGCCACGGCCACCCCGGCCGCGGCGAAGCCGAGCAACGAGGGGGACACGGGCGGCGCCGACGGTGACGGCGCACCCGCCGCGCCGCCCGCCCCGCCCCGCGAACAGCGCCGCATCGTCCCGTCCACGGCCAGCGACGACCTGGACGTGCCCGATTTCTTGAAATAGCACAGGCTGAAGTCGTAGTGCTCCGCGACACCAGCGCGGCCGGTTCCGTCCGGTTCGCCTTCACCGACCGGCACGACGGCGTCAGCGTCGCGCCGTACGACTCGCTCAACCTCGGCGGGCACGTCGGCGACGACCCGGACGCGGTCGCCGCCAACCGGGCGCGGCTCGCGGCGGCGATCGGCCTGCCGCCCGACGGCGTGAACTACATGAACCAGGTGCACGGCAACGCGGTCGCCGTGGTCGACGGGCCGTGGACCGGGCCGGCGCCCGAGGTCGACGCGCTGGTGACGACGCGGCCGGGCCGCGCGCTCGCCGTCCTCGTCGCCGACTGCGTGCCGGTGCTGCTGGCCGACCCGGACGCGGCCGTGATCGGCGTCGCGCACGCGGGCCGGCCCGGGCTGAAGGCCGGCGTGGTCCCCGCGGTCATCTCGGCCATGCGCGACCTCGGCGCCCGCAAGCTGGTCGCGCGGGTGGGCCCGGCCGTCTGCGGGCGCTGCTACGAGGTGCCCGAGGCCATGCGCGCCGACGTCGCCGCCGTCGTGCCGGAGGCGTGGGCGGTCACCAGGCAGGGCACACCGGGCCTGGACGTCCCCGCCGGCGTCGTCGCGCAGCTGCGGGCCGCCGGCGCCGCCGTCGAGACCGTCGCGACCTGCACGATCGAGGATCCGCACAGCTATTCCTACCGCCGTGACGGCGTGACCGGACGGTTCGCCGGAGTGGCATGGATGAGTCAGGCGTGATTGGTGTGACTGCTGCGACACGTGGGCGTGTCGCGCTCACAATCCCCGGATCCGGCTGTACCCAGGGCTAGTGTCTGGATCAACAGGGGACCGTCCACCACTAGTCGGAGGACTTGAATGGCCGGCGCAATGCGCAAGGTTGCGGTCTACCTCGGCCTCGTGGAGGACCGAGACCGCTACGACGACGAATACACCGACGACGACTACGACGAGGCGTACGCCGACGAGTACGAGGAGACGGCGGCCGAGGAGCCCGAGGAGCGGCTCCCCGAGCGCCGCGAGCGAGAGCGGGCGCCCGAACGCGAGCACACCGCCACGGTCGCCTCGCTCGCCGACCGCCGTCCGGTTCAGGCAGTACGGAGGGCACCGGCCATGCGTGAGGCGCGCATCACCACGCTGCACCCGCGGACATACAACGAGGCGCGCACGCTCGGCGAGCACTTCCGTGACGGCACGCCCGTCATCATGAACCTCTCCGAGATGGACGACGTCGACGCCAAGCGGCTGGTCGATTTCGCCGCCGGGCTCATCTTCGGCCTGCGCGGCAGCATCGACCGCGTCACGGCGAAGGTGTTCCTGCTCACACCCGCGGACGTCAGCGTGACGGCCGAGGACAAGGCCCGCATGGTCAGCGGCGGGTTCTTCAACCAGAGCTGACCTGGGCCGGGCGTGATTCGCAAACTCCGCGAACTCGCGCCCGGCTCGCCGTGTCCCAGTCATCGATCCGCGCCGACGTCGGGTAAGTTCAGGTGTTGTGTCGGCTGTGAGTCAGATCCTCTCCGCGGTGTTGTGGCTGTTCTTCATCGCCTTGCTGGTCCGGCTCGTGGTCGACTGGATCCAGGTCTTCGCCCGCGAGTGGCAGCCCAAGGGGCTGGTGCTGGTGGTGCTGGAGGCCATTTACACGGTGACCGACCCGCCGTTGCGCGCGATTCGCCGTGTGCTGCCGCCGTTGCGGATCGGTTCGGTTGCCCTAGACCTGGCGTTCATCGTGCTCATCATCCTGGTCCAGATTCTGCTTGTTGTTGTCGGATCCCTAGGATGACGCGGTACGGTGACATTCTGCCTATGCCCACATCCGAGGTGACGCTATGCCACTGACGCCCGAGGACGTCCAGAACAAAGAGTTCACGACGGTCCGCCTGCGCGAGGGTTACGACATGCAGGAGGTCGACGAGTTCCTGGACGAGGTCGAGGCCGAGCTTGCTCGCATGCAGCGCGAGAACGACGAGCTGCGCGACAAGCTCTCCGCCGTGACCCGTGGCGGCGGAGTCGCCGCGTCGGCCGAGCCCATCCAGGCTCCGCGCCAGCCGGAGGCGCCGAAGGCTCCCGAGGCCCCGCCGTCTGCTGCGGCCGCCGCAGCGCCGGTCGGCGTGCAGCCCAGCGACGCCGCGGCCAAGGTGCTCGCCCTGGCCCAGAAGACGGCCGACGAACTCGTCGCCGACTCCAAGGCCGAGGCCGACCGCCTCATGAACGACGCTCGCAGCCGTGCCGACAAGCTCGACTCCGAGACGAAGGCCAAGGCCGCGAAGATCGAGCAGGACGCCCGGCAGCGGGCCGACTCGATCGAGCAGGAGGTGCAGAAGCGCCGCTCCCAGGTCTTCGGCAAGCTCGAGTCCGACCGTGCCGACCTCGAGCGCGAGCTCGAGACGCTGCGTGCCTTCGAGCGCGAGTACCGCAGCCGGCTGAAGTCCTACCTCGAGCGCGAGCTGCGCAAGCTCGAGACCGGCGGTGTCGACGAAGCCGACACCGGCGTGGGGCAGGTCCCCGCGGCGGCAGCGGGCGGTGGCGGTGCGCCGCAGTCGTCCGGCCCCGGCGGCAACAACGCCCAGGCGACGCAGACGGGCGGTTCGCTCCGCTCGGTCGCCAGCCTGCTCGACGACGAACAGCGCTGACGCTCCACGCGAAAGGGGCCCGACGCCGGCGGTTTCCGCCGGCCGGGCCCCTTCGCGCGCCCGTCCGCTAGCGTGACGGCGTGACGGTGACGGACGTCGGCGCCGCGTACGACGCGCGCGCGAACGAGTACATCGAGCTGTTCGGTTCGGTCGGCCAATCGGCTCAGCAGGACCGCGACACGATCGAACGCTGGCAGCACGGCATCGACGGGCGCATCGTCGACGCCGGCTGCGGCCCGGGGCACTGGAGCGACCTGCTCGCGCAGGCCGGGACGCGCGACGTGACCGGCGTCGACGCGTCGGCTCGCTTCGTCGACGCGGCACGGCAACGGTTCGCGTCGCCCGACTTCACGGTGGGCGACCTCACCGCGCTGCCGGTCGCCGACGGGTCCGCCGGGGGTGTGCTGGCCTGGTACTCGCTCATCCACACCCCGCCGGGCGGCGTCCCGGCGATCCTGGGCGAGTTCGCCCGCGTCCTGGCGCCCGGCGGGTCGCTGCTGCTCGGGTTCGTCGACGGCGCGGCCGGCGCGGCGTTCGACCACGCGGTGACGACGGCGTACTACTGGTCCGCCGACGCGCTCGGCGACCTGCTCGCGCCGCACGGGTTCGTCGTCGAGCGGGCGTCGGCCCGGCAGGATCCCGGCGTCCGGCGGCACGGAGACCTGGTCGCCACGCTGGCGACGTAGCGCCGGAACGCACGACGCGCCCCAGCCCACGAGGGGCCGGGGCGCGTCGCAACGCCGTCAGGCGACCCGGCGCACTCGGAACGTCAGCCCGAGGTCGTCGTCGCCGTGGTCGGGCAGGCCGTCGAGGGCGTCGAGCCCCTCCTGGACGGACGTCGCCAGCACCTCGTCGGCCAGCAGGTCGCCGTGCTCGCGCAGCGCGGCCGCCAGCTGGTCCGACGCCGACCACGCCAGCTCGATGCGGTCGGATACCTCGAAGCCGGACGCCTTGCGGGCCTCCTGGACCAGCCGGACCGCCTCGCGGACCAGACCAGCCCGGACCAGCGCGTCGGTCAGCGTGAGGTCCAGCGCGACGGTCTCGCCCTCGCGGGCGACCGCCCAGCCCTCGCGCGGCGTCTCGGTGACGACGACGTCGTCGGGCGCCAGTTCGACCTCGCCCAACCCGTCGACGGAGACCGACGCCCGGCCGGTCGACTTGAGCGCCGCCGCCAGCGCCGGCGCGTCGGCCGCCGCGACCGCCGCCGCCACCCGCGGGGTGTCCTTGGCGAACCGCTTGCCCAGCGACCGGAAGTTCGCCTTCGCGGACACGTCGACGAGGTCCTCGCCGGCGCCGGCCTCGGCCAGCGACAGCACCGACGCCACGTTCAGCTCGTCGGCGACCTCGGCGCGCAGCTCCGGCCGCAGGGTGTCCCAGCCGCGGGCGCCGACCAGCGCGCGCGACAGCGGCTGGCGCGTGCGCACCTTCGACTCCGCCCGGGCGGCCCGGCCCAGCTCGACCAGCCGCCGGGTCAGCGCCATCTCGGCCCGCAGCGCGTCGTCGATCAGCGTCGCGTCGGCCTCGGGCCACGTCGCGGCGTGCACCGACGCGGCGGCGTCGGGGTCGGACGGCACGACGAGGTCCTGCCAGACCCGCTCGGTGACGAACGGCACCATCGGCGCCATCAGCCGCGTCAGCGTCTCGACGCACTCGTGCAGGGTGGCCAGGGCGGCGGGGTCGCCGTCCCAGAACCGCCGCCGCGACCGCCGCACGTACCAGTTGGAGAGGTCGTCGACGAACGCCGTCAGCTTCGCGCCCGCCGCCTGCGTGTCGAAGCCGTCCATGGCGGCGTCGACCTCGCGGACCAGCCGGTGCAACTCGGACAGCGCCCAGCGGTCCAGCACCGGCCGCTCGGCCACCGGGGGAGCCCCCGCGCCCGGCGTCCACCCGGCCGTCCGCCCGTACAGCGACAGGAACGACGCGGTGTTCCAGTAGGTCAGCAGCACCTTGCGGACGATCTCCTGCAGGCTCGCGCGCCCGACCCGGCGCGGCAGCCACGGCGAGCCGCTGGCCAGCATGAACCAGCGGACGGCGTCGGCGCCGTGCTCGTCCATCAGCGGGATCGGCTCGATGATGTTGCCGAGGTGCTTGCTCATGCGCCTGCCGTCCTCGGCGAGGATCAGTCCCAGGCAGACGACGTTCTCGTACGACGACCGGTCGAACACCAGCGTGCCGATGGCCATCAGCGTGTAGAACCAGCCGCGGGTCTGGTCGAGCGCCTCGCTGATGAACTGCGCCGGGTACGACTTCTCGAACGCCTCGGCGCTTCCGGGCGCGTACGGGTACCCGACCTGCGCGAACGGCATGGCGCCGGAGTCGTACCAGACGTCGATGACGTACGGCTCGCGGCGGAACGTGCCGGGCACGCCGTCGAGGGTGAAGGTGACGTCGTCGACGTAGGGCCGGTGCGGGTCGAGCTCGGAGAGGTCCTGACCGGACAGCTCCGACAGCTCCGCCAGCGACCCCACGCACACCATGCGGGACGGGTCGTCGTCGTTGCGCCAGATCGGCAGCGGCGTGCCCCAGTACCGGTTGCGCGACAGCGCCCAGTCGACGTTGCCGCGCAGCCACTCGCCGTAGCGGCCCCACTTGATGGTCTCGGGGTACCAGTTGGTCTTCTCGTTCTCGCGCAGCAACGCGTCCTTGATCTGCGTGGTGCGGATGTACCAGGACGGCTGCGCGTAGTAGATGAGCGGCGTGTGGCAGCGCCAGCAGTGCGGGTACTCGTGCTCGTACGGGACGTGCCGGAACAGCACGCCGCGCTGCTCGAGGTCGTCGACGAGGTCGGCGTCGGCGCGCTTGAAGAACTGGCCGCCGACCAGCGGGACGTCCGCGGCGAAGGTGCCGTCGGCGCCCACCGGGTTGACCACCGGGAGGTCGTAGCGGCGGCAGACGCGGAGGTCGTCGGCGCCGAACGCGGGCGCCTGGTGCACCAGCCCGGTGCCGTCCTCGGTGGTGACGTAGCCGTCGACGACGACGATGTGGGCGTCGGGGATGTCGACCAGCTCGAACGGGCGCTGGTACGTCCACCGCTCCATGTCGGCGCCGGTGAACGACGAGATCACCTCGGCGTCGTCGCCCAGCACCGTCGCCAGCAGCGGCTCGGCGACGACCAGCAGCTCGGACGAGCCCGCGGCCCGCGCGGCCACGTACGTGACGTCGGGGTGCGCGGCGACGGCGGTGTTGGAGACCAGCGTCCACGGCGTGGTCGTCCACACCAGCAGCGACGCCTGACCGGCCAGCGGCCCGCCCGTCAGCGGGAACCGCACGTACACCGACGGGTCGACGACGGTCTCGTAGCCCTGCGCCAGCTCGTGCGACGACAACGCGGTCTCGTCGCGCGGGCAGTACGGCGACACCCGGTAGTCCTCGACCAGCAGGCCGTTGTCGAAGATCTGCTTCAGCGACCACCAGACGCTCTGCACGTACGACGCGTCCATGGTGCGGTACGCCTGGGAGAGGTCGACCCAGTAGCCCATACGGTCGGTGAGCTGCTCGAACGCGTCGACGTGGCGCAGCACCGACTCGCGGCACTTCTGGTTGAACTCGGCGACGCCGAACGCCTCGATGTCGCTCTTGGTCTGGAAGCCGAGCTCCTTCTCGACGGCGATCTCGACCGGCAGGCCGTGGCAGTCCCAGCCGGCCTGACGGGGCACGTGGTAGCCCTTCATCGTCCGGTAGCGGGGGAACACGTCCTTGAACGCGCGCGCCTCGATGTGGTGGGTGCCGGGCATGCCGTTGGCGGTGGGCGGACCCTCGTAGAAGGTCCACAGCGGGCGGCCCTCGCTGTTCTTCACCGTCTGCGCGAACACGTCGTTGTCGCGCCACAGCGCGAGCACGTCGTGCTCCAGCGCCGGCAGGTCGACCTGGGCGGGCACCTCGCGGTAGCCGGTCGGCTCGGTCGCGTTGGTCATGGTCGTCTCTCGAATCCTCCGTCAGCAGCTCCCGACGGAGGGACGAGGCGGACCCCGCGGTACCACCCTCCTTGACCGGCGACGCCGGTCCGCTTCGTTCGCCGCGGCCGGGTCTAGTGAGCGCCTTGGCGCCGTTCTTCCGGCGGCTCGGAGGTGATGGCCCCGTCAACGCCTGCTCGCGACGCTGACCAGTGTACGACGGGCACAGCCCCCTGTGGCGACCTATTCTGGGGCCCGTGCGCGTGACGATCCGGGTGCGGCCGGGCGCCTCCCGGACGGCGGTGGGCGGCCGGTACGGCGACGCCCTCGTCGTGGCGGTGCAAGCGCGGGCCGTCGACGGAGCCGCCACGAAGGCGGCACTGGAGGCCGTGGCCGGCGCGTTGGGAATACGTCGCAGGGAGGTGACGTTGCTCACCGGAGCGACCAGCAGGACCAAGACAGTCGAGGTCCCGGACGCGACGGCATCACGCCTGGCAGATCTCATGCGCGAGGCGGATTGATGACGGGCGGGTCACGATCTATTCTCACGGCACCTGGCTCACATGCAGGGGTGGGACGGGGCAACGGGGGTACGGAAGGGTGGCGAGGCAGATGGCGGGTGCGAAGGCGAAGGTGGACACCATGGCCGGGAACAGCAAGGTCGAGGCCGCTGAGGCGGCCGCCCTGGTGGTCCGCGAGGACGAGGACCCGTGGACCGAAGCCGAGCTCACGGAGGTCCGTGACCTGCTGAGGTCCGACAGCACGCGGCTGCGCGAGGAGATCGCCGAGGCCGAGGCCGACATCGCCGACCTGCTGCGCAGCGGCGACACCGGCGGCGAGGACCAAGCCGACACCGGCACCAAGACGTTCGAGCGCGAGCACGAGATGTCGCTGGCCGCCAGCCACCGCGACATGCTCAACCAGACCGAGCGGGCGCTGGGCCGCATCGAGAACGGCACCTACGGCATCTGCGAGAACTGCGGCAACCCCATCGGCAAGGCCCGGTTGCAGGCGTTCCCGCGGGCCACACTGTGCATGACGTGCAAGCAGAAGCAGGAGCGCCGCTGACGGACGGAGGGCGCCGCCGCACCGGCGTCCTCCTGGCCGTGGCCGCCGCCGTGCTGGCGGCCGACCAGCTGACGAAGATCCTGGCGGTCGCGCTGCTCGACCCCGGCCGGGCCGTCCCGGTGCTGGGCGAGGTCGTGCAGTTGCGGCTGATCCGCAACCCGGGCGCCGCGTTCAGCCTGGCCACGAACCTGACGCCGGTGCTGACGGTGGTCGCCATCGCGGTCGTGCTGGTCATCGTCGTGGTCGGACGCCGGGTGGCGCACCGCGGCTGGGCGGTGGCGCTCGGCGCCGTGCTGGGCGGCGCCCTGGGCACCCTCACCGACCGCATCTTCCGCATGCCCGGCGCGTTCCGCGGCCACGTCGTCGACTTCGTCGAGCTGCCGAACTGGCCGGTCTTCAACCTCGCCGACACCGCCATCGTCACCGGTGCGGTGCTGGTGGCCGTGCTGAGCGTGCGCGGCATCCCGCACGACGCCCGGCGGCGCGAGGTGGTCGCGTCGTGAGCGAGCACCGCAGTCTCCCCGTCCCCGACGGCCTGGAGGGCGAGCGCCTCGACGCCGCCCTGGCCCGGCTGTTCGGGTTCTCGCGCAGCAAGGCCGCGGCGCTGGTCGAGGACGGCCACGTCGTCGTCGACGGCTCCGTCGCGATGAAGTCCGCGCGAGTGCGCGGCGGCTCCTGGCTGGAGGTCGAGCTCCCGGCGCCGCCGGCGCCGGTGCAGGTCGTCCCCGAGCGGGTCGAGGGCATGCGCATCGTCCACGACGACCCCGACATCGTCGTCGTCGACAAGCCGGTCGGTGTCGCGGCGCACCCCAGCCCCGGCTGGACCGGTCCCACGGTCGTCGGCGGCCTGGCCGGCACCGGCTTCCGCATCTCCACCAGCGGCGCGGCCGAGCGGCAGGGCGTCGTCCACCGCCTCGACGTCGGCACCAGCGGCCTCATGGTGGTGGCGAAGTCCGAGTGCGCCTACACGTCGCTGAAACGGCAGTTCAAGGAGCGCACGGTCGACAAGGTCTACCACGCGCTGGTCCAGGGCCACCCGGACCCGTCCCGCGGCACCGTCGACGCCCCCATCGACCGCCACCCGCAGCACGACTACAAGTGGGCCGTCGTCGCCGGCGGCAAGCCCAGCGTCACGCACTACGAGACGCTGGAGGCGTTCCCGGCGGCCAGCCTGCTGGAGATCCACCTGGAGACCGGGCGCACGCACCAGATCCGGGTGCACCTGAGCGCGCTGCGGCACCCCTGCGTGGGCGACCTCACCTACGGCGCCGACCCCACGCTGGCCGCCCGGCTGGGGCTGACGCGGCAGTGGCTGCACGCCATGCGGCTGGGCTTCGAGCACCCGGGGACGGGGGAGTGGGCCGAGTTCACCTCGGCCTACCCCGACGACCTCCAGCAGGCCCTGGACGCGATCAGGCCGGCTTGATGTTCTGGTTGACCCAGAACAGGTTGTCCGGGTCGTAGCGCGCCTTGACCCGGGCCAGCCGCTCGTAGTTGTCGCGGTAGCTGGCCCGGACCCGGTCCTCGCCCTCGTCCATCATCATGTTCACGTAGGCGCCGCCGGCCGAGTACGGGTGCAGCGCCGTGAAGTAGTCCACCGACCACGAGCGGATGCGCTCGACGTTGGCCGGGTCGGCGTCGACGCCGGCGAACACCGAGCCCCAGCGCGCGTCGCGGTAGCTCCAGGCCGTGTCGGCGGATCCGGCGTCGTGGGCGGCGCCGTCGATCGGATACAGGTGCATGGTCGACTTCCAGGTGGGCAGCCGGGCGCCGAAGTCGGCGTGGATCGCCACCGCATCGTCCGGGATCTCCGTGACGAAGTCGGCCCGCCAGTACCACTGGTCGCCCGGCGGGTAGAGGCCGTCGAACGCGCTCTGCAGGGCCGGGTGCGGCATCGCGGACGGCGCGTGCAGCAGCGGCTCGGGCAGCGCGTCCAGCAGCGGCGCCATGTCGGCGGCGGCCTGCTCCGCGGACCCGACGTGGCACCAGACGACGCCGCAGATGGTGCGCAGGTGCAGCTCCTCCGGGAACGGCGGCGCCGGCGGCACCGCTCCGACCAGGAAGAACCCGTTGAGCTCACGCGGCGCGGCGGGCAGGAAGTCGCGGTAGGCGGACAGCACCTCGGCGGTCTGCTCGACCGGCCAGAACGTCGGGCCGGCGATGACGGTGTCCAGTTCGTGCAGCCGGAACAGGAACGACGTGACGACGCCGAAGTTGCCGCCGCCACCGCGCACGGCCCAGAACAGGTCCGGGTGCTCGGCCGCGCTGGCCGTGACGCGCTCGCCGTCGGCCAGCACCATGTCGACCTCGAGCAGGTTGTCGATGGCCAGGCCGAACGCGCGGGTCAGGTGGCCGAGGCCGCCGCCCAGGGTGAGCCCGCCGACCCCCGTCGTGGAGATGATCCCGCTGGGCGTGGCCAGCCCGAACGCGTTCGTCGCGCGGTCGACCTCGCCCCACGTGCAGCCCCCGCCGACGCGCGCCGTCCGGGCCACGGGGTCGACGACGACGTCGCGCAGGTCGCCCAGGTCGATGACGACGCCGTCGTCGACGACGCCCAGGCCGCCGCCGTTGTGGCCGCCGCCGCGGATCGCCAGCGGCAGCCCGTGGTCGCGGGCGAAGCGGACGACTCGGGCGACGTCGTCGGCGTCGGCGCAGCGCGCGATCAGCGCCGGTCGCCGGTCGATCATGGCGTTGTAGACCTTGCGGGCCTCGTCGTAGCCGGCGTCCTCCGGGCCGGTCAGCCGGCCGCGGACGTCGGTGAGCTCCCGGTGCGCGGTGCGCCCGGTCTCGATGGCGGTGCTCATGGTTTCCCCCGTCGGTGGATCTCTCGGACCTTCCGGACGGTGCCACGGCGCGTTGCGGTGGCGTTGCGGTCGCTCTTGACCGGCGCTGCCGGGAGGAGTACGACCTGGTGCAGGGGGGTGAGCGCGGCGGACGGTGCTGAGCTGCAGGTGCACGTGGTCGGTGCGCTGACCGTGGTGCGCGCGGGCCGGGCGCTGGCCGCCGGCGAGGTGGGCGACCGCAAGGGGCGGACGCTGCTGGCCCTGCTGGGCGTCGCGGGCGGCCGGCTGGTGCCCGTCGACGCGATCGTCGAGGCGTTGTGGGCCGGGCCGCCGCCGCGGCGGCCGGAGGCGAGCGTCGCGACGCTGGTGAGCCGGCTGCGCGCGGCGCTCGGCCAGGACGTGGTGGCGGGCGGCCGGTCCGGCTACCGGCTCGGCGACGGCGTGCGGGTCGACCTGCACGTGGCGGCGGACCTCGTCGACGAGGCGGAGCTGCGGCTGGCGACCGCGGAACCGGCGCTCGCGCTGGCCGCCGCCCAGGCCGCACTGGACCTCGTCGGCGCCGCGCCGCTGCTGGCCGACGAGGCCGACGCCGCCTGGGCGGGCGAGGGCCGGCGGCTCCAGGCCGATCTGACCGGCCGGGCCCGCGCCGTCGCGGCCGAGGCGGGGGTGCGGACGGGGGACGTCACGGCAGCCCTCGCGGCGGCGGAGGCGGCGGCCGCGGCCGAGCCGCTGGACGAGCGGTCCGCGCGGTCGCTGATGCGCGCCTACGACGCCGCCGGCGAGCCGGCCCGGGCGCTGGCGGTGTTCGACCGGTTGCGCGCCGGCCTCGCCGCCGAGCTGGGCGTCGACCCGGCGCCGCCCACCCGCGAGCTGCACCTCGCGATCCTGCGCGAGCAGGCGACGCCGGCCGCTGCCGTCGCCGTCGCGGAGCCGGCCGCCGAGACCGTCGCCGGCGCCGCGCGGCTGCCCGGGCGCGCGGCCGAGCTCACCCGGCTGGTCCGGCTGTGGGAGCGGACGGTCGAGGGCGACGGCGCCCTGGTGCTGCTCGCCGGCGAGGCCGGCATCGGCAAGACCGCGCTGGCCGAGGAGGCCGCCCGGCTGGCCCGCCGCACCGGCGGCCGCACCCTGGAGGCGCGCTGTTACGACGTCGAGCGCTCGCTGTTCCTGCAACCGGTGGCCGAGGCGCTCGGCCGGCTGGTAGCCCAGCTGCCCGCGCCGGTGCTGCGGCAGGCCGCCGGCGACCGCGCCGGCGCCCTGGCCACGCTGGTGCCGGAGGTGGCGGCGCTGCTCGGAGAGCCACCGCCGGAGCGGCGCAGCGCCGCCGCCGAGCGCCGTCGCGTCTACGACGCCGTCACCGGCTTCCTGCGCCGGCTGGCCGCCCGGCAGCCGGTCGTGTTCGTCGTCGACGACCTGCACCACGCCGGTGCGGCCACCGTCGAGCTGCTGCACTACCTCGGCCGGCACACGTCCGGCGGCCGGCTGCTGGTGATCGGCACCGTCCGGGCGGACGAGGGCGAGCGGGTGCTCACCACGCTGGCCGGGGTCGCCGAGCGGCTCGACGTCGGCCCGCTCGACGCGGCGGCGATCGCGCGGCTGGCCGCCGACGCCGGCCAGCAGGCGCACGGTGCGGAGATCGCCCGGCGCACGCGCGGCCACACGCTGTTCGTCGTCGAGACGCTGCGTGCGCTGGCCGCGGGCGAGGAGGGCATCCCGGACTCGCTGCGGGCCAGCGTCATGGCCCGGGTCCGGCGGGCCGGGCCGCAGGCCGAGGAGCTGCTGCACGCCGCGGCCGTGCTCGGCTCGTCGTTCACGCCGATGACGCTGGCCGGCCTGCTCGACCTCAGCGCGCAGGAGGCGGCCCGGCGCTGCCACCGGATCCTGCCGACCCGGCTGCTCGTGGTGGCCGGCCGCTCGTACGAGTTCGGGAACGACCTCGTCCAGGAGACCCTGTACGCCGCGACGCCGCCGCCCACCCGCGTCGCGTACCACCTGCGCGCCGCGGACCTGCAGGCCGGCAACCCCGAGGCGGTCGCCTGGCACGCCGCCGCCGCGGGCGACTGGGCGCGGGCCGGGCCGGGCTGGCTGGCCGCGGGAGAGCAGGCGCTGCGCCGGTACGCCGTCGGCGACGCCGAGGCACTGCTGCGCCAGGCCATCGACGCGGCCGGCCGCAGCGGCGACGTCGAGCTGACCGGCCGGGCGCACCTGGCCCGCGGTCGTGCGCGCGAGGCGATGTTCCGCTATGCCGACGCGGTGGCCGACCACGCGGAGGCGCTGCGGGCGGCCCGGGCGGCCGGCGACCAGGATCTGGAGATGCGCGCCCTGCGCCAGCTCGGCGGTCCGGCGTGGGCCGGCGGCGGCCGGCCGGTGGCGGAGGGGACGGTGCACCTCGAGGAGAGCCTGCGGCTGGCGCAGCGGCTGGGCGACCGTCCGGCGGAGTCGGAGCTGCTGGCGTGGCTCTCGGTGCTGTCGGCCAACCGGCTGCGCTTCGACGACGCCCTGTCGTACGGACGGCGAGCGCTGTCGCTGGCCCGCGTCGTCGGCGGCGACCACGCGCTGACGGTGGCGCTGGACGGGCTGAAAACGGCGCACGCCTACCTCGGCGAGGTGCGCGAGCTGCGCGTCGTCCTGGACGAGCTGGAGTCGCTGTGCCGCCGCTCCGGCGACCTCTGGCTGCTGCAGTGGTGCGTGTTCGAGTCCGCGTTCCCGGCGATCGCCCGCGGCGACTGGGACACCGCCACCAGCCGCGTCGAGGAGGCGCTGGCCGTCAACCGGCGCAGCGGGTACACCGGGTACGAGTCCTGGTACGAGGCGAACCTCGGCTGGATCGCGCGGCTGCGCGGCCGGCCCGACGACGCCGTCAGGCACGGGCGCCGGTCCCTGACGCTGCCGGCGCACGCCTGGTTCGGCGCCGCGAGCATGGCCGCCTACGCCACCACGCTGGTCGAGCTGGACCGCACCGCCGAGGCCGTCACGCTGCTGGAGCGCGGGCTGACGATCGCCGAGCGGCATGGCACCGAGGCGTACCGGCTGCCCTGCCTGGCCGCGCTGGCCGCGGCGACGGACTCGCGCTCGCTGCTCGAGGAGGCCGACGCCATGCTGCGGGCCGTCGGCACGCCGCCCGGGTCGGTCTGGCTGTACGGCGCCGACACGTACGTGGCACTGGCCCGCGCCCGGCTCCGTCGCGGTGACCCGCGGGGCGCGGTCGAGCTGCTCGCGCCGCTGCTGGCGGCCGGGGAGCGGACCGGCTGGACGGCGCCGCTGGCGGCCGCGCGCACGGTGGCGGCGGCCTGCCACGCGGCGCTGCGTCCGCGCTGACGCCGTCTCGTCATGTGAACCAGGCGGTCCGGGTCGTGGACACGGTGCGGTAGCGTCGTGGCCATGCGTACGTTCCTCGACTTTATCGAGCCGGCCCGGGCGGCCGGCCGCGTCGAGACGTAACGCGGCCCTCATCCGAGCCGGCTCACGAGGCTTCAGGCACCGGCCTGGGGCCTCTCGTCATGTGGCCCGAGCGGCCGGCTCCCGAGTCGAGCGGCCGCTCCCGGAACAGGAGCATCCCGTGACCGCACCGTCCGACCCGGTGACCCGCACCGCGAGCGCCGTCGTCCCCGCCGTTCCCGCCGCGTTCCGCGACGCCGTCCGCCCGCCGGTCGTCGCGCCGCCCGGCGCCGGCGGCGACCTCGACCACGACGCCGTCCCGGCCGGATCCGTCACCCTCGTCGACACCCTCGACCCGGCCGTCGTCGAGGCCGCGCGGCGCCACGGCCGGCCCGTCGTCGTCAACCTGGGGGAGCGGCCCGAGCTCGCCGCGGCCGCCGTCGCCGCCGGTGCCGACGGGCTGTGGCTGGACGCACCCGGCGCCGCGGCCGCCGCCCAGGCCCGCGAGGCCGCCACCCGGGTCGCGCCGCTGGTCCGGTCCGCCGTCCCGGACACCGTCCTCGCCTGCCGCGCCGCCATCGACGCCGTCGACGCGGCCCTGGCGACGCTGCTGGAGCACCGGGTCGCGCTGGCCGGCCGGGTGCAGCGCCTCAAGCCCGTCGGCGGCCACGCCGGCCGCGACCCCCACCGCGAGGCCGCCATCGTCGCCGCGATGGCCGAACGTGCGCCGTCGCTGCCGCCGGAGTCGCTGGCCCGCATCGTCACCGCGATCATCGAGGCCGGCCTGGACGCCGCCGAACGCGACGACTCGGACGACCCGCCCGTCTGGCGCCTCTGAGCCTCGCCGGGCTCGCCGCCCGGCCGGCGCACGCGGCGGGACCGTCTGGCCCCGGTGACTCCCATCCGGGCGCTGCCGCGTGCGAGCTGCCAAGGCGCCACCGGGTGGGAGAACCTGGTCACCAGCCCGACGATCGCCCGCCAGCCGTCGGTCCGCCGGCCAGGCCGCGGTTGTCGTCCGCCCGCCGGCCCACCGTCGTCGGCGACGTCTGCCGGCCCGCTGGCCCAACGTCGTTGGCGAGTCTGTCGGCTCGCCGGCCAACCGTCGTCGTCGGCGAGTCTGTCGGTGCCCGCCCCTAGGGTGGGCCCCACCCGGGCCGGGAGGGTCATGCCTACCACGGCGAATCGCCACGTCCGCCACCCGCGCCAGGTCCGCCACCCGCGCCACGTCCGCCACCCTCGCCACGTCCGCCACTCCCGGCACGCCGACCATCCCGGGACGCCGCCCCGCCCCTCCGCCCGGGCGGCCGCGACCGGACCGCGACGACTCTCCACGGAGTGGCACCGAGACGCTGTCGGAGCCTCGGCATAGGCTGTCTCCAGTCCCCGGCGCCCACCCCTGACCGCCGGTGGAGTGTCTGCGTGAGGAGGCGTCTGAACGTCGTGTCGAGTGCTGCTGGTTCCTCCGGATCGTCGAGCTTCGTGCACCTGCACGTGCACACCGAATACTCCATGCTCGACGGCGCCGCCCGTCTCGACGACCTCTTCTCGGAGGCCGCGAAACAGGGCATGCCGGCAGTGGCGACCACCGACCACGGCAACGTGTTCGGCGCCTACGAGTTCTACAAGAAGGCGCAGAAATACGGCGTCAAACCGATCATCGGCACCGAGGCCTACCTCACGCCGCGCACCAGCCGGTTCGACAAGACGCGGGTGCGGTGGGGCGACGGCGGCGGCGACGACGTCTCGGGGAGCGGCGCCTACACGCACATGACGATGTTCGCCGAGAACACCGGCGGCATGCACAACCTATTCCGGCTGTCGTCGCTGGCCAGCATCGAGGGCTTCTACTTCAAGCCGCGCATGGACCGCGAGCTGCTGCAGCAGTACTCCGCCGGCATCATCGCGACCACCGGCTGCCCCAGCGGCGAGGTGCAGACGTTCCTGCGGCTGGGCAAGTACGACGAGGCCATCAAGGCGGCGTCGGAGTTCCGCGACATCTTCGGCAAGGACAACTTCTTCCTCGAGCTGATGGACCACGGGCTCGGCATCGAGACCCGCGTCCGCGAAGACCTCCTGCGGCTGGGCAAGGACCTCGGGCTGCCGCTGCTGGCCACCAACGACCTCCACTACACCCACAAGGCCGACCACGAGGCGCACGCCGTCCTGCTGTGCGTGCAGTCCGGTTCCACTCTCGCCGACCCCAAGCGGTTCAAGTTCGACGCCGAGGACTTCTACCTCAAGACCGCGGCCGAGATGCGCGAGAAGTGGGCCGACTACCCCGAGGCCTGCGACAACACCCTCCTCATCGCCGAGCGCTGCGACGTCAAGTTCGTCGAGGAGGCCGGCAAGTACATGCCGCGCTACCCGGTGCCCGACGGCGAGGACGAGGTGTCCTGGTTCGTCAAGGAGGTCGAGCGCGGGCTGCACCAGCGCTTCCCCGGCGGCATCACCGACGACGTCCGCAAGCGCGCCGACTACGAGACCGAGGTCGTCACCACCAAGGGCTACGCCGGCTACTACCTCGTCGTCGCCGACTTCATCAACTGGGCCAAGGACAACGGCATCCGGGTCGGCCCGGGCCGCGGGTCGGGCGCGGGGTCCATCGCGGCGTACGCCATGGGCATCACCGACCTCGACCCCATCCCGCACGGGCTCATCTTCGAGCGGTTCCTCAACCCCGAGCGCAAGTCGATGCCCGACTTCGACATCGACTTCGACGAGCGCCGGCGGGGTGAGGTCATCCGCTACGTCACCGAGAAGTACGGCACCGACCACGTCGCGCAGATCGTCACCTACGGCACCATCAAGGCCAAGCAGGCCATCAAGGACGCCAGCCGGGTGCTGGGCAACCCGTTCGCGGTCGGCGAGCGCATCACCAAGGCCATGCCGCCGGCCGTCATGGGCAAGGACATCCCGCTGTCGGGCATCTTCGATCCCGAGCACAAGCGGTACGCCGAGGCGGGCGAGTTCCGCTCGCTGTACGAGTCCGACGTCGAGGTCCGCCGGGTCGTCGACACCGCCAAGGGCCTCGAGAACCTGAAGCGCCAGTGGGGCGTGCACGCGGCCGGCGTCATCATGTCGTCGGCGCCGCTGCTCGACACCATCCCGGTGATGAAGCGCGAGCAGGACGGCGCCATCATCACCCAGTTCGACTACCCGACCTGTGAAGAGCTCGGGCTGGTCAAGATGGACTTCCTGGGCCTGCGCAACCTCACCATCCTCGACGACGCGCTGAAGAACATCGTCCGCAACGGCAAGGACGCCATCGTCCTCGAGGAGCTGCCGCTCGACGACCGCGGCACGTACGACCTGCTCGGCCGCGGCGACTCCCTGGGCGTCTTCCAGCTCGACGGCGGGCCCATGCGCTCGCTGCTGCGGCAGATGAAGCCCGACAACTTCGAGGACATCTCCGCGCTCATCGCGCTGTACCGCCCCGGCCCCATGGGCGCGAACAGCCACATCAACTACGCGCTGCGCAAGAACAACCAGCAGCCCATCACGCCCATCCACCCCGAGCTGGCCGAGGCGCTCGAACCCATCCTCGGCACCACGTACGGCCTGATCATCTACCAAGAGCAGGTCATGGCCATCGCCCAGCAGCTCGGCGGGTACTCGCTCGGAAAGGCCGACCTGCTCCGGCGGGCCATGGGCAAGAAGAAGCGCGAGGTCCTCGACGCCGAGTACGTGCCGTTCTCCGACGGCATGAAGGCCAACGGCTTCGGCGACGCCGCCATCAAGACGCTCTGGGACATCCTGGTCCCGTTCTCCGACTACGCGTTCAACAAGGCGCACAGCGCGGCCTACGGCGTCATCGCGTACTGGACCGGCTACCTCAAGGCGCACTACCCGGCCGAGTACATGGCCGCGGTGCTCACGTCGGTCCGCGACGACAAGGACAAGACGGCGCTGTACCTGTCCGAGTGCCGCCGCATGGGCATCAAGGTGCTGCCGCCCGACGTCAACGAGTCGGCCGGCGACTTCACCCCGGTCGGCACCGACATCCGCTTCGGCCTCACCGCCATCCGCAACGTGGGTGCCAACGTCGTCGACGGCATCGTCGCGGCCCGGCAGGAGAAGGGCCGGTTCGAGACGTTCCCGGACTTCATGGACAAGGTCCCGGTGCACGTCTGCAACAAACGTGTGGTCGAGTCGCTGGTCCGGGCCGGCGCGTTCGACTCCCTCGGCTACGCCCGGCGCGCGCTGGCCGCCGTCGTCGATGACGCCGTCGACACCGTCATCTCGCTCAAGCGCAACGAGGCGGTCGGCCAGTTCGACCTCTTCGGCGGCGCGGGCGACGACGCCGCCGGCGGCTTCGAGGTCCAGGTCCCCGAGCTGACCGAGTGGGACAAGAAGCAGAAGCTGGCGTTCGAGCGCGAGATGCTCGGCCTGTACGTCTCCGACCACCCGCTGCTCGGGCTCGAGCACGTCATCGCCAACGCGTCCGACCGGCCCATCTCGGCGCTCGCCGACGAGAACGAGGTCCCCAACGGCACCACCATCAACGTCGGCGGGCTCATCACGTCGCTGCAGCGCAAGGTCAGCAAGCGCGGCGACACCTGGGCCATCGTCACGATCGAAGACCTCGAGGGCTCCATCGAGGCGATGTTCTTCCCGGCCACCTACCAGCTGTACGCGCTGCAGCTGGCCGAGGACGAGATCGTCGTGGTCAAGGGCCGGCTCGACCGCCGCGAAGAGGCGCCGCAGCTCATCGCGGCCGAGCTGAGCATGCCCGACCTCTCCGACGGGCCGTCCGGGCCGGTCGTCGTCACCATGGCGATGACGCGCTGCACGCCGCCGGTGGTCGAGCGGCTCAAGGACGTCCTGACGACCCATCCCGGCGCCACCCCGGTGCACCTGAAGCTCACCGGGCCCAGCCGCACCACCGTCATGAAGCTCGACGACCGGCTGCGGGTCACCCCGTCCACGGCGCTCATGGGCGACCTCAAGCAGCTCCTGGGCCCCACGTGTCTGGCGTCGTGACCACGCGCGCCGAGCGGCTGGGGCACGGCGCGCCGAGCAGCACCCGCGTCGTCGTCCAGATCGTCGTCGTGTCGGTCGTCGCGGGCGTGCTCCTGGGCGTGCTGTGGTGGCTGCTGGCGCCCGACGTGCACGGCGTCGTCGTCAACGGCGGGCTGGGCTACGACTCCCGCGAGGGCCAGCACCTGTTCACCCGCGACGCCGTGTTCGCGCTGCTCAGCGCCGGGTTCGGGTTGCTGTTGTCGGCCGTCTTCGTGGTCTGGCACCGGCGCAACCCGGTGACGGTCCTGGTGTCGCTGGCCGCCATGGGCGTCGTCGCGTCCCTCATCGCCCGGTTCGTGGGCGAGTTCCTGGGCCCCGACGGCAGCGTGTCCGGGCTCGCCGACGGCGCTGACGTGCTGCTGCCGCTCGAGTTGAAGTCCACCGCGGCGCTGCTCGTCTGGTCGATGGTGGCCGTCGTCGTCGCAGCGGTCGTCGCGTTGTTCCGCGAAGACCGCACCCCCTGGTCGCCCCCCGGCGTGTAGCGGTCTAGCTGGTCCGGCCGATGGTGGCGGTCTTCGCGCCGGTCAGCCGGACGAGGTCGGCCGGCGTGATCTCGACGTCGAGACCCCGGCGACCGGCCGAGACGAACACCGTCGGGTAGCCGTAGGCCGACTCGTCGACGATGGTGGGCAGCCGGCGCCGCTGCCCGAACGGACTGATTCCCCCGACCACATAGCCGGTGGCCCGTTCAGCCTGCGACGTGGCGGCCATGACCGCCTTCTTGCCGGAGGCGGCGCGAGCCAGCGACTTGAGGTCCAGCGACCCCGACACGGGCACCACGGCGACGACGAGCTCGTCGTCGACCTCGGCCAGCAGGGTCTTGAAGACGCGCGTCGGCACGACGCCGAGGGCGCGGGCAGCCTCCAGGCCGAACGACGGCGCGGAGGTGTCGTGGTGGTACGGGTGCACGGTGAACGGCACTCCTGCTCGCTCCAGCACCAGCGTTGCCGGTGTTCCTGTGCGCTGGCGTGTTGTTGTCCCCATTAGGGCAATCTAGACCCAACCAGCGCTATTCGTCATCGCACGCGCCGCGTTTCGATCATCCGTCAACCCAGTTGTTACCAGCGCTATATCGCTGCCCCCCGGTACGGACCGGTGGCACGATCCGGCCGTCGTTTAGGGTGGTCCGACCACACTCTCAACGACGCCTCGCGGAGGACGCCCGCCATGCCGTTGTTCGACAAGCCCCTGTCCGAGCTGCGCGATTATCGCCCTGAGCGCGACGAGCAGCCCGATTTCGATGAGTTCTGGTCGCGGACGCTCGACGAAGCCGCACAGTTCCCACTGGACGCGCAGTTCACCCCGTACGACGCGGCGCTGAGCCTGGTCGACGTGTACGACGTGCGGTTCTCCGGCTGGGGCGGGCACCGCATCGCCGGCTGGCTGATCCTGCCGGCCGGCGCGACCGAGCCGCTGCCCACGGTGGTGCACTACATCGGCTACGGCGGCGGGCGCGGCTTCCCGCACGACTGGCTGTCCTCGCCGGTGGCCGGGTTCGCGACCTTCGTCATGGACACCCGTGGGCAGGGCTCCAACGGCACCCCGGGCGACACCCCCGACCCGGTCGGCGGGAAGAACGCGCAGACCCCGGGGTTCATGACCCGCGGCGTGATGGACCCGGACGACTACTACTACCGCCGCGTCTTCACCGACGCCGTCCGCGCCGTCGACGCCGCGCTCACCCACCCGCTGGTCGACGCGTCGCGGGTGGTCATCGCCGGCGGCAGCCAGGGCGGCGGTATCGCCACCGCGGTCGCCGGGCTGCGTACCGGCCTGGCCGGCGCCATGTTCGACGTCCCGTTCCTCACCGGGTACCGGCGCGCCACCGAGATCGTCGAGACGCTGCCGTACTACGAGATCGCCCGCTACCTGTCCATCCACCGCGACCACGAGGAGCAGGTGTTCCGCACCCTGTCCTACTTCGACGGCATGAACTTCGCCGCCCGCGCGACCTCTCCCGCCCTCTACAGCGTCGCGCTGATGGACACCACCTGCCCGCCGTCGACGGTGTTCGCCTCCTACAACCACTACGCCGGGCCGAAGGAGATCAGGGTCTGGCCCTACAACAAGCACGAAGGCGGCCAGACCTTCCAGACCCGCGAACAGCTGCGCTGGCTGCGCGACATCGCCAAGAACTCCTGACACCCGCGGCGGGGCGGCCACGCGGCCGCCCCGCCACGGCGGGCCGATAGGATGGGCTCACTACACAACGTCGTTGTGCATAGCGCAACGGAAGGTGAGCCGGTGGAGCGGAACAACTCGTCGTCGCTGCGACGGGGGATCGCGTTGCTCGACGCGGTGGCCACGGCCACGCCGTCGGGCGGGGCGACGCTGACCGAGCTGGCCGCCGCCGTCGGCGTGCACAAGAGCTCGGCGCTGCGGCTGCTCGCGCCCCTCGCCGAGGCCGGCCTCGTCCGCGTCGAGGCCGGACGGCACCTGCTCGGCCCGCGCGCCGCGCAGCTCGGCCGCGGCTACCTCGACTCCGTCGACCTGCGCGCGCTGGCCCAGCCGGCGCTGCGCCGCCTGGTCGAGGAGACCGGGGAATCGGTGCACCTCGTGCTGCCCGACCTGCCCGACATGGTCTACATCGACAAGATCGACGGGCCGGGGCGGGTGCGGATGAACTCCTACGTCGGCTCGCGGCAGCCGGCCCACTCGACCGGCGTCGGCCGCGCCTACCTCGCCTTCGCCGACCCGAGGGACGTCGACGCGGTGGTCGGGCACGGCCTGGCGGCGCGGACGGAGCGGACGGTGACGGAGCCGGCCGCGTTCCGGGCCGAGCTGAGCGCCGTCCGCGAGCGCGGCTACGCCGTCGACGACATCGAGAACGAGCCGGACATCCGCTGCGTCGCCGCGCCGGTGTTCGACCACGACGGCGCCGTCGTCGCCGCCGTCTCCGTCGCCGGGCTGGCCACCCGCGTCACCCCCGACCGGTTCGAGCGGCTCGGCGAGCAGGTCGTCGCCGCCGGCCGGGCCGTCTCGGACCAACTAGGGGGTGGCTGACGGATCTTCGGCGGCGCGGATCGACGCCCAGACGCCGACCAGCGGCGTTGTCGTCGTCGGCCGATGGCACCGCATCGACCTCCTCCTCCGCCTTGCTGGACCGACGACTGGACGCCGCCCGCATCCGCCAATATCCGTCAGCCACCCCCAGGCGCACCCCGCCGCAGAGAGGAACCACGATGACCGACCGCATCCCCCGAGCCCGCAGCTGCGCGAGACCGGGGTCATGGCGATCCTGCGGGCCCGCTCCGCCGACCGGTTCGGCGACGTCAGCCGCACCCTGGTCGACGCCGGCGTCACGTGCCTGGAGATCACGCTGACGTCGCCGGGCGCGCTCGACGCGATCCGCGAGGTCCGCAAGACGCTGCCCGACACCGTCGACGTCGGGGCGGGCACGGTCGTCGACGCGGAGCAGGCGCGGGCCGTCATCGAGGCGGGGGCCGGGTTCGTCGTGTCGCCGTCGGTCGAGCCGGAGGTCGTCGCGGTGGCGCGTGCGGCCGGCATCCCGGCGTACCCGGGCGCCTTCACGCCGACGGAGGTCCTGGCAGCCTGGCGGGCCGGCGCCACCGTGGTCAAGCTGTTCCCCGGCTCGGCGGTCGGGCCGTCGTACATCACGGCACTGCGCGGGCCGTTCCCGGACGTCGCGATCATGCCGACCGGCGGCGTCAGCCTCGACAACATCGGCGACTGGATCCGCGCCGGCGCCTCCGGTGTCGGGCTCGGCGGACCGCTGCTGGGCGACGCAGCGGACGGCGGCGACCTCGGCGCGCTGGCCGACCGGGCGGCGCGGGCGCTGGCCGCCGTGCGCGACGCGCGGGCGGGCGCATGAACGGGGGTGGCCGCGCCGGCCTCGTCACGATCGGCGAGGCGATGGCGCTGGTCGCGGCCGCCGAGACCGGCGGCTGGGCGCACCACCGCGCGGCGCTGGTGTCGGTCGCGGGCGCGGAGCTCAACGTCGCTGTCGGCGTGCGGCGGCTGGGCCGTCCGGCGACGTGGATCAGCCGGGTCGGCGCCGACGGCTTCGGCGAGCTGATGCTGCGCGAACTGCGCGCCGAGGGGATCACCGCCGTCGCCACCGTCGACGACACCCGGCCCACCGGCCTCATGGTCAAGGAGCGGCCGAACAGCCTGCACACCCGGGTCCGCTACTACCGGGCCGGCAGCGCGGCGTCGGCGCTGACGGCGTTCGACCTGCCGCTGGAGCCGATCCAGCAGGCCGCCGTCCTGCACGTCACCGGCATCACCCCGGCGCTCGGCCCCGGCCCGGCGTCGGCGGTGCAGCTGGCCGTCGACACCGCGAAGGCGGCCGGCACCACCGTCTCGCTGGACCTGAACTACCGGTCGGCGCTGTGGAGCCGTGACGACGCCGGCGCGGCGCTGGCGCCGCTGGCCCGGCAGGCGGACGTACTGTTCGCGGGGCCGGAGGAGGCGTCGCTGATCGTGCCCGAGGGCGACCCGGCGGACATGGTGCACGCGCTGGCCGGGCTCGGCCCGCGGCAGGTGGTCATCAAGATGGGCGCCGACGGCGCCGTCTCGCTGGTCGACGGCGAGCTGTGGCGGACCCCGGCCGTCCCGGTGCAGGTGGTCGACACCGTCGGCGCGGGCGACGCGTTCGTCGCCGGCTACCTCACCGAGCTGATGGACGGCGCGCCCGTCGACCGGCGGCTGGCGACGGCGGTCGCGGCGGGCGCCTTCGCCTGCACGTCGCTCGGCGACTGGGAGGGGCTGCCGACCCGCGCCGACCTGCCCGCGCTGCGCGCGACCGAGGCGGTGCACCGCTAGCGTGATAGCGTCGGAGAAACGCGAGTGAGCGCTCGTGTTTCTTCGGCGAGGAGAGCCGTGACCGGACGGCAGGCGCGTGGCCAGGCGCGGATGGAGCAGATTCTCGCGGCCGCGGCCGAGGCGTTCGCCGAGTCCGGCTACGAGGCCGTCAGCACCAACGCCATCGCCGCGCGGGCCGGCATGTCACCCGGCTCGCTCTACCAGTTCTTCGCCAACAAGGACGACATCGCCCGCGCGCTGGCCGAGCGGTACGCCGCCCAGCTGGCCGAGCTGCGCGCAACGGCGTTCGACGGCGCCGACCTGGCCGCGCTGCCGCTGGACCGGCTGATCGGCGCGATCACCGGCCCGCTGGTCGAGTTCAACCTGGCCAACCGCGGGTTCAAGGCGCTGTTCGCCCGGCCCGACCTGCCGCCGTCGCTGACCGCCGCGGTCGCGCCGCTGCACGCCGCCCTCCTCGGCCGGGTGGTGGCGCTGCTGGTGGCGCGGGCGCCGCACCTGCCGGCCGACGTCGTCGAACGGACGGCGACGGTGGCGATCCAGCTGGTCAGGGCGATGATGCCGCTGATCGTCGCCGCCGGCGGCGACGATCGGGCCGCGCTGGAGGGCGAGCTGCGCGCCGTCCTGCACGGGTACCTCGAGCCGGTGGTCGGATGACCCGGCGGCGCTGGTTCGGGCTGGCCGCCGCGGCCGCCGTCCTCGCGCTGGCGACGCCGACGCTGTGGGCGTACTGGGCGAGCGCGGGACGGATCCTGTCCGACCCGGCCGACGCGCCGTCCGAGGACGTGACGATGGTGCTGGGCGCCGGGGTGCGCGCCGACGGGACGCCGTCGCGCCTGCTGGCCGGTCGGCTGGACGTCGCCGCCGCGCTGTACCACCTGGGCCGGACGCGGACGCTGCTGGTCAGCGGCGGCACGGCGCCCGGCGGCTACGACGAGCCGGCGGCAATGCGCCGGTACCTGGAGACGGCCGGTGTGCCGGCGGCGGCGATCGTCGAGGACCCCCTCGGCCTCGACACCTGGGCGTCGTGCCTGCGCGCCCGCGACGAGTTCGGGCTGTCGCGGCTGCTGGTGGTCAGCCAGCGGTTCCACCTGCCGCGGACGGTCGCCCTGTGCCGCTCCCTCGGCCTCGACGCGGTCGGCGTCGCGCACGACTCGAAGGACACCAACCCGCCCGGGACGCGCCAGGGCTACCTCCGCGAGGTCGCCGCGTCGGCGCCCGCGATGGTGCGCGCCCTGTTCGGCTAGCGCCCCGACCTGCGGCGATGCTGGCCTGTGGATAACCTCGGGGCTCCTCCGGCCGGGCGGGGGAGACTGATCGCCTGCCCGTGATCGGAGGTCCCCGGTGGTGCTGCACGCGTTCGTCGACGAGTCGGTGGCGTCGACGTACATCGTCGCGGTCGCGCTGGTGCCTGCCGATCGGGTCGCGGACGGGCGGAAGGCGCTCCGGGCGCTGCTCCAGGGTGGGCAGAAGCGGCTGCACTTCTCGCAGGAGGGCGACCGCCGGCGGCCGGAGATCATGACGGTGATCGAACGTCTCGGCGCCGAACACCGCGTGTACACGACGAAGAACGTCAGAGAGGCGCGGGTGCTGTGCCTGGAACGTCTGGTGCCGGACCTGGTGGCTGCCGGCGTGCGACGGCTGGTGATCGAACGGGACGACTCGCTGGTGACCGCGGAGCGCCGGCTGCTCTTCCAGTTGTGCCGCGACCTCGAGCCGGAGCTGACGTACACGCACCTGCGGGCCAAGGAGGATCTGCTGCTGTGTCTCCCGGACGCGGTCGCGTGGTGCTGGGCGCGCGGCGGCGGGTGGCGGGCGCGGGTGGCGGCCTACACCAGTGAGATTGCGCTCTAGACAGCGCGAAGCCCCGCTCACCGACCGTCCGGATGGCTGCGGGGCTCACTTCCTCGGGCTACTGCCCTTGGCTGATACCAGGGTAGCGGGGCCGCGCACCGGCCCGCAACGGCGGCGACAGCATCTTGCGATGCGGGCAATGCGTCCGATGGGTGAACCCCGCGCCTAGACTCGGGTGAGTGATACGCCGCATCGACCTGCGGGGGAGGCTCGCCGCCGGCGAGCGCCTCGACTACCGCACGCTCGTCCCGCGCGCCCCGATCGACGTCGAGGCGGCGCTCGAGGCCGTCCGGCCGATCTGCGAGGACGTGCGGCATCGCGGGGCCGACGCGGTCAGGGAGCTGACGCTGCGGTTCGACGGCGTCGAGCCGCCGCGGTTGCGGGTGCCGCAGCAGGCCATCGACGACGCGCTGGCGGGCCTCGACGGCAGGGTCCGGGCGGCGCTGGAGGAATCTATCCGCCGCGCCCGCCTCGTCCACGGCGACCAGCGCCGGCAGGACGTCACCACGACGGTGGTGCCCGGCGGCACCGTCACCGAGCGGTGGATCCCGGTCCAGCGGGTCGGCCTGTACGTGCCCGGCGGCCTGGCCGTCTACCCCAGCAGCGTCGTCATGAACGTCGTGCCGGCGCAGGTGGCGCGGGTCGGCAGCCTCGCCGTCACCAGTCCGCCGCAGAAGGAGAACGGCGGTCTGCCGCACCCCACCATCCTCGCCGCCTGCGCGCTCCTCGGCGTCACGGAGGTCTACGCGGCCGGCGGCGCCCAGGCGCTGGCGATGCTCGCCTACGGCATCCCCGGTGAGGTCGAGCCGGTCGACCTGGTGACGGGGCCCGGCAACGTCTACGTCGCGGCGGCGAAGCGGCTGCTGCGCGGCGTCGTCGGCATCGACGCCGAGGCGGGGCCGACGGAGATCGCGGTGCTGGCCGACGACACCGCCGACCCCGGCCACGTCGCCGCCGACCTCGTCAGCCAGGCCGAGCACGACCCGCTGGCCGCATCGGTGCTGGTCACCGACAGCGAAGCGCTCGCTGACGCCGTCACGGCCGAGCTCGAGCGGCGCGCCGCGAACACCAAGCACGACGAACGGGTCCGCACGGCGCTGAGCGGCGAGCAGTCCGGCATCGTCCTCGTCGACGACCTCGACCAGGGCCTGGCCGTCGTCGACGCCTACGCGGCCGAGCACCTGGAGATCCAGACGCGCGACGCCGCGGCGGTCGCCGCCCGGGTGCGCAACGCCGGCGCCGTCTTCGTCGGCCCGTGGTCCCCGGTCAGCCTCGGCGACTACGCGGCCGGCTCCAACCACGTGCTGCCCACCGGCGGCAGCGCCCGGCACTCGTCCGGCCTGTCGGTGCAGACGTTCCTGCGCGGCGTCCACGTCGTCGAGTACGACGAGCAGGCGCTGCGAGGCATCGCCGACGACGTCCGCGCGCTCGCCGACGCCGAGGACCTGCCGGCGCACGGCGAGGCCGTCACCGCGAGGTTCGGCGATGAGTGAGCTCCCCATCCGCGACGAACTGCGCGGTGTCGAGCCGTACGGTGCGCCGCAGCTGGACGTTCCGGTCTGCCTGAACGTCAACGAGAACCCGTTCCCGCCGTCGGAGCAGCTGGTCGCCGACGCCGCGCGGGCCGTCGCCGACGCCGTCCGCGGCCTCAACCGCTACCCGGACCGCGAGGCGACGACGCTGCGCGAGCGGCTGGCCGGCTACCTCGAGCGCGAGTCCGGCGTGACGCTCGAGACCGGCCAGGTCTGGGCGGCCAACGGCTCGAACGAGATCATGCTGCAGATCCTGCAGGCCTTCGGCGGCCCGGGACGCACCGCGCTCAGCTTCGCGCCGACGTACTCGATGTACCCCGAGTACGCCCGCGACACCTCGACCGCGTGGGTCACCGCCCGACGCGACGACGACTTCGGCATCGACGAGGACACCGCGCTGAAGGCGGTCGCCGAACACCAGCCGACGGTCGTCTTCGTCGCGTCGCCGAACAACCCCACCGGCACCGCCGTCCCGCTCGGCCTGGTCAGCGCCCTGCACGACGCCACCGACGGCGTCGTGGTGATCGACGAGGCGTACGCGGAGTTCCGCCGCGACGGCGTGCCCAGCGCGATCGGCCTGCTGGCCACGCACCCGCGGCTGATCGTCACCCGCACCATGAGCAAGGCGTTCGCGTTCGCCGGCGCCCGGCTCGGCTACGCCGCGGCGAGCCGGCAGATCGTCGACGTCCTGCGCGTCGTCCGGCTGCCCTACCACCTGTCCGCGGTCACGCAGGCGGTCGCCGTCGTGGCCCTCGAGCACGCGGCCGAGCTGCAGGAACGGGTCGCCCAGTTGCGCGACGAGCGCGACGCGCTGGCCCGCTGGCTGCGCGAGCAGGGGCTGCGCGCCGCCGAGTCCGACGCGAACTTCGTGCTGTTCGGCCGGTTCGAGGACCGCCACGCCGTCTGGCAGGCTCTGCTGGACCACGGGGTGCTGATCCGCGAGACCGGCCCGGACGGCTGGCTGCGGGTGTCGGTGGGAACCCCCGAGGAGACGACGGCGTTCAAGGTCGCACTTGCCGATGTGCTGAAGGAGCAACGATGAGCCGCACCGCCAAGGTCGAGCGCGCGACCAGCGAGAGCAAGGTCAGCGTCGAACTGGACCTCGACGGCGAGGGGCGCCACGACATCGCCACCACGGTGCCGTTCTACGACCACATGCTGACGGCGCTGGCCCGGCACTCGCTCATCGACCTCACCGTCCGGTCCGAGGGCGACACCCACATCGACGTCCACCACACCGTCGAGGACACCGCCATCGTCATCGGCCAGGCGCTGCGCGAGGCGCTCGGCGACAAGCTCGGCATCGTCCGCTACGGCGAGGCCACCGTGCCGCTGGACGAGGCGCTGGCGCACGCCGTCGTCGACGTGTCCGGACGCCCGTACTTCGTGCACTCCGGCGAGCCGGCCGGGCAGGAGTTCGTGCTGATCGGCGGCCACTTCACCGGGTCGCTGACGGCGCACGTGCTGGAGAGCCTGGCCCACCACGGCGGCCTGACCATGCACGTGCGCGTGCTCGGCGGCCGCGACCCGCACCACATCGCCGAGGCCCAGTTCAAGGCCGTCGCACGAGCGCTGCGCAGCGCCGTGGCCATCGACCCGCGCGAGCGCGGCGTGCCGTCCACGAAGGGCGCGTTGTGACGCGTCTACACCTGCACGGCGGCGTCCGCGCCCCGCGCCGGCAGCCCGGTCAGGAACGTCGTCAGCGCGTCCTCGTACCCGGCGGGGTCGAGGTTCCAGTTGCGGACGTGCTCGGCCTCGGTGCGGACGTACGTGACGAGGTCCGGGCGGGCCTCGGCGAACCGGTCGGACGACGTCACCGGCACGGTGGTGTCGCCGGACCCGTGCACCAGCAGCACCGGGACGTCGAGCTGGTCGGCGTGCGCGACCTGGTCCATGGCCCAGACGTTGATGCCGGTGCGGGCCCGCACGACCGACGCCGCCACGGTGGCGCCGAAGGCCGGCACGCCGCGCAGCCGCGCCTGGTAGACCAGGATGTCCGTCCACGACAGCACCGGCGAGTCGTAGACGACGCCGCGCACGTCGTCGGAGCCGGCCACGCGCAGGTGGTTGCCGACGATGGCGCCGCCCATGGAGTAGCCGGTCAGGACGAACTCGCGGGCGCCCTGCCCGCGGGCCCAGTCGAGCGCGGCGGCGAGGTCCTCGGACTCCGTCCAGCCCAGCCCGTACTCGCGGTGCGGCCCCTCGGGCGCGTCGTCGTCGTTGCGGTAGCCGACGGACAGCTGCGGCAGGCCCAGCCGGTGCACGGTGGGGACCAGCCGGTACGCCTGGGCGCGGGTGGCGCCGCGGCCGTGCACGTGGATCATCCAGCGCTCGCCCTCGCCCGGCAGGTAGGTGGCCGGGTAGCTGCCGAGCGGGCCGTCGAACTCGACGGCCCGGGCGGCGACGCCGGCGACGCGCGAGAGGTCGCGCAGGTCGTCGGGCGCGGCGTAGTAGGCCACGCGGACGTTCGCGCCCACGGCGGGCAGCTGTGGGTACGGCTGGATGCTGCGCAGGACGTAGTCGCCGGTGACGTCGATGTCAGGGCCGACGCGGGCGAACCCGCCGGGCCACTGCAGCCCGACGACGCCGGGCTCGTCGGCGCCCGGGCCCGACAGCGTGACCGTGCTGCCGACGACCGCCACCACCTCGATGGGGTAGTCGGGCGGCTCGGGACGCACCTGCAGCAGCTCGTCGGCGTAGTACCAGCCGCCGGCGCCGGTGGTGGCCAGACCCGCCACCGCGACCGCCGCGGAGCCCACGGCGACCCGCAGCGGCCAACGCCGGCCGAGCGCGGCGGCACGATCGTCGAGGGTCACGCTGGAAGTGTGACACGGCGAGGTGGACGATGAGTGACGTGCAACCCAACCGCAACGTGGTCGTGTTCGACTACGGATCCGGCAACGTCCGGTCGGCCACGCGCGCGCTGGCGAAGGTCGGCGCCAACGTCACGCTGACCTCGGACCGCCAGGCCGCCGCCGAGGCCGACGGCCTCGTCGTCCCCGGTGTCGGCGCGTTCGCCGCCTGCATGGCCGGCCTGCGCGCCGCCCGCGGCCACGAGGTGGTCGGACGGCGGCTGGCCGGCGGCCGTCCCGTGCTGGGCATCTGCGTCGGCATGCAGATCCTGTTCGACCGCGGCGTCGAGCACGGCGTCGAGACCGACGGCATGGGGGAGTGGCCGGGCACCGTCGAGCGGCTGCGGGCGCACCCGCTGCCGCACATGGGCTGGAACACCGTCGACGCGCCGGACGGCTCGGTGCTGTTCGACGGGGTGGAGAAGGAGCGGTTCTACTTCGTGCACTCGTACGGTGTCCGCCAGTGGGTCATGCCACCGCCGGAGCGGCTGAAGCCGCCCCTGGTGACCACCTCGGACCACAACGGCGACACCTTCGTCGCCGCCGTCGAGAACGGGCCGCTGACCGCGACGCAGTTCCACCCGGAGAAGTCCGGTGAGGCGGGGCTGCACCTGCTGGAGAATTGGATGAGGAGCTTGTGACGGTGACCAACTGGGACGCACGGGCCTACGACCGCGACTTCGCGTTCGTCGCCGCCTATGGTGCGGAACTGCTCGACTGGCTGCAGCCGCAGGCCGGCGAGGCCATCCTCGACCTCGGCTGCGGCACCGGTGAGCTGACGGCGCGGCTGATCGACGCCGGCGCGCGGGTCATCGGCATCGACGCCGACCCCGCGATGATCGACGCCGCCCGCGAGCGGCTGGGCGACGCGGCGGAGCTGCGGGTCGCCGACGCGCACGACTTCACCGTCGACGAGCCGGTCGACGCGGTCGTCTCCAACGCGGCGCTGCACTGGATGCCGGCGCAGGTCGAGGTGCTGGGCTGCGTGTCCGACGCGCTGCGCGAGGGCGGCCGGTTCGTCGCCGAGATGGGCGCCACCGGCAACGTCGCGGCCATCACGGCGGCCGTCGACCGCGCCTGCCGCGAGGCCGGGCTGCCCGAGCGCAGCTGGCCGTGGTTCTTCAACTCGCCGGCCGAGTACGCCGCGATGCTGGAGGACGCCGGGCTGGAGATCCGCCAGCTCGACTTCTACGACCGGCCGACCAAGCTGACCGGCCCCGACGGCCTCACGAAGTGGCTGGAGATGTTCGCGTCGACGCAGGTCGAGGGGCTGCCCGCGGACGTGCTGGCGCGCGCCGACGAGCTGGCCCGGCCGGCGCTGTGGCACGACGACGCGTGGTGGGCCGACTACCGCCGGCTGCGGTTCCGGGCGGTGAAGCTCTGATGACGGTGCTCGAGCTGCTGCCGGCCGTCGACGTCGCCGACCGCCAGGCCGTGCGCCTGGTGCAGGGCGAGGCCGGGTCCGAGACGTCCTACGGCGACCCGCTGGAGGCCGCGCTGGCGTGGCAGAGCGCGGGCGCGCCGTGGGTGCACCTGGTCGACCTCGACGCCGCGTTCGGCCGCGGCTCCAACCGCGAGCTGCTGGCGGCGGTGGTCGGCAAGCTGGATGTCGACGTCGAGCTGTCCGGCGGCATCCGCGACGACGAGTCGCTGGCCGCGGCCCTCGCGACGGGGTGCCGGCGGGTGAACCTCGGCACCGCCGCGCTGGAGGACCCGGAGTGGACGGCGTCGGCCATCGCCCGCCACGGCGACCGCGTCGCCGTCGGGCTGGACGTCCGCGGCACCACGCTGGCCGCCCGCGGCTGGACCCGCGAGGGCGGCGACCTGTGGGAGGTGCTGGAGCGGCTCGACCGCGACGGCTGCGCCCGCTACGTCGTCACCGACGTCACCAAGGACGGCACGCTGCGCGGGCCCAACCTGGACCTGCTCCGCGAGGTCTGCGCGCGCACGTCCAAGCCCGTGGTCGCGTCGGGCGGGGTGTCGTCGCTGGACGACGTCGCGGCGCTGCGCTCGCTGGTCGAGCTGGGTGTCGAGGGCGCGATCATCGGCAAGGCGCTGTACGCCGGCCAGTTCACGCTGGAGGAGGCGCTGAAGGTGGCCACGGCGTGAGCGTGGCCGTCCGGGTCATCCCCTGCCTCGACGTCGACGCCGGCCGCGTGGTCAAGGGCGTGAGGTTCGCCGACCTGCGCGACGCCGGCGACCCGGTCGAGCTGGCCGCCGCCTACGGCGCCGAGGGCGCCGACGAGCTGGTGTTCCTCGACATCACCGCGTCGTCCGACGACCGCTCCACCACGTACGACGTCGTGTCGCGCACGGCCGAGCAGGTGTTCATCCCGCTGACCGTCGGCGGCGGCGTGCGCGCCGTCGAGGACGTCGACCGCCTGCTCCGGGCCGGCGCCGACAAGGTGGGCGTCAACACCGCCGCCGTCGCCCGGCCCGAGCTGGTCGCCGAGATCGCGCACCGGTTCGGCAGCCAGGTGCTGGTGCTGTCGGTCGACGCGCGGCGCGGCGGCGACACCGAGTCCGGTTTCGAGGTCACCACGCACGGCGGGCGCACCGGCACCGGCATCGACGCCGTCGGGTGGGCGGCGAAGGCGGCCGAGCTGGGCGCCGGCGAGATCCTGCTGAACTCCGTCGACGCCGACGGCACCAAGGACGGCTACGACCTCGAGCTGCTGCGCGCCGTACGGGCCGTCGTCGACGTGCCGGTGATCGCCAGCGGCGGCGCGGGGGCGCTGGCCGACTTCGCGCCCGCCGTCGGCGCCGGCGCCGACGCCGTGCTCGCGGCCAGCGTCTTCCACTTCGGTGAGCTGCGCATCGGCGAGGTCAAGTCGGCCCTCGCGGAATCCGGTCATACCGTCCGTTAGGACGCGCGAAACACATACCGGCCGGGTCGCCGCAAACGGCGACGAATACCGCTAGGCTGACGCGGTCCGCTACCCAGCGGACCCCGACACGAAACTTTGATTCTTTGACTTTCTCGGCGGCGCCACGGCGTCGCCGTGCCTTGAGGGGGGCACACCTGTGAGGTCTCTGACGTCTGCCCGCAGGACGTCCGCGCTGGTCGCGGGCGCCACACTGATCATCGCCGCCGGCGCTCCGGCCGCGCTGGCCGCCGACGACGCGCGCGGCGGGTCCGCACCGCTGTCGGCCAAGGGGGAGGGGGTCGGCGACCAGACCGTCGCCGACCTCGACACCGGCGGCCTGACCGCCGAGGAACTGGTCGAGTCGCTGCTCGGCGAGGGCGTCACCGCCGAGAACGTCGTCTACACCGGCAGCCCGCAGGCGGCCGGGCTGGCCGGCGGCTTCGACGACGTGTTCGGCGTCCCCGGCGGCGTCGCGCTGTCGTCGGGCGCCGTGGGCGGCGACCGCAGCTCGGTCCTCGGCCCCAACGTCGCCGACGACCTGACCACCGAGCACGCGCTGCCCGGCGACGCCGACCTCGACCCGCTGGCGTCGTTCCCGACCAACGACGCCGCCGTGCTGGAGTTCGACTTCGTCCCGGAGACCGAGCAGATCCGCTTCGACTACATCTTCGGTTCCGAGGAGTACAACGAGTGGGTCGACTCCCAGTACAACGACGTCTTCGGCTTCTTCGTCAACGGTGAGAACTGCGCCGTCGTCGGCGACGACGCCCAGCCGGTCTCGATCAACACCATCAACGGGTCGCTCAACTCCGAGCTGTTCGTCGACAACGAGCTGCCCGACGCGACGCACGCCACCGAGCTGGACGGCTTCACGACGGTGCTCACCTGCGCCGCCGACGTCGCCGCCGGCGAGGTCAACCACATCAAGCTGGCCATCGCCGACGCGTCGGACCTCGCGCTGGACTCCACCGTCGTCATCGCGGCGGGGACGTTCGAGGCCAACCACCCGCCGGTCGCCGACGACCAGGCCGTCGAGACCACCGTCGACACCCCGGTCGACATCACGCTGACCGGCACCGACGAGGACGGCGACGAGCTCAGCTACGAGCTGGCGTCCGAGCCGGAGAACGGCACGCTGAGCGGCGAGGCGCCGGACCTCACCTACACCCCGGCCGACGGCTACACCGGCGACGACGCGTTCACCTTCACCGTCTCCGACGGCACCGCGACGTCCGAGCCGGCCACCGTCACCATCGAGGTCGTCGAGAAGCCCACGCCCACCCCGACGCCGTCGCCGACCGACTCGGCCACGCCGACCGCGCAGCCGTCGCCGGACGAGACGGGCGAGCCGCTGCCCGACACCGGCTCCGGCCCGGGCCTGCCGCTGGCCGCGGCCGCGCTGCTGGGCATCGTCGGGCTCGCGTTCCTGCTGCGTTCGCGCCGCGCCACGGCCTGACACCGCCCGCACGTCACCGCTGCCCGTCCCGCCGATCTCGGTGGGGCGGGCAGCGCTCGTTCACTGCGCATGATGGTTGGCGGTTTGCTGGTGCCTGAGCGCCAGCAAACCGCCGACCATCACCGGTGCGGCCGCCCGGCCGTTTCGGTGGAAACGGATTACAGGCGTGTCGGCGGCTGTTGGTACCGTACAAAGCCGGGCACCCCACGGATATTCGCGCGCGCGTTCGAGCACGCCTGCGCGCCCTCCGAGGGCCGCAGTCGGGAGCGCAGAGAGCGAGTGATGTGAGGGACGAGCGGCAGGCCACCCTGCGCGAGGGGGTCCGGATCCTCGTCCGGGCCATGCGCGACGAACCGGTCATCCTCGGCATCGCGGTCGCCGGCAGCGCGGTGTACGGGTTGGCGACGGTGGCGGCGGCCGAGGTCATCGGGCGGGTCACCGACCGCGTCGTGGTGCCGGCCTTCCGCGACGGCGAGACCACCACCGGCGCGCTGGCGCTGGCGGCGCTGGCCATCATGGTGACGGCGCTGGTCAAGGCGGCCGGCATCGTGGTGCGCCGGTACTTCGCCGGGCTGGGGCAGTACCGCCTGAACGCGCGCTACCGCCGCCGGGTGAGCCGCCAGTACCTGCGGCTGCCGCTGTCGTGGCACCACCAGCATTCCACCGGCAAGCTGCTGTCCAACGCGAACGCCGACGTCGAGGCGTCGTTCTGGCCCATCGCGCCGCTGCCGTTCGCGCTCGGCGTCGTGGTCATGCTGGTGTTCGCGCTGGTGTCGATGTTCCTGGCCGACCCCTGGCTGGCGCTGGTCGGCGCGCTGGTGTTCCCGGGCATCCTGCTGCTCAACTTCTTCTACCAGCGCCGGCTGTCGCCGCTGGCCACCCGGGCGCAGGCGCTGCGCGCGGAGCTGTCCGGCGTGGCGCACGAGTCGTTCGACGGCGCCATGGTGGTCAAGGCGCTGGGCCGCGAGGCCGCCGAGACCGCCCGGTTCGCCAAGGTCGCCGGCCAGCTGCGCGACGCCAACGCGGCGGTCGGCCGCATCCGCGGCGCGTTCGACCCGCTGCTCGAGGCGCTGCCGAACCTCGGTGTGCTGGCGGTGCTGATCATCGGCTCGGCGCGGGTCGCCGACGGCTCGCTGGCGCCCGGCACGCTGGTACAGGTCGCCTACCTGCTGACCATCACCGCGTTCCCCATCCGCGCCATCGGCTTCGTGCTCGGCGAGCTGCCGCGCGCCACCGTCGGCTGGCGGCGGGTGCAGGCGGTGCTCGACGCCACCGGGGCGCTGCCGCACGGCACCGCCCGGCTGGCCACGAACGGCAGCGGCGACGGCGCGGCCCGCCTCGGCCTCGACGACGTCGGCTACTCCTACGTCGAGGGCACCCCGGTGCTCGACGGCGTCCACCTCGACGTCGAGCCGGGCCGCACCATCGCCGTCGTCGGGTCCACCGGGTCGGGCAAGTCGACGCTGGCCAGCCTGCTGGTCCGGCTGGTCGACCCCGTCACCGGCGCGGTGCTGCTCGACGGCACCGACCTGCGCCAGCTCGAGCCCGGGCAGGTGGCCGGCGCGGTGTCGCTGGTGTTCCAGCAGCCGTTCATCTTCGAGGACACCGTCCGCGACAACGTCACGCTCGGCCTCACGGTCCCCGACGACGACGTCTGGGCGGCGCTGCGGCTGGCCCAGGGCGACCGCTTCGTCACTGACCTCGACGGCGAGCTCGACGCCCGCATCGGCGAGCGCGGCGCCACGCTGTCCGGCGGGCAGCGGCAGCGCCTGGCGCTGGCCCGCGCGCTGGTCCGCCGGCCCCGGCTGCTGGTCCTCGACGACGCCACCAGCGCCGTCGACCCCGAGGTCGAGCGGCGCATCCTGGCCGGGCTGCGCGACGCCGCGCTGCCGTCCACCGTCGTCGTGGTCGCCTACCGGCGGGCCACCATCGCGCTGGCCGACGAGGTCGTCTTCGTCGAGTACGGCCGGGTGTCGGCCCGCGGCGTGCACGCCGAGCTGCTGACCACGTCGCCCGGCTACCGCGAGCTGATCACCGCGTACGAGCGCGACGCCGCCGAGCGGGCCATGGCCGGCACCGAGCAGGAGGGCCGGTCATGAGTGCCGTAGCAAGCCAGGGATCGCAGCTGGGCGACGTCCGCGCCGACGGAGCGTGGCGGACGTTCCGGCGCGGCCTCTCACTGTCGCCGGAGATCACCCAGGGCCTGGGGGTCACGCTGCTGCTGGCGCTGGTCGCCACCGCCGGGCGGGTGGTCGTGCCGATCGCCGTCCAGCAGACCGTCGACGACGGCCTCAACGCGTCCGGCGGCGCCGACCTCGGCTACGTCCGCTGGATGGTCGGCCTGGCCGGCGTCGGCATCGTCCTCACCGTCGTCGCCGCCTACCACATGAACCGGCGCATCTTCCGGGCCAGCGAGGCGGGCCTCGCCACGCTGCGCACCAAGGCGTTCCGGCACGTGCACGACCTCTCCGTGCTGACCCAGGACACCGAGCGGCGCGGCTCGCTGGTCTCCCGGGTCACCAGCGACGTCGACACCATCTCCCAGTTCGTCCAGTGGGGCGGGCTGATCATGCTCGCCAGCATGGGCCAGCTGGTCATCGCGACCATCGTCATGGCCGTGTACTCGTGGCAGCTGACGCTGCTGGTCTGGGTCTGCTTCCTGCCGCTGTTCCTGGCGCTGCGGACGTTCCAGCGCATGCTGTCGTCGGCGTACATGGTGGTGCGCGAGCGGGTCGGCGGCATGCTCGGCTCCATCTCCGAGGCCGTGGTCGGCGCCCAGGCGGTCCGCGCCTACGCCGTCGAGGGACGCACCCAGCGGCGCATCGACGACGCCGTCGAGTCGCACCGGGTCGCGGCCAGCCGTGCGCAGCGCCTCGCGGCCACGGCGTTCTCCACCGGCGAGGTGGTGGCCGGACTGGCCAACGCCGCCATCGTCGTGGTCGGCGTGCTGCTCGGCGTCGCCGGCGACATCAGCCTGGGCCGCATGCTCGCGTTCCTGTTCCTGGTCACGCTGTTCGTCGCGCCGGTCCAGGTCGGCACCGAGGTGCTCAGCGAGGCGCAGAACGCCATCGCCGGCTGGCGGCGGGTGCTCGGCATCCTCGACACCCAGGCCGACGTCGCCGACCCCGGCGAGCAGGGCGTACGGCTGCCGCGCGGCCCCATCGACGTCCGCTTCGAGTGCGTGTCCTACGGCTACCCGAACGGCCCGACGGTGCTGCACGACGTCGACGTCGCGATCGCCCGGCACACCCGGGTGGCGGTGGTCGGCGAGACCGGCTCGGGCAAGACGACGTTCGCCAAGCTGCTGACACGGCTGATGGACCCCGTGCGCGGCCGGGTGCTGGTCGACGGCGCCGACCTGCGCGACGTGCGGTTCGCGTCGCTGCGCGAACGGGTGGTCATGGTGCCGCAGGAGGGCTTCCTGTTCGACGACACCCTGGCGGCGAACCTGCGCTACGGCAAGCCCGAGGCGACCGACGAGGAACTGCTGCTCGCCGTCACCGAGCTGGGACTGGGCGAGTGGCTCGACTCCCTGCCGTACGGCCTGGAGACGCCGGTCGGGCAGCGCGGCGAGTCGCTGTCGGCGGGCGAGCGGCAGCTGGTGGCGCTGGCCAGGGCCTACCTCGCCGACCCCGACCTGCTGGTCCTCGACGAGGCCACGAGCGCGGTCGACCCGGCGACGGAGGTGCGGCTGGCGCGGGCGCTCGAGGGCATCTCCCGCGGCCGGACGTCGGTGACCATCGCGCACCGGCTGTCCACCGCCGAGGCCGCCGACGAGGTGTTCGTGTTCGATCGCGGCCGGCTGGTGGAGTCCGGCCCGCATGCGGAACTGGTGCAGAAGGGCGGCGTGTACGCCGCCCTGCATGCGGCCTGGGTCAGCCAGTCGCGCTGACCCAGGCCGCAGCCGCGGCTCAGCGGCCGGCGCCCTCGAGGGTGCCGGTCACCGGGCCGGCCGGGTCGAACACGGTGCAGACGAGCTCGCGGTCGCCCTGCGCCCACGACTCCTCGGTCGGCTCGAGCCACTGGATGTCCAGCGCCGACTCCTGGTAGTCCATGCCGACGAACGTGGCGAACTCGCCGACGCAGTCGGTCTCGACCTGGGACTGGAAGGTCTCCGAGCCAGGGAAGTCACCGTCCGGGACCTCGAAGACCGCGAACACCTCCTGGTCGTGCTCTTCCTCGCACGGGATGACAGTCAGCTCGCTGATCTGCTCCTCGGCGTTGAAGTCGCTGATGCAGTCGCCCAGGCCGACGTCGAAGACGTCCTGGGTCTCGCCTCCGGCGCCCTCGTCCTCGGCCGGGGTCTCGTCCTCGGCCGGGGTCTCGTCCTCCGCGGGGGTCTCGTCCTCCGCGGGGGTCTCCTCGGTGGTGGCGGTCGAGTCGCCGCCGGCGTCGTCCGACGAGTCGTCGCCACACGCGCTGAGGCTCAGCGCGGCGACGGCGGCGAGCGCCGTGACGGCCGTACGAATCGTGATGCGCACGATCATTGTCTCCTTCAGGTTGTACACGCCGATGGCACGGCGTCTTTGCGCCGCCGGCCGCTCTGGCGGTCGGCGGAGTTCGTGGTGGTGACGGTCACCGGACGCCTCAGCGGTTCGCACCCTGCAGCGAGCCGGTCACCGGGCCGGCGGGGTCGTTGACGAGGCAGACGAGCTCGCGGTCGCCCTGGTCCCACGATTCGGTGGTGGGCTGCAGCCAGGTGAAGTCGAGCGCGGACTCGGCGTAGGGGAGTCCGACGTAGGCCTCGAACTCGGCGGTGCAGGTCTCTTCGGCCTGGGCCCGCAGGTCGTCGTCGCTGGGCAGCTCGCCGTCGGGGATCTCGGCCGTGGCGTAGATCTCCTGCGCGTGTTCCTGGTCGCAGGGGACCACGGAGACGTCCGTGACCTGCTCGGAGTCGCCGAAATCGCCGAGGCAGTCGCCGACCTGGACGTCGAAGACGTCGGCGCCGGCGGACTCGGTGACATTGCCCGACGCGTCGCGCTTGGGCTCGTCGCCGTCGTCCGAGCACCCGGCGAGCAGCAGCACCGCGGCAACGGCGGCCGACGTCGCCAAGGCGACGCGGGACGTGCTTGCCACGAGAATGCTCCTTCGTCAAGAGTCGGTGCGCTGTGTACCCAACCACCGCACCCTAGCTGGTCATCTTCTCGTCCACGATGCGATACCAGACATCCGGAGGCGTGTCGTCGGCCACGAGCGCGTCGGGGACAATGGGCGCATGCGCGATGCCGCCGATGGGCTCGACCCCACCGTAGCCGCCCGGCTCACCCTCACGCCCGACGGCCTGCTGCCCGCGGTCGTCCAGCAGCACGACACCGGCGAGGTGCTCATGCTCGCGTGGATGGACGCCGAGGCGCTGCATCGCACGCTCACCTCCGGCCGTGCCACCTACTGGAGCCGCAGCCGCGGCGAGTACTGGGTGAAGGGCGAGACGTCCGGGAACCGGCAGTGGGTGCGCGAGGTGCGCCTCGACTGCGACGGCGACACCCTGCTGCTCAAGGTCCACCAGGAGGGCCCGGCCTGCCACACCGGCACCCGCACCTGCTTCGACGACGGCCTGCTCGACTCCGTCCCGGGCGCCGCCGCGTGAACGTCACCCCCGATCTCGAGACGTTCCGGGTGCTGGCCAAGGAGCACCGCGTCATCCCGGTCGTGCGCCGGCTGCTGGCCGACGGCGAGACCCCGGTCGGCGTGTACCGCAAGCTGGCCGCCGACCGTCCCGGCACGTTCCTGCTCGAGTCCGCCGAGCACGGCGGCGTGTGGTCGCGCTACTCCTTCGTCGGCGCGCGGTCGGCGGCGGTGCTCAGCGAGCGCGACGGCGAGGCCGTCTGGCACGGCCACCCGCCGGTGGGGCTGCCGTCCGGCGGCGACCCCTGGCAGGCGCTGCGCGGCACGCTGCGGGCGCTGAAGAGCCGGCGGCTGCCCGGCCTGCCGCCGCTGACCGGCGGGCTGGTCGGGTTCGTCTCCTACGACGCCGTGCGGCGGCTGGAGCGGCTGCCGTCGACCACCGTCGACGACCTGGCGCTGCCCGACCTCTCCTTCCTGCTGGCCACCGACGTCGCCGTCCTCGACCACGACGACGGCACCATCCTGCTCGTCGCCAACGCCGTCAACTGGGACGACAGCGACGAACGGGTCGACCAGGCGTGGGCCGACGCGGTCGAGCGTCTCGACCGCATGACCGGCGAGCTGGCCCAGCCGACACCGTCGTCGGTGGCCGCGTACGACCCCGAGGTGCCGCCGCGGCACGACAGCCGCACCGAGAAGCCCGACTTCATCGCCGCCGTCGAGCGGGCCAAGGAGGAGATCCGGGCCGGCGAGGCGTTCCAGATCGTGCTCTCGCAGCGCTTCCAGACACCCACCACGGCCGACCCGCTCGACGTCTACCGAGTGCTGCGCCGCGACAACCCGAGCCCGTACATGTACCTCGTCCGGCTGCCCGGTCCCGGCGGCGACGGCGACGGCGCCTACTCCGTGGTCGGGTCCAGCCCGGAGGCACTGGTCAAGGTCAACGGCGACCGCGCCATGACGCACCCCATCGCCGGCACCCGGTGGCGCGGCGACACCCCCGAGGCCGACGCCGCGCTGGCCGAGGAACTGCTCGCCGACCCCAAGGAGCGGGCCGAGCACCTCATGCTGGTCGACCTTTCCCGCAACGACCTCGGCCGGGTCTGCGCGCCCGGCACCGTCGAGGTGGTCGACTTCATGACGGTGCGCCGCTACAGCCACGTCATGCACATCGAGTCGACGGTGGTCGGGCGGCTGCGCGACGACCAGGAGGCGCTCGACGTGCTCGCCGCCTGCTTCCCGGCCGGCACGCTGTCCGGCGCGCCGAAGGTGCGCGCCATGGAGATCATCGACGACCTCGAGCCGGTGCGCCGCGGCGTCTACGGCGGCGTCGTCGGGTACCTCGACTTCGCCGGCGACCTCGACGTCGCCATCGCCATCCGCACCGCACTGATCCGCGACGGCGTCGGGTACGTGCAGGCCGGCGCCGGCATCGTCGCCGACTCCGACCCCGAGGCGGAGTGGACGGAGTCGCGCAACAAGGCCGCCGCGGCGCTGCGCGCCATCGCCGTCGCCGAGACGATGCGGCCGGTCCGATGACCCCGTCCGCCCGCCGCGAGTACGCCGGCGCGCTGCTCCTGCTGGCCGCCGGTGGCGTGCTCGGGCTGGTCGCGGCGTCCCGGCCGTGGGGGAGCGGCGAGCAGTCGTCGTCACTCTCGGTGACGTCCGACACCGTGTCGGGGTCCGACCTGCTGCCGCTCGCCCCGGCCGCCGCGCTGGTGGCGCTGGCCGCGGTCGTGGCGGTCCCGGCGCTGCGGCGGGCCGGCCGGCGCGTCGTCGGGGGCGTGCTGGCCGTGCTGGGCGTCGTCCAGGCCGTCATGGCGGTCCTGGTGCTGCCCGACCTCGCCGGTCGGGTGTCCGACTGGCTGACGACCGGTCCGGAGTCCGCCGGGCCGGTCGACTCCGTCTCGACGTCGCCGGTGTGGGCCGTCGCGGTGGCGCTGGCCGGGCTGCTGGTGGCGCTGGCCGGGCTGCTGGTGGCCGTGCGCGGGCCGTCCTGGCCGTCCATGGGCTCGCGGTACGAGCGGACCGCAGGACGCGCATCACGGCGCGCCCCGGCGAAGCCCGCCGAGGGCAACCGCGCCACCTGGGACGCCCTCGACCGCGGCGACGACCCCACCGGCTGAGCCCCTGGGGAGGTCGCCCGACGCGCGGTTGCGGTCATCGGGCACAATGGCCGTGAGGCCACGACGAACAGGAGACGTGACACTGATGGCGCACAACGAGCACGGCCACACCCCGGCCGCCTGGACCACGGTCATCCTGATCCTCGCCGGTTTCGTGGTCGGCGCCATCGCCGTCATGCTGCTCAACTGGCCGCTGTTCTGGATCGGCGGCGTCGGCCTGGTCGTGGTCGCCGGCATCGTCGGCAAGGTCATGCAGATGATGGGCCTGGGGCAGCGCGACACCCAGAGCGGCCCCCGGCAGCCCGCCGTGGCGACGGGCGAGGACAGCATCGGGTAGCCATGCACAGTGCCGGCAGGACGACGTCGGAACGGGCCCGGTCGGGTCCGCCGGTCGTCTCGGTCGGCGCCGTCACGCTGGACGTCGATCACCGGCTGCTGGCGACCCCCGGCGGGCGCGAGGTCGCGCTGACGCCGTTGCAGGCCGCGTTGCTGGCCCATCTCATGGACCGGCCCGGCCTCGTGTGCACCCGCGAGGAGCTCATGTGCCAGGCGCTGGGCTACCCCGTCCCGGTCGGCACTCGCACCGTCGACGTGCACGTCGCGACGCTGCGCGGCAAGCTCGGCGGCGCCCTCACGATCCGCTCCGTCCGCGGCGTCGGCTACGCCCTCGACCCCGTTCAGGAGGGGTGAGCACATGCCCGTCGGGCGCCCGTCACCGGGGGTATGTCGAGAGCACCCATCACTCGCCGTTACTCTGGACCCGCCGGGTCGACCGATCCGGCGGGGTGGCACCGGCGAGGGGCGGAGATGAGCGTTCTCGAAGAGATCATCGACGGGGTGCGCGCCGACCTGGCCGAACGTGAGGGCCGGTGCCCTCTCGATCAGCTGAAGGAGATGGCGGCCAAGCAGCCGCCGGCCCGTGATCCGCTGCCGTTGCTCCGTTCTCCGGGAGTGTCGGTCATCGCGGAGGTGAAACGGTCGAGCCCGTCGCGGGGTTCCCTGGCCGAGATCGCCGACCCCGCCGCCCTCGCCGTCGACTACGAGTCCGGCGGCGCCGCGGCCATCAGCGTCCTCACCGAGCGGCGCCGGTTCGGCGGCACCCTCGACGACCTCAAGACCGTCCGGGCCGCCGTCGACGCGCCGGTGCTGCGCAAGGACTTCATCGTCACCAGCTACCAGCTGTGGGAGGCGCGCGCCTACGGCGCCGACCTCGCGCTGCTCATCGTCGCGGCGCTCGAGCAGATCGCGCTGGTGAGCCTCATCGAGCGGGCCGAGTCCATCGGGCTGACGCCGCTGGTCGAGGCGCACACCGCCGACGAGGTGGCGCGGGCGGCCGACGCCGGCGCGAAGCTGATCGGGATCAACGCCCGCGACCTCAAGACCCTCGACGTCGACACCACCACGTTCGAGCGGCTGGCGCCGGTGGTGCCCGACGGCATCGTGAAGATCGCCGAGTCCGGCGTGAAATCCCCCCGCGACGTCATCGACCTCGCCCGTGCCGGCGCCGACGCCGTGCTCGTCGGCGAGACCCTGGTCACCGGCAAGGACCCCCGCGCCGCCGTCGCCGACCTCGTCGCCGCCGGTGCCCACCCCGCACTCAACCGGGGCAGCCGCCAGGGCTGACGCCGGCCTCGTCGGCCGGGCTCGGGGTGGCCTCGCTCGGCGGCCCGGCACGGCTCGGCGGCATGGTGAGGGTGCTCGGCCGCGGGTGGCTGTCGCGCCGGGCGCCCGTCTGCGCGGGCGCCGGTCGCTCGCCTCGGCGCGGAGTGCGGTGCCCTCCCGGCCGGGAGGGCACCCACCCTACGGGCGGGCGGCGTGAACAGCGCGTGAACGCGGCCGCCCAGATCGCCTCGGCGCGGGCGCCGGCCGCACTGGTCGGCGCGGAGTGCGGTGCCCTCCCGGCCGGGAGGGCACCCACCCTACGGGCGGGGGACGTGAACAGGGCGTGAACGCGGCCGCCCAGGTCGCCCAGGCCGCCCAAGCTGGCCTCAGGTCGCTCGGGCGCAGCCCCAGCCGCCCAGCCGCCCAGGCCGCCCGGACAGCCCCAGCCGCCCAGGCCGGTCACGCCAGCGAGCGCTCCCGCAGGCCGTCCGTCACCCGCGCGTCCGTCGACTCGATGGGGGACTCCGAGCGGACCCAGGGGTCGCCACCGAAGTAGGTGGCGAAGATCCGCTCCGCCGTGCGGGTGGCCAGGGCCTGCGACGTCAGCGTCGGGTTGGGGCCACCCAAGGAGTTGGCCAGCGCCGAGTTGTCGGCCACGAACAGCCGCTTGACCCAGCGGGCCTCGGCGTGGGCGTCCAGCACCGAGTCCGCCTCGGACGCGCCCATCCGCATCGACGACTGCACGTGCAGCAGCAGCGGCGGCCAGTCGACCCGCACGACCTTCTTCGCCCCGGCCGCGCGCAGGGTCTCCGCCGCCCGCCGCGCCACGAACTCGCGGTTGCGCAGCGTCCGCGCCGACCGCTTCCGCTGGTGGAACGCCACCTTCGGCACCGGGCCGTGCTCGTCGGCCGGAAGCGCCGACAGACTGACCCGGTTCTGCGCCTCCACGTCGTCGTCGGTGATGACGAGGATGTTGAGCAGCCGGTCGACGCCGTTCATGAGGGCGTCCTTGAGCTCGGGGCCGATCATCCGGCCGGCCGCTCCGTCCCACGGACCCGACGGGCCGCGCCCGTTCGCGTAGTGGCCACGGATGCCGCTGTCGGAGAAGACGGCGGCGAACTGCTGCAGCCCGGGCGTGAGCCCGACGTTCTCCATACCGCCGCGGCCGGGGAACTCCGCCCGCGCCGCCGACGCCGCGCCTCGCGTGGAGCCGGTGTCCTCGTCGAACAGCCCGATCACCCAGTCGAAGAAGTGGTCGGTGTAGCCGCGGCCGACCCAGTCGTTCGGGTTCGGCAGCCGGCTGTTCAGCCACAGACGGGGGCTCTCCGTGCAGCCGGCGGCCAGGACGACGACGCGGGCGTCCTCGCGGTGCGTCTCGCCGCTCGCACCGTCCCGCCAGGTCACCCCGGACGCTTCGACCGCGCCGCCGCGGGATGTCGTATGGATCCGGGTCACGACGGCGTCCGCGATCAGCTCCGCGGCCCGCCCACCCGCCGCCCACGACGGCGCCGTCAGCGCCATCGGCACGTAGCTGTTGTCGGTGGACCGCTTCGCCGCCAGGTTCCGCGGCGCGCCCGCCGGCTTGCTGCAGCCCTGCATGCAGTAGCCGCAGAACGTGCACCCCGTCGCCGACGGGTACCGCAGCCGCGGGTCGTCGCGCCCCGTCAGCCGGCCGGCGAACCCGCCGGGCTGCAGGATCGCGTTCTCCTGCGGCCGGAACGAGTCCTCCGTCGTCGTCTTCGTGGCCTGCACCGGCAGCCCGATGCCCTCGCAGCCGCGGAAGAACACCTGCTCCTTGGTGCCCATCGCGGCGGTCTGCACCGGCAGCGTCGCCTCGACCCACTCGAAGTACGGCACCAGTTCCTCGTACGCGAACGGGAACAGGTGCTTCGTGTCGTACACGTCGCGGTCCGCGCCGTCGTACCCGGCGAACACGCCGGGGTAGGCGCGCGGGCAGTTGCCGAAGTAGTGCTGCGTCGTGCCGCCGACGCCGGACAGCTGCCAGATGAACGAGTTCTGCGGGGTCTCGCGGTACCACGCCGGCGCCTCGCGGTCGGCCGGGCCGAACCGCAGGAACCCGGTGAGCGGGTTGTTCGCGTCGTTCTCGTAGTGCGTCCAGTCGCGGTCCGGGTCGGCGTGCCGCGGCCCGGCCTCCAGGATCAGCACGTCCAGGCCGCGCGCGGCCAGCTCCTTCGCGACGACGGGCCCGCCGCCGCCCGCGCCGATGACGATGACGTCGCGCATCAGGCCTCCACCTCGGTCCGGTCCTGGTAGTAGCCGATGAAGTCGGCCCAGCCGTCGACGACGCCGTCGGGCTGGTACCCCGACAGCTGCCAGCCGACCGGCCGCTCGGTCAGGCCGCGAGCGGCCCCGTCGTACACGCCCCACTCGTTGTAGGAGCCGAACGCGGAGAACTCCAGCAGCGCCCCGGCCAGGAACCGCAGCAGCCCGCTGATCGACGAGCGCAGCGGCTCCGGCAGCCCGGCGTCCAGCAGCGCGAGGAGGTCGGCGTCCGGGCCCTCCAGCAGCTCGAACGCGGCGGCCTTCTCGGCCAGCGTGAGCCGCGCGAACGGTGACAGGAACGGCCCGTTCACCGCCAGCGGGTTCACCTGGGTGGCGACGACGTTCAGCAGCAACGCCACGACCAGCGACAACGGCAGCGTCTCGTCGTTCTCCAGCAGCTCCAGCAGCACCCGGTCCAGCGTCCAGACGGACGGGAACAGCGGCAGCGTCGGCAGCGGCAGCCCGATGTCGTCGACGGCGGTCGCCAGCGCGGCGGCCAGCGGCGTGGCCAGCTGGTCCGGGAACGGCACGAAGCCGTCCAGCGCCGCGATCATGAAGTCGTCGCCGCGGGCCTCCAGCGCGCCGGGCTCGTCGCGCGGCGTGCCCTGGGCGCGCGAGTAGGCGTCCGGGCCGGGGCAGACCATCACGACCAGCCCGCGCAGGGTGTCGCGGGACAACTCGGCGAGCACCGGCCGGAGCAGGCCGACGAGCGGGGACAGCGCGGACGGCGCCGCGGTGGCGGGTGGCGCCGCCAGAGCGGGGATCGCCGCGGCCGCGCCGAGCACCCCCATCCGGGCCAGAAACGCGCGACGGCCGAGCTCGAACATGAGGCGGCTCTCCTTACTCATGGGTAACAGCGGTGGAACGTAACGACGGCGCTGACGCAGCGTCAAGCGGTTCGGCAAAACCCGAGGCGATTGGGGCCGTGGCCACCGGCTGCGATACCGTCGCGGGTGACGGCGCGTGTCGCGCTCTCGTCACCTGTCAGCCATCTCTGCCACGCATCGAGGAGCACTCGGGTGGACACCAGGCCCGACCCTGGGCACGTCCTTTCCGCCGACCGGCCCGGCCGGTTCGGCCCGTACGGCGGCCGCTACGTCCCGGAGGCGCTGATCGCGGCGCTCGACGAGCTCGACCGCGAGTACACCGCCGCCAAGCAGGACCCCCTGTTTCAGGCCGACCTGAACAACCTGCTGACCACCTACACCGGCCGGCCCACGCCGATCACCGAGGCGGCCCGGTTCGGTGCCGAGGCAGCCGGCGGCGCGCGCGTCCTGCTCAAGCGCGAGGACCTCAACCACACCGGCTCGCACAAGATCAACAACGTGCTGGGCCAGGCGCTGCTCACCAAGCGCATCGGCAAGCCGCGGGTCATCGCCGAGACCGGCGCCGGCCAGCACGGCGTCGCGACGGCCACCGCGGCCGCGCTCATGGGCCTCGAGTGCGTCATCTACATGGGCGAAGAGGACACCCGCCGGCAGGCGCTCAACGTCGCCCGCATGCGGCTGCTCGGCGCCACCGTCGTGCCGGTCACCACCGGCTCGCGCACGCTCAAGGACGCCATCAACGAGGCGCTGCGCGACTGGGTCACCAACGTCGCCACCACCAACTACGTGTTCGGCACGGTCGCCGGGCCGCACCCGTTCCCAACGCTCGTGCGCGACCTCCAGCGCATCATCGGCGTCGAGGCGCGTCAGCAGGTGCTCGACCTCACCGGCAAGCTGCCCGACGCGGTCGCGGCCTGCGTCGGCGGCGGGTCCAACGCCATCGGCATCTTCCACGCGTTCGTCGACGACCCCGAGGTCGCCCTGTACGGCTTCGAGGCCGGCGGCGACGGCGTCGCGACCGGCCGGCACGCGGCCACCATCACCGCCGGGTCGCCGGGCGTGCTGCACGGCGCCCGCTCGTACCTGCTGCAGGACGACATGGGGCAGACCATCGAGTCGCACTCCATCTCGGCCGGTCTCGACTACCCGGGCGTCGGACCCGAGCACGCCTGGCTGAAGGACTCCGGCCGGGCGGCCTACGAGCCGGTCGACGACGCCGACGCCATGGAGGCGTTCCGGCTGCTCTGCCGCACCGAGGGCATCATCCCGGCCATCGAGAGCTCGCACGCCCTGGCCGGCGCGCGCCGCCTGGGCGAGCGGCTCGGCCCCGACGCCACCATCCTGGTGAACCTGTCCGGGCGCGGCGACAAGGACGTCGACACCGCCGCGAAGTGGTTCGGCCTCATGGACGAGTCCGGGGAGGTCCAGCCGTGAGCACGACGGTCGCGTTCGAGAAGGCGCGCGCCGAGGGCCGCGCCGCGCTGATCGGCTACCTGCCGGCCGGCTACCCCAGCGTCGACGGCTCCGTCACGGCGCTGAAGGCCATGGTCGAGGCCGGCGTCGACGCCGTCGAGATCGGGCTGCCCTACAGCGACCCCGTCATCGACGGGCCGACCGTCCAGGCCGCGGTCGAGGGCGCGCTGAAGGCCGGCACCACCACGGCCGACGTGCTGCGCGTCGTCGAGGCGGTGGCCGCCACCGGTGCGCCCGCCGTCGTCATGTCGTACTGGAACCCGCTGCAGCGCTACGGCGCGGCGGCGTTCGCCCGCGACCTCGCGGCGGCCGGCGGGTCCGGCGTCATCACGCCCGACCTCACGCCCGACGCCGACGACACCTGGATCCCGGCGGCCCGCGAGCACGGCCTCGACACCGTCTTCCTGGTGGCGCCGTCGTCCACCGACCAGCGCATCGCCATGACGACGGCGGCCTGCCGCGGCTTCGTCTACGCCACCTCCGTCATGGGCGTCACCGGCACCCGCGACCAGGTCGGCGACGCCGCGGCCGGGCTGGTCGCGCGGACGAAGGCCACCACGGACCTCCCGGTCGCGGTCGGGCTGGGCGTCTCCAACGGCGCGCAGGCGGCCGAGATCGCCGCGTACGCCGACGGCGTCGTCGCCGGGTCCGCGTTCGTCCGCCGGCTGCTCGAGGCGCCCGACCACGCCGCCGGGGTCGCGTCCGTCGCCGCACTGGCAGCCGACCTCGCCGGGGGAGTGCGCACGCGCTGATGGCCAGCAAGAAGGAGCAGGCGCGGCAGCGGGCCGCGCAGTTGCGCGCCGAGGCCGAGGCCAAGGCGGTGGCCGACCGCCGGCGCGAGCGGTTCCTGCGCGCCGCCATCTCCGTCGGCGTCCTGGCGGTCATCGCCGTCGTCGCGATCGTGCTGGTCAACCGCGCGAACGAGGGCCCCGAGGGCACCGGCGCCATCCCGTCGGGGGCCGTCGACGGCGGCACCGGCGTGGCCGTGGGCGAGGCGAACGCGCCGGTCACCATCGACTACTGGTTCGACTTCCAGTGCCCCTTCTGCGGCGAGTTCGAGCGCGAGAGCGGGCCGGTGCTGGAGGAGCTGACGGCCGACGGCACCGCCCGCGTCGTCTACCACCCGGCCGCGTTCCTCGGCGACGAGTCCGACCGCGCCGCGAACGCCTTCGGCTGCGCCGTCGACGCCGGCCGGCCGGTCGAGTACCTCACCGAACTGTTTGCGAACCAGCCGCAGGAGGGCTCCGGCGGCTACACGACCGACGACCTGCTGGCCGCCGGTCAGGCCGTCGGCCTCGACGACGCGGTGTTCGAGTCGTGCGTCCGCGACGGCACCTACGCCGACTGGGGCCGGCACGTCCTCGACGCCTTCCGCGACGAGGGTCTCGAAGCCACCCCGGCGGTGCTGCTGAACGGCGAGCTGCTCGACAACCCGGCGGCGATGAGCGCCGACGAGTTCCGGGCCGCCGTCGAGGCCGTGACGACATCGTGATCGTCGCGTCCGGAACTCACGTCAGGGTCAATGAAGTTGTACCCTCGTCAATCCCCGTGAACTCACCCGTGTCGAAGGAAGCCCATCGATGAGCAGCAAGAAGGCCGAGGCCCGCGAGCGCATCAAGGCGATGCGCGAGGAGCAGCAGCGCCAGGAGAAGCGGCGCGAGCGCATGATGCGCTATGGCGTGGCGGTGGCCATCGTGGCGGCGGTCGCGATCATCGCGGTGGCCGTAGCGGCCAGCCGTGGCGGTGACGACGGCCCGGTCGCGGTGCCCGACGCCGTCGGGTCCGGCAACGGCCAGGTCATCGAGGGCGACGGCGGCGGCATCCTCGTCGGCGACGCCAGCGCGCCGGTCACCATCGACTACTGGATGGACTTCCTCTGCCCGCACTGCGCGGACTTCGAGACGGCCAACGGCCCCGCCATCCAGACGCTGATCGACTCCGGTGAGGCGAACATCGTCTACCACCCGCTCGACTTCACCGGCGCCGTCTACTCCCGCCGCGCCAACAACGCCTTCGCCTGCGCCGCGCAGGAGGGCCAGGCGGCCGAGTTCAAGAGCGCCGCGTTCGCCGCGGCCGGCACCCAGTGGTCCACCAGCACGCTGGTCGACCTCGGTGAGCAGATCGGCATCGGCGGCGACTACGAGGGCTGCGTCCGCGACGACGACTTCGAGGACTGGGCGGCCGCGGTGCCCGAGTCGGCCCGCGACCACGAGATCACCGGCACGCCGACGGTCTTCCTCAACGGCGAGGCCCTCGACTCCACCCAGTGGACGCCCGAGGGCATCAACGCCGCCGTCGCGACCGTCGCCGCCGGCGGCAGCCTCGCGTCGCCGCCGGCCACCCCGCCCGCGGGCGAGACGCCGGACCCGTCCGCCACTCAGTGATCTGGAGCACACCGCGATGACGACCCGGTTCGACCGGTCCGGTACGGTTCGCCTGTGATCGCGACGCCGGCCGTGGTGCCGACCTTCATCCCCAGCCCGAGCAGCAACTCGATCGACGTCTTCGGGTTCGAGCTGAGGGCCTACGCACTGTGCATCATGGCCGGCATCGTCGTGGCGATCTGGCTCACCAACCGGCGCTGGCTGGCCCGCGGCGGCGAGGCCGGCGTCGTCGCCGACATCGCGGTGTGGGCGGTGCCGTTCGGCATCATCGGCGGGCGCATCTACCACGTCATCACCGACAACCAGCTCTACTTCCGCGAGGGCAAGGACCCCTGGCAGGCGCTCGAGATCTGGAAGGGCGGCCTGGGCATCTGGGGCGCCATCGCCATGGGCGCCCTCGGGGTCTGGATCGCCTGCCGCCGCCGCGGCGTCCCGTTCGCCGCCATGGCCGACGCGGCCGCTCCGGGCATCCTGTTCGCGCAGGCGCTGGGGCGCGTGGGCAACTGGTTCAACCAGGAGCTGTTCGGCAAGCCGACGGACCTGCCGTGGGGGCTGGAGATCGCTCCTGGCCACCGGCCCGACGGCTACGCCGACGTCGCGACGTTCCACCCCACGTTCCTCTACGAGGCGCTGTGGGCGGTCGCGGTGGCGTTCCTGCTGCTGTGGCTCGACAAGCGGTACACCATCGGCCACGGCCGGCTGTTCGCGCTGTACGTGGCCGGCTACACGCTGGGCCGCGGGTTCTGGGAGTACCTGCGCATCGACCCTGCCAACCACATCTTCGGCGTCCGGGTGAACCTGTGGGTGTCCGGGCTGATCTTCGTGGCGGCGATGGCCTACTTCTTCTGGTCGCTCAAGCGCCACCCCGGCCGCGAGGATCCCGAGGAACTGCGCGGCTACTACGACCAGCCCGACCCGTTCGACGACAAGGGCAAGGCCGAGGACGAGACGCCGATCACGCTCCCGGACGACGAGCCGGAGGACGCGAAGCCGTCTGAGGCGTCGAAGGCTGGGGCCGAGGAGAAGAAGCCGGCCGACGAGAAGAAGCCTGGCGACGAGCCAAAGCCGACCGAGAAGAAGGACACCGCGGCCGAGGAGCCGAAGGCGGCGGACGAGGCGAAGCCGGCCGAGTCGAAGCCGGCCGAGGCCGGGGACAAGGCCGCCGACGAGAAGCCGGCGCCGGCGGTGAAGAAGACGAGCGCCGCCACCGTCACGGCCCCCGCCACCACGACGGCCACGACCGCCGCGGCGAAGAAGACGACGGCCAAGAAGGCGACGGCCGCCAAGAAGGCGCCGGTCAAGAAGGCGACGGCGGCCGCGAAGAAGGCGCCGGCCGCCAAGAAGACCGCGACCGAGCAGGCTGCGCCCGAGCAGGCCGGCGACGCCGCACCGGCGAAGTCCGCTGCTGCGAAGAAGGCGTCGCCCGCGAAGAAGACCGCGACCAAGACGACCGCCGCGCAGAAGACCGCCGCGAAGAAGGCTGCGACCAAGAAGGCTGCCGCGAAGAAAGCCGCGCCGGAGGTGCCTGCGCAGGCCGCGACCGAGGCGCCGAAGTCGGCGCCGACGACGGGGTCGGCTGCCGACTCGGCGAGCTCGCCCGCTGGGAGCTGACCCCGGCCGTCGACTCGCGGGGTGCCGGGTTCTCGGTGCAGGTTCTTGGTGTGCCGGGCTCCCGTTGGCCGGGTTCGCCGCGTGGGCCAGCCCCCTGCTGCTCTCGATTGTCGGGGGCGCGGGAGACCGCCTCAAGCGGACCCTTTGGCGCTTCGCGCGACGCGTGACCGCTTGACCCGGCCGCCCGCGCCCCCGTTCACGCAGCGTCGGGGGGCCGCCCGAAGAATGGGCCCGGCTTCCCTCCTCGCTGTGCTCCTGGTTCGCTGGCCGCTCGCGGGCCGTGGGCGGCGGTTCGGCTACCGACTCCGCTGTGCATTGCCGTTCGCTGGCCGCCGGCGGGTCGTGGGTGGGTTCTCGGCTACCGAGTTCGCCGTTGGTCTCGGTCCGCTGGCCGCTCGCCCTTGTCGGTGGGGGCCAGCTACCTGGTTCGCTGGTCGCCGAGCTGCTGGCCACCCGCCCGGCCGGCGAGGACTTCGTGGTCTGCCACGGCGACCTCGCCACGCAGAACGTGCTGATCGACCCCGAGACGCTGACAGCGAGCGGTGTCCTTCTGAGGTGATGGCTGGCGGTTCGGTGGGCCCATAGCGCCAGCGAACCGCCAACCATCGGCTGGCTCGCCGGCCGCTCGCCCGTCCGAGGTGGCGTTGGGCTACCGGCTCTGCTCGACTGGTCGTCCGCTGGCCTCTTCTGCTCGTCCGTGGCGGTCTCGCCCTGCGGCACGTCACGAAACGGCCACGAACCACCCCCGCCACGCCGGAAGCGGAGCCGTTCGCACTACGTGGACGTCAACGTACTTGTACGGTCCGACAGTCCGCTGGCCTCACGATCTGCGGCGACGAACGGGCATCGGTGGAGATTCCGATGATCAACAGCGGGTTCTCGCCTAGGTGACCGGCCCCGGTCGCGGATATCATGGAGAGACGCGACAACACACAAGCGCCGAAGTGTTGTAATGTCCACGAAACTTCACGCACGGGCCAGAGTCGTCCCTGCACCCGCCGCCAGTCTCACGACGACGGGAGTGCCATGCGCCTCACGCCTCACCCCCAGGGCTTCGACCGGCAGGGTCTCTACGACCCGCGGTTCGAGCACGACGCCTGCGGCGTCGCCTTCGTGGCGACGCTCGACGGCGTGGCCAGCCGCGCGATCGTCGACCGCGGGCTGACCGCCCTGAGCAATCTCGACCACCGGGGAGCCTCGGGCGCCGAGCCCGACTCCGGCGACGGTGCCGGCATCCTCATCCAGATCCCCGACGCGTTCTGCCGGGCGGTCGCGGGCGTCGAGCTGCCCGCCGCCGGCCACTACGCCACGGGGCTGGCCTTCATCCCCGACGACGACGCGCAGGACGCCGAGATCGTCGCGGCCACCGAGCGCATCGCCGCCGACGAGGGCCTGACGGTGCTCGTCTGGCGCGAGGTGCCCACCACGCCGGGGCTGCTGGGCAAGACCGCCCGCTCGACGCTGCCGCGCGTCCGCCAGCTGTTCGTGGCCGATGGCCAAACAGCGGGCATCGAGCTGGACCGCAAGGCGTTCGCCCTGCGCAAGCGGCTCGAACGCAGCACCGGCGCCTACTTCCCGAGCCTGTCGTCGCGCACCATGGTCTACAAGGGCATGCTGACGACCGGCCAGCTGGAGCCGTTCTTCCCCGACCTCTCCGACGAGCGGCTGGCCTCCGCCATCGCCGTCGTGCACTCGCGGTTCTCGACGAACACGTTCCCGAGCTGGCCGCTGGCGCACCCCTACCGCTTCGTCGCGCACAACGGCGAGATCAACACCGTCCAGGGCAACCGCAACTGGATGCGCGCCCGCGAGTCGCAGCTGGCCAGCGACGTCATCGGCGGCGACCTCGCCCGGCTGTTCCCGGTCATCGCGCCCGACGGCAGCGACTCCGCCAGCTTCGACGAAGTGCTCGAGCTGCTGCACCTGGGCGGGCGCAGCCTGCCGCACGCGGTGCGCATGATGATCCCCGAGGCGTGGGAGAACCACCAGGGCATCTCGAAGTCGCGGCGCGACTTCTTCGAGTTCCACAGCACCATCATGGAGCCGTGGGACGGCCCGGCCGCGGTCGTCTTCACCGACGGCGATCTCGTCGGCGCCGTGCTCGACCGCAACGGCCTGCGTCCGGGCCGGTACTGGATCACCGACGACGGCCTGGTCGTGCTCGCGTCCGAGGCCGGCGTCCTCGACCTCGACCCGTCCAGGGTCGTGCGCAAGGGCCGGCTCGAGCCGGGCCGCATGTTCCTCGTCGACGTCGCCGGCCACAAGGTCATGGACGACGACGAGGTCATGGACAAGCTGGCCGCGCAGGAGCCGTACGGCGAGTGGCTGCACGCCGGCCTGGTCCGCCTCGGCGACCTCCCCGAGCGCGAGCACGTCGTGCACACCCACGCCAGCGTCAGCCGGCGCCAGCAGACCTTCGGCTACACCGAGGAGGAGCTGCGGCTGCTGCTCGCGCCCATGGCGAAGGCCGGCGCCGAGCCGATCGGATCGATGGGCACCGATACCCCCATCGCGGCGCTGTCGAACCGGCCGCGGCTGCTGTTCGACTACTTCTCGCAGCTGTTCGCGCAGGTCACGAACCCGCCGCTGGACGCCATCCGGGAAGAGCTGGTCACGTCGCTCAACGGCACCGTCGGCCCCGAGGGCAACCTGCTCGACCCCGGCCCGGTGTCGTGCCGCCAGATGGTGCTGCCGTTCCCGGTCATCGACAACGATCAACTCGCGAAGATCATCCACGTCAACCGCGACGGCAACCTGCCGGGCTACGCCACCCACGTCATCCGCGGCCTCTACGACGTCGCCGGCGGGGGAGCGGAGCTGGGCCGGCGGCTGGCGGAGATCTGCGCCGAGGCGTCGAAGGCCATCGAGTCCGGCGCACGCATCATCGTGCTGTCCGACCGCAACTCCGACACCACGCTGGCGCCCATCCCGTCGCTGCTGCTCACCGCCGCGGTGCACCACCACCTCATCCGCGAGAAGAGCCGCACCAAGGTCGGCCTGGTCATCGAGGCCGGCGACGTCCGCGAGGTGCACCACGTCGCGCTGCTGATCGGCTACGGCGCCGGCGCGGTCAACCCGTACCTCGCCATGGAGAGCGTCGAGGACCTCGTCCGCCAGGGCACCCTGCTGCCCGGCGTCAGTCCGCAGAAGGCGGTCGCCAACCTCATCAAGGCGCTCGGCAAGGGCGTGCTCAAGGTCATGAGCAAGATGGGCGTCTCGACGGTCGCGTCCTACACCGGCGCGCAGATCTTCGAGGCGGTCGGCCTGGCCCAGGAGGTCGTCGACAAGTACTTCACCGGCACCACCTCCAGGCTCGGCGGCATCGGCCTCGACGTCGTCGCCGAAGAGGTGCGACGGCGCCACGCCCAGGCCTACCCGCGCGGCGGCAGCGCCATCCGGCACCGCAAGCTCGAGGTCGGCGGCGAGTACCAGTGGCGGCGCGAGGGCGAGCCGCACCTGTTCGACCCCGAGACGGTGTTCCGGCTGCAGCACTCCACCCGGGCCGGGCGCTACGACGTCTTCAAGCAGTACACCGAGCAGGTGAACGAGCAGTCCAAGCGGCTCATGACACTGCGCGGGCTGTTCCGGCTGAAGACGGGCCAGCTCCCGCCGGTGCCCATCGACGAGGTCGAGAGCATCGAGAGCATCGTCAGGCGGTTCTCCACAGGGGCCATGTCGTACGGCTCCATCAGCCGCGAGGCGCACGAGACCCTCGCCATCGCGATGAACCGCCTTGGCGGCAAGTCCAACACCGGCGAGGGCGGCGAGGACGCCGACCGGCTGTACGACCCCGAGCGGCGCAGCGCCATCAAGCAGGTGGCCAGCGGCCGGTTCGGCGTCACGTCCGACTACCTGAGCAACGCCGACGACATCCAGATCAAGATGGCGCAGGGCGCGAAGCCCGGCGAGGGCGGCCAACTGCCGGGGCACAAGGTGTACCCGTGGGTGGCGCGCACCCGGCACTCCACGCCGGGCGTCGGCCTCATCTCGCCGCCGCCGCACCACGACATCTACTCCATCGAGGACCTCAAGCAGCTCATCCACGACCTCAAGAACGCCAACCCGGCCGCCCGCATCCACGTGAAGCTGGTCGCCGAGGTGGGCGTCGGCACGGTCGCCGCGGGCGTCTCCAAGGCGCACGCCGACGTCGTGCTGATCTCCGGCCACGACGGCGGCACCGGCGCGGCGCCGCTGACCAGCCTCAAGCACGCCGGCGGGCCGTGGGAGCTGGGCCTGGCCGAGACGCAGCAGACGCTGCTGCTCAACGGCCTGCGCGACCGCATCGTCGTGCAGACCGACGGCCAGCTCAAGACCGGCCGCGACGTCGTCGTCGCGGCGCTGCTGGGCGCCGAGGAGTACGGCTTCGCCACCGCGCCGCTGGTGGTGTCGGGCTGCATCATGATGCGGGTCTGCCACCTCGACACCTGCCCGGTCGGCGTCGCCACGCAGAACCCCGAGCTGCGCAAGAAGTTCACCGGCCGGCCCGAGTTCGTCGTCACGTTCTTCGAGTACATCGCGCAGGAGGTGCGCGAGTACCTCGCCGAGCTGGGGCTGCGCAGCCTCGACGACGCCATCGGCCGGGCCGACCTCCTCGACACCGAGGCCGCCGTCGGCCACTGGAAGGCCGCCGGGCTCGACCTCTCGCCGGTCCTGCACGTGCCCGAGCTGCCCGACGGCGCCGCCCGCCGCCAGGTGGTGGGCCAGGACCACGGGCTGGAGAAGGCGCTCGACAACCAGCTGATCGCGCTGGCCACCGACGCCCTCGAGCACAGCGAGCCGGTGCGCGTCCAGCTCGAGGTGCGCAACGTCAACCGCACCGTCGGCACCATGCTCGGCCACGAGGTCACCAAACGCACCTCCGGCGCCGGCCTGCCCCCCGACACCATCGACGTCACGTTCACCGGCTCGGCCGGGCAGTCGTTCGGCGCGTTCCTGCCGTCCGGCGTCACGCTGCGGCTCGAGGGCGACGTCAACGACTACCTCGCCAAGGGGCTGTCGGGCGGCCGCGTCATCGTCCGCCCCGACCGCGCCGCGCCGTTCGCCGCCGAAGAGAACATCATCGCCGGCAACGTCGCCGCCTACGGCGCCACCGGCGGCGAGCTGTACGTCCGCGGGCTCGTGGGCGAGCGGTTCTGCGTGCGCAACTCCGGCGTCACCGCCGTCGTCGAGGGGGTCGGCGACCACGCGCTGGAGTACATGACCGGCGGCACCGTCGTCATCCTCGGCCGCACCGGCCGCAACATCGCCGCCGGCATGTCCGGCGGCACGGCGTTCGTGCTCGACCTCGACACCAGCCGGGTCAACCCCGAGATGGTCGAGGTCGAGACCCCCGACGCCGGCGAGCTGGCCCGGCTGCACGGCATCATCTCGACGTACCACCACGAGACCGGCTCGGCCGTCGCCGAGGCGCTGCTGGCCGACTGGCCGGCGTCGATGGCCCGGTTCTCCCTCATCATGCCCACGGACTACAAGCGAGTGCTCGCCGCCAAGGCCGCCGCCGAGCGCGATGGACGCGATGTCGACGTCGCGATCATGGAGGCGGCGCATGGCTGACCCACGAGGCTTCCTGAAGACGCAGCGCCAGGGCGCCACGCCGCGCCCGGTCGACGAGCGGCTGCGCGACTGGAACGAGGTCTATCCCCCACCGGGCATCGGCCGCACGCTGCTGCCGATCATCGTCGAGCAGGCCGGACGCTGCATGGACTGCGGCATCCCGTTCTGCCACCACGGCTGCCCGCTGGGCAACCTCATCCCCGAGTGGAACGACCTCGTCTGGCGTGACGACTGGAAGGTGGCGGCCGAGCGACTGCACGCCACGAACAACTTCCCCGAGTTCACCGGGCGGCTGTGCCCGGCGCCGTGCGAGGCGGCCTGCGTGGTCGCCATCGCCGACGACGCCGTCACCATCAAGAACGTCGAGGTCTCCATCATCGACAAGGCGTTCGACGAGGGCTGGGTGGTGCCGCTGCCGCCAGAGCGGCTGACCGACCGCACGGTGGCCGTCATCGGCTCCGGGCCGGCCGGGCTCGCCGTCGCCCAGCAGCTGACCCGCGCCGGGCACACCGTCGCCGTCTACGAGCGGGCCGACCGCGCGGGCGGGCTGCTGCGCTACGGCATCCCCGAGTTCAAGATGGAGAAGCGCCACCTCGACCGCCGGCTCGACCAGATGCGGGCCGAGGGCACCATCTTCCGCACCGGCGTCGAGGTCGGCGCCGCCATCACCGGCAAGGAGCTGCGGGCCCGCTACGACGCCGTCGTGCTGGCCGTGGGCGCCACCGACTGGCGCGACCTCCCCATCCCGGGCCGCGAGCTGGCCGGCGTCCACCAGGCCATGGAGTACCTGCCGCAGGCCAACCGCAGCTCGCTCGGCGAGACCGTCCCGGGCCAGATCAGCGCCGAGGGCAAGCACGTCGTCATCATCGGCGGCGGCGACACCGGCGCCGACTGCCTCGGCACCGCCCACCGGCAGGGCGCGGCGTCGGTCACGCAGCTGGAGATCATGCCCGAGCCGCCCGGCACCCGGCACCCGGCCACGCCGTGGCCCACGTGGCCGCTCATGCTGCGCACGTCGAGCGCCCACGAGGAGGGCGGCGAGCGCGTCTACGCCGTCTCCACGCTGGAGTTCGCCGGCCAAGACGGCCGCGTCACGGCGCTGCGGGTGGTCGAGGTCGAGCGCACGGCGTCGGGCTTCGAACCGGTGCCCGGCTCCGAGCGCGACCTCCCGGCCGATCTCGTCCTGCTGGCCATGGGGTTCGTCGGGCCGGAGAAGTCGGCGCTGGTCGAGCAGCTCGGCGTCGACCTCGACGCGCGCGGCAACATCGTCCGGGACGACTCCTTCGAGACGACCATCCCGGGCGTCTTCGTGGCCGGCGACGCCGGGCGCGGCCAGTCGCTGATCGTGTGGGCCATCGCGGAGGGCCGTTCGGTCGCCGCGGCGGTCGACCGGAAGCTGACCGGGGTCGACCGCCTGCCGTCCCCGGTCTCGCCCACCGACCGTCCGCTCGCAGTGTGAGCCCGAGAATGAGTAGTGTTGGCGGACGTGCGTAGAGCGAAGATTGTTTGCACTCTTGGTCCAGCGACCGACTCGCCGGAGCGGCTGCGGGAACTGATCGACGTCGGCATGGACGTCGCGCGGTTCAACCTCAGTCACGGGAGCCACGCGGAGCACGAGGAACGGTACCTGCGGGTGCGCAAGGCGGCCACCGAGGCCGAGCGCAACGTCGGCGTCCTCGTCGACCTCCAGGGCCCGAAGATCCGGCTCGGCGAGTTCGCCGGCGGCTCGGCCGAACTGGAGGTCGGCCAGACGTTCGTCATCACGGTCGAGGACGTCGACGGCACCGCCGAGCGGGCGTCCACGACGTACAAGGGGCTGCCCGGCGACGTCGAGGCCGGCGACGCCGTGCTCATCGACGACGGCCGGCTCGCGCTCGAGGTCACCGAGGTCACCGACACCGACGTCGTCACCACCGTGGTCATCGGCGGCAAGGTCTCCAACCACAAGGGTCTCAACCTGCCCGGCACCGCCGTCAGCGTGCCGGCGCTGTCCGAGAAGGACATCGACGACCTGCGGTGGGGGCTGCGCATCGGCGCCGACATGATCGCGCTGTCGTTCGTCCGGTCCGCGGCCGACGTCGACGACGTCCACCGCATCATGGCCGAAGAGGGCGTCCGGCTGCCGGTCATCGCGAAGGTCGAGAAGCCCCAGGCGGTCGAGAACCTCGCCGAGATCGTCGACGCGTTCGACGGCGTCATGGTCGCCCGCGGCGACCTCGGCGTCGAGCTGCCGCTATGGGACGTCCCGCTGGTGCAGAAGCGCGCCGTCGAGCTGTGCCGGCGGCGGGCCAAGCCGGTCATCGTCGCGACCCAGATGCTCGACTCCATGATCACCAACCCGCGGCCCACCCGGGCCGAGACCTCCGACGTCGCCAACGCCGTCCTCGACGGCGCCGACGCCGTCATGCTGTCCGGCGAGACCAGCGTCGGCGCCTATCCCATCGAGACCGTCACCACCATGGCGAAGATCGTCGAGACGGTCGAGGAGCACGGGCTCGAGCGCATCCCGCCGCTGGGCACCAAGCCGCGCACCAAGGGCGGCGCCATCACCAAGGCCGCGGTCGAGACCGGTGTCCTGCTGGGCGCGAAGTACCTGGTCGCGTTCACGCAGAGCGGCGACTCCGCCCGCCGCATGGCCCGGCTGCGCCCCGGCATCCCGCTGCTGGCGTTCAGCCCGCTGAGCGCCACCCGGCACCAGCTGGCGCTGTCGTGGGGCATCGAGGCGTTCACCGCCGAGCACGTCGACCACACCGACGAGATGGTCAAGCAGGTCGACCGCATGCTGCTCGAGCAGGAGCGGTGCCGTCGCGGCGACCTCGTCATCATCGTCGCGGGGTCCCCGCCCGGCATCCCCGGCTCCACCAACGCCATGCGGGTGCACCGCATCGGCGACGCCGTGGGCAAGGTCGCCCCGGCCTACCACTGAGTGGTCGCTGCCGCCGGCCGGCGCTCAGGCGTTGGCCGGCTGCAGCACCTCGTCGAGTTGCCCGTCCTTGGCCGACTCGACGATGAGCCGGAACTGCGCGAGGCTCATCTGCACCCGCTGGCCGAAATCGTCGGTGATGACCACGCGGCGCTCGGGCGGGGCGTTCTGATCGAGGAACAGCTCCGGACAGCCGCAGTCGCAGTTGCCGCAGAACGTCGCGATGTGCTGGAGACGGTCCATGGGCGGCCTCGTTTCTCGCGTTCGGAAAGTGCAGCTGCTCCTTTTTGACGATAACCGAACGGGCCGGTCGGCGCACCTCTTGTTCGCCATTGTGGCGACGAGTAGAATCACGCGGAATTCCGTCCGGGTTCGCCCGGGGTTAGGGTGATCCGTGACCATCGGACAGTCGCTGGCGTCGTTCGCCGTCGTGGCCGCGCTGCTCACCGTCATTCCCGGGCTCGACACCGCGCTGGTGCTGCGGGCCGCCGTGAGCCGCGGCCGCGGGCACGCCGTCGCGGCCGCGCTGGGCATCGGCGCCGGTTGCCTGGCGTGGGGTGTCGCGGCGGCGGTGGGCGCGTCGGCGCTGCTGGTGGCGTCGGAGACGGCGTACCGGGTGCTGACGCTGGCCGGTGCGGTCTACCTCGTCGGGCTGGGTGCGCACCTGTTGTGGAAGAGCCTGCGCCGGCGTGGCGACGCGTTGCCGGAAGCGGCGCCGGCGCCGGGGTCGCTGTGGGCGTCGTGGCTGACCGGACTCGGGACGAACATCCTGAATCCGAAGATCGGCGTCTTCTATGTGGCGACCATTCCGCAGTTCATTCCCGACGGCACGTCGCCGCTGCTGATGGGAATAGCACTGGCGATCGTGCACAACGTCATCGGAATGCTCTGGTTTGCGTGCGTCATCGGTGGCGCCGGATTCATGGTGCGGGCACTGGGCCGGTCCCGGTTCGCCCGCGTGGCCGACCGCGTGACCGGTGTCGTACTGGTCGGTTTCGGGGTGCGGCTGGCGTTGCAGCACCGCTGAGCCCGTCGCCCGGCCTACTCGGACGGCGTGTAGCGCTGCTCCGGCTCGAATTCGGGCCGGGCGTCGTGGTCGAGCTCGAGGTGGACGGCGCTCTGGAGGTCGGTCAGCACGACGACGCTGCTGCCGTCCTTCGGCACGCGGTCGGGTGAGCTGCGCATGCGGGCCCGCACCTCGTGGCGGCCGGCCGGCGAGTCGTAGCTGACGGTGACGTCGAGCTCGGGGTCGTTGTGCAGCCAGACGCGGACGTCGCCGAGCCGGAGCCGTCCCGCGTACCGGTGGCCGTCGCGCCGGAGCCGCTCGATGCGCTGCTGGCGCTCGCGGGCATGGCGCAGGGCGGACGGAAGCCGCGCCACCACCGTCAGGCCCCAGAGCGCAGCCAGCGCCGCGACGACCGCCGAGATGAGCGCCGCCTCGGTGCCGGGCACGCCGTCGAGCGCCTGGCGCACGCCCTCGGCCCGGTCGGGACCGACGGCGACGGCGGCCCCGGCGCCAGCTCCCGCGACCACACCGGCCAGCAGCGGGGCGCGGCAGTACAGCCAGGCCGCCCGGCGCTGGCCGAACCGGTCGCGCGCGTCTTCGCCGAGGCCGACCGCGAGGAGCAGGGCCAGGTAGCCGAGGACGAGCAGGCCGCCGATCAGCCAGCCCGGGGCGACACCGACGGCACAGCCGGCGGACGTCGCGGAACACAGCGACACCGAGCCGAGCAGCGTCACCGCGGCCCAGGCCACGAACGTCAGCAGCGCCGAGACCAGCAGTCGCGGGGTGATGCGTCCCGGCGCCCGGCCCGGTGCGAGCCCGGTGATCCGGGACCCCTTGTCGGCGACCGAGAACACGGGCCGGTGCTCCCACCAGTCGGTGGAGTCGACGTCCCGGGGCGCCACAGCGTCTGTCATGACCACCTCTCCTGATCTGTCGGACCCATCCTCGACGCAGGGGCGTCGCGGCGCCAGAGCCGGCCCGGCTAGGTTGGTCCGGTGAGAGTCGCCACCTGGAACGTCAACTCCGTCAAGCAGCGACTGCCGCGGCTGCTGCCCTGGCTCGACCAGCGCCGCCCCGACGTCGTCTGCCTGCAGGAGACCAAGCTCGCCGACGACCTCATCGAGGACCTCCTCGGCGCCGAGCTCGAGAAGCGCGGCTACCAGGCGGCCTACCACGGTGAGGCGCGCTGGAACGGCGTCGCGCTGTTCTCCCGGGTGGGCCTCGACGACGTCGTCACCGGGCTGCCGGGCGGGCCCGGCTTCCCGCACCAGGAGGCCCGCGCCGTCTCCGCGACCTGCGGGGGAGTGCGGGTGCACTCGGTGTACGTGCCCAACGGCCGCGAGCCCGGCTCCGAGCACTACGCGTACAAGCTGGAGTGGCTGGCGGCGCTGCGCGCCCAGGTCGCGGCCGGCCCGGACGCCGTCATGGTGTGCGGCGACATGAACATCGCGCCCGCCGACGCCGACGTCTTCGACCCCGACGCCTACGTCGGCCAGACGCACGTCACCGAGCCCGAGCGGGCCGCCCTGGCCGACCTCCAGTCGGCCGGCCTGCACGACGTCGTCCGCGACCGCTGGCCGTCCGAGCGGGTGTTCACCTACTGGGACTACCGCGCCGGCATGTTCCACAAGGACCTCGGCATGCGCATCGACCTCGTGCTGGCCGGCGGGCCGGTCGCCGAGCGGGTGGCGGCCGCCTGGGTCGACCGGCACGCCCGCAAGGGCACCGGCCCCAGCGACCACGCGCCGGTCGTCGTCGACCTCGACGACGCCCCCGACGGCGACATCGGACCGGTCGTCCCGCCGCCGTCGGCCGCCGCGCCCCGGCGCGGGTCGGTGAAGCTGCCGCAGTCGAAGTGACGGCGCCGCCCGGCCCGTTCAGCGACCCGGACGGATCTTGCCAGATCGGTTGACATCGGCCGGGAAATGCGAGGAGATGGAATTCTCACAACGGCCGGGTTCGTCTCGTCGCCCGGCCCGGGAGCCCGTGGTCAAACAGCGTGCCACCTGCTTCGTCAGCGAAGGGGTGTGCGCATGCCGACTCGAACCTCGTCCAATCCGTCCCCCGGCCACGCGCGGCTGCGTCCCGACCGGCAGGACCGATTGCGGGCGCGACGCGAGCACGACGACCTCACCAACGACCTCCTCCGCCGGGCCGCCCGGCTGTCCGGCCGTGCCCGCCAGCGCGCCCTCGACGACGTCGTCGTCCGGAACCTCGGGCTGGCCGAGGCGATCAGCCGCCGCTACGCGGGGCGTGGCATCGACGCCGAGGACCTGCACCAGGTCGCCAGCGCCGGTCTCGTCGCCGCCGCCCAGCGGTTCGACGCCGACCGCGGCGACGACTTCCTCTCGTTCGCCGTCCCGACCATCGTCGGCGAGGTGAAGCGGTACTTCCGTGACCACGGCTGGTCGGTGCGCCCGCCCCGCCGCGTCCAGGAGCTCCGCGCGTCGATGGCCGCCGCGGCAGACGAGCTGTCGCAGTCCCGCGGGACCCTGCCGACGCCCGCCGAACTGGCCGCCCACCTCGGCGCCGACCTCCCCGACGTGCTCGAGGCGGGCCGCGCCGCCGAGTGCTACGCCGCCGTCTCGCTCGACCACCCCACCACCGACCCCGGCGGCGACGGCGCCACCCTCGGCGACCTCCTCGGCGAGCCGGAGGGCGGCTACGCCCGCACCGAGGCCGTCGCCACCCTCGCGGCCGCCTGCCGCACCCTCTCGCCGCGCGACGGGCGCGTGCTCTACCTGCGCTACTTCCGCGGCCTCACCCAGCAGGAGATCGGCGACGAGCTCGGCGTCACGCAGATGCAGGTGTCGCGGCTGCTGATCCGCATCCTGCGGCGGCTGCGCACGACCATCGGCGAGCTGGAGCCCGAGCCGGTCGGCGCCGGACCCGGCCACTAGGACGCGGCGGCCAGCCGGACGCGGCGGCCAGTCGGGCGCGGCGGCCAGTCGGGCGCGGCGCCGGTTCGGTTCCTGGTCCGGTGCGGTCAGTGCACCGGCATGCCCGTCATCGCCGGCTTGCCGGCCGGGACCAGCAGCCACGCGACCACGCCCGCCACCACGGCGGCGCCGGCCCCGGCCGCGAACGCCCCGGTGAACCCGTCGGTGCCGGTCGCGCCGGGCGCGAGGTCCGCCGCGGCGATGCTCGACGCCAGCGCCACGCCCAGCGCGGCGCCGAACTCGTGGAACGTGTTCACCAGCCCGGACGTGAGCCCCGCCTCGTGGTGGTCGACGTGGGCGAGGGCGGTCGTGGTGGCGGTGACGAACCCGCCGCCGAGGCCGGCCGTGGCGATGCTCATGCCGGTCACCAGCAGCGCCGTGTCCACGCTCCCGCCGTCGCGCGTCGTGGCGACGGACGCCAGCGCGAGCCCGCCGGCGGCGATCGTCAGCGCGACCCCCGCCACCAGCCGCGGCCCCACCCGGCCGACCGCCTGGCCGCCGAGGTGCGCTCCCGCCGCGACCGCCACCGCGACCGGGAGGAACAGCAACCCCGTGACCAGGGCGCCGTGGCCGCGCACGTGCTGCAGGTAGAACGAGCCGAGGAAGAACGACGAGATCAGCAGCCCGGTCGCCACCAGCATGAGCACCACGCCGGTCAGCACCGGCCGCCGGGTCAGGATCCGCGGGTCGACGAGCGGAGCCCGCAGCCGCCGCTGCAGCAGCACGAAGACGACGTACAGCACGACCGCCGCCACGACCGGCACGACGGTCGACGACCCCGTCCACCCGTCGTCGCCCGCGTTGACCAGGCCGTAGATCAGCGCCGCCGTCGCCGACGTCACCAGCACCGCTCCCGGCACGTCCAGCCGCCGCGGCCGCGGGTCGCCGTGCTCGCCGTGCGCCGGGTGAGCCGCCGCGCCGGCCGTGGCGAACAGCCGCGTCAGCAGCACCACCAGCACGATGCCGACCGGCACGTTCACGTAGAAGATCCACGACCAGCCGGGCCCGGCCGTCAGCAGCCCGCCGACCAGCACGCCGGCCGCCGACCCCGCGCCGCCGAGAGCGGCCCAGACGCCGAGGGCGCGGTTGCGTTCCGGCCCGTGGAAGGTCGTCGCGACGATGGACAGCGCGGCGGGCGAGAGCAGCGCGGCGCCGACGCCCTGGACGATGCGGCCGCCGATCAGCGACTCCGCGTTCCACGCCAGCCCGCTGACCAGCGACGCCGCCGTGAACAGGGTCAGGCCGGCCAGCACGGTGCGGTGCGCGCCGAAGAGGTCGGCGAGCCGCCCGCCGAGCAGCAGCAACCCGCCGAACATCAGCGTGTACGCCGAGACGACCCAGGTCAGCGCGGTGCGCGACAGCGACAGCTCGGCGCCGATGTCGGGCAGCGCCACCGCCACCACCGTCACGTCGAGCACCAGCATGAACTGCGCCACCCCGAGCAGCGCCAGCAGCCGCCACCGACCGGCGGCGGACGGATTCGCGGTCATCCCTACCCCTAACCTGAACACAGCTGTTTGACTTGTGCACCGTACACTAACTCGAACAGAGGTGTTCGACAAGATGGGAGCACGGATGCCGGTCACGACGGGCAAGCGCGCCGACGCCCAGCGCAACGTCGCCGCGATCCTGGACGCCGCGGCGGCCTGCCTGGCCCGCGATCCGGACGCGAGCGTCTCGGACATCGCCGCGGCCGCCGGGGTGGGACGGGTGACGCTCTACGGCCACTTCGGGTCGCGCACCGAACTGCTCGACGCGGCGTTCGTCCGGGCGGTGACCCGCGCGCACGACGCCCTCGACGCCGTCGACCTCACCGGCGACGCGCGCGAGGCGCTGGCCCGGCTGGTGGCGTCCAGCTGGAAGGTGATCGACGAGTCGCGGATGCTGCTGGTCGCGGCGCAGCGGGCGCTGCCGCCGGAGCGGATCCGCGAACTGCACGAGAACCCGATGCGACGGGTGCGGTCGCTGCTCGAGCGCGGCCGGGCCGCCGGCGTGTTCCGGTTCGACCTGACGGCGGACTGGCTGGTGGCGGTCTTCTACACGGTCGTCCACGGCGCGGCCGACGAGATCGGCGCCGGGCGGCTGGCCCCGGAGGCCGCGGCCGACGCGATCACCGCCACGCTGCTGGCCGCCTTCACCCCGCCCGGCCGCCCCGTCCCCGGCTGACGGCGGGCCTCAGTGCGGCGCTGAGCCGCGGACCGCCGCGAGCGCCGCCGCCCGCTCGGCAAGCTGCGGGCCGCCGATCCGGCCGGCCACGGCCGCGAACTCGTCGCTCGGACCGGTCCACTCGAGCTCGTCGACGGAGGCGCTGACCGGTGCGTCGAGCGCCACCGTCGCGATGCGCCGGAACAGCAGCGCGTCGGCGGCGTTGGCCTGCAGCGTCGCGGCCAGCTTCGCGGCGCCGCGCACGGTGACCGTCCAGTCGGCCGGGTCGGACGGGACGTGCTCCAGGTGCCGGTACTCGGCGAGGACGGCGGCGGTGGCCTTGGCACCCCACCCCGGCAGGCCCGGGAAGCCGTCGGCGCTGTCGCCGACCAGCGCGAGGTAGTCGGGGATGGACTCGGGCTCCACCCCGAACTTTGCCCGGACCCCGTCGGCGTCGAACCAGGCGTCGCGGCGGCGGTCCCACTGGACGACCTTGCCGCCGACGCACTGCGCGAGATCCTTGTCCGGCGTGCAGATGACCACCCGCCCGACCCGCTCGTCGCGCGCCGCCATCAGAGCCGCGGCCGCCATGCCGTCGTCGGCCTCGACCTCGACGAGCGGCCACACGGTGAACCCGGCCGCGGCGAGCACCTCCTCGACCACGGGGAACTGCGCCTTCAGCGCCGGGTCGACGCCCGAGCCGTCCTTGTACGTGGGCCACAGGTCGTTGCGGAACGACTCGATGACGTGGTCGGTCGCGACGCCGATGTGGGTGGCGCCCTGCTCGAGCAGCTGCAGGCAGGTCCCGACCACGCCCCGGGTCGCCCCGAGCTCGGGGTCGCGGTTGTTCGGGGCGTAGTGGTAACGGAACAGCTCGTAGGTGCCGTCCACCAGATGCACGTCGATGGTCATGGGGTCATCCTGGCAGCCCTGGCGACCAGAGCTCGAGGGAGCGCGCGGCGACCTGACGCCCGATGCGGGCGACCGCCTCGGCGGAGGGCATCGGGTCGAGTTGCCGGCCGTCCCGCAGGCGCACCGCCACTGCGTCCGCCGCCACCTCCCGCGCGCCGGCCACCACGACGTACGGGGCGAGGCGGGCGGCGTGGATGCGCGCGCCGACACTGCCCTCGTCCGCCGCGGCGACCGACACCCGCAGCCCGGCGTCCAGGCACCGGGCGGCCAGGCCGCGCGCGAACTCGTCCTGCTCCGGGCCGACCGGCACCACCATCACCTGCACGGGCGCCAGCCAGGGCGGGAACGCGCCGCCGTGCACCTCGATCAGCTGCGCGACCGCCCGCTCCAGGCTGCCGACGATGCTCCGGTGCACCATGACCGGCCGGTGCCGGCCGCCGTCGGCGCCGACGTACTCGAGGTCGAAGCGGGCCGGCTGGTGGAAGTCGATCTGGACGGTCGACAGGGTCGACTCGCGGCCGGCGGCGTCGGCGATCTGCACGTCGACCTTGGGGCCGTAGAACGCCGCCTCGCCCTCCTCGGACTCGTACGACAGGCCGGCCGCGGCCAGCGCCTCGACCAGCAGCGCCGCCGACCGTTCCCAGTCCGGCGGCGCGCCCGCGTACTTGCCGCCGGCGTCGGGCAGCGAGAGCCGCACCCGCACCGGTTCGATCCCCATCGCCGCGTGGGCGGAGCGGATCAGCGCCAGCGCGGCGGCCGCCTCCTCCGCGGCCGACGAGACCGGGCAGAAGACGTGCGCGTCGTTGAGCTGGATGGCCCGCACCCGGGTCAGCCCGCCGAGCACGCCGGACGGCTCGGAGCGGTACATGCCGCCGAGCTCGGCCAGTCGCAGCGGCAGCTCACGGTACGAGCGCCCGCGCGAGCGGTAGATGAGCGCGTGGTGCGGGCAGAGGCTGGGCCGCAGCACCAGTTCCTCGCCGCCGACGGGCATCGGCGGGAACATGTCGTCGCGGTAGTGCGACCAGTGGCCGGAGAGCTCGTACAGCTCGCGCTTGCCGAGGACGGGGGAGTGGACGTGCTGGTAGCCGGCCCGCTGCTCGATGGCGTGGACGTACTGCTCGAGCGCGTGGCGGACGGCGGCGCCGGCGGGCAGCCAGTACGGCAGGCCGGCGCCGATCAGCGGGTCGGAGCCGAACAGCTCCAGCTCGCGGCCGAGTTTGCGGTGGTCGGGCATGGTGGTCTCCCTGGGAAGGGGGACGAGTGACCGCGGTGGCGCTACCCGGGGCACTCGCCCCGGGCGGTCGAACAGGATCAGCGCGCCGGGACGGTGTCCGGCGTCGTCGTCGCAAAGGCGCGCTGCATGGCGCCGAAGGTACCATCCGGCTGACGGCGGCCGCGCGCGATTTTCCGCCCCTCCAGCAAATCCTACTGAGTTGATAGGATTAGCGAACCGACCCGGACCGAGGAGGCCGCCATGCCGGCTGAGCAGCACGATCGCCCCGTCGACCTGGTGGTGCTGACGGCGGGGACGGCGCCGTCGTCGCGCATCCGGGCGGTCGCGGCGGCGTTCGCGGTCGAGCTGGCCGGCCGGCTGCCGCAGCCGCCGGTCTGGCGCGACGTCGTCGACCTGACGGCGCACGTGCCCGACCTCGCCGGCGTGCCGTCGGCCGGGGTCGCGGAGCTGGTCGACACCGTCCTGACGGCCGACGTCGTGGTGCTGGCGACGCCGGTCAGCCGCGCGTCGTTCACCGGCGTGCTCAAGCTCTTCCTCGACCGCCTGCCCGACGCCGCGCTCGCCGGCGCCGTCGTCGTCCCGGTGACGCTCTCGCGCGACCCGGCCGAGCGGCACGCCGCCGACCGTCAGCTGCGCCCCGTCCTCGACAGCCTCGGCGCCGCGCTGCCGGTCGCGTCGTTCGTCGTCGACGAGACCGAGCTGGCCGACGTCGCGGCGCTGGCCGACGCGTGGGCGCGGCGGCACGCCGGGCTGGTGGCGGCCGCGGTGACCGAGCTCAGGCGGCCGTCCGCTCGCTGCGATACCGGCCCGGCGGCCGGGCGTACTCGCGCTTGAACGCGGCCGCGAACGCGAACTCCGACGTGTAGCCGACCCGCCGGGCGACGGCGCCGACGGGGAGATCGGTCTCGGCCAGCAGCCGCGCCGCCGTCGTCATGCGCCACCAGGTCAGGTACGTCAGCGGCGCGCTGCCGACCAGCGCGCTGAACCGGCGCGCGAATGCGGCCCGCGACAACCCGGCCACCGCGCCCAGCGACTCGACCGTCCACGGCCGCTCTGGGCTCTCGTGCATGGCGGCCAGCGCGGCGGCGACCGAGCCGTCGGTCAGCGCCGTGCCCCACCCGCCGTCGTGCGCGCCGGCGCAGGTCTCGTCGCTGAACCAGGCCCGCAGCACGTACAGCAGCAGCGCGTCGAGCAGCGCCGGCACGACGGCGTCGGACCCGGCGGCCGGCGCGTCGACCTCGCGCCCGAGCAGGTCGACGGCCGCGCGCAGCGACGGGTGCCGGCCCAGCCGGTTCGGCAGCAGGACGACGTCGGGCAGCGTGGCCAGCATGGGGTGCGGGCGGTCGTGGTCGACGAGGTACTGGCCGCACAGCACGACGAGCTCGGGCGCCGCCGCCGCGGTGCCCGCCGTGAGCACCCGGTGCCCGGGATCGCCCGCGCACAGCTCCACCAGCGGCGTCGACGGCGCCGAGGCCAGCCCGTGCCCGGTGCCGTGCGGGAACAGGACGACGTCGCCGGCGCTCAGCGCGACCGGGTCGCCGGACTCCGGCCGCAGCCAGCCCGACCCCTGCAGCACGACGTGGAAGGCGGCGCCGCGCACCGGCGGGTACCGCCAGCCCCACGTGCCGGCCGCGCGCAGCAGGAACGACCGCGGCCGCCCGGTACGCATGACGGCGACGACCTGGCTCAACGGGTCCACGTCACTCACCCTACGGCGATCGTCTCGCCCACCGGCCGGCCGCGAGACGATCGCGCAGGACGGCGAGACGACCACCCATGGCCGCGCCGGGCTGACGTTCCTAGCGTCGGTGACATGACACGCATCGCGATCATCATCGGCAGCACCCGGCCGGACCGCGTCGGCCCCGCCGTCGCCCAGTGGCTGCTCGACCTCGCCGAACAGCGCGGCGACGCCGAGTACGAGCTGGTCGACCTCGCCGACTTCGACCTCCCGCACCTCGACGAGCCGCTGCCCGCGTCGACCGGGCAGTACACGCGGCCGCACACCCACCGGCTGGCCGAGACGGTGGCGTCGTTCGACGGGTTCGTCTTCGTGACGCCCGAGTACAACCGCTCCTACCCGGGCGTGCTGAAGACCGCCATCGACCTCGTCTACGCCGAGTGGCACGACAAGGCGGCCGGGTTCGTCGGGTACGGCGCCGACGGCGGAGTCCGCGCGGTCGAGCACCTGCGCGGCGTCATGGGCATGCTGCGCATCGCCGACGTCCGCGGCCAGGTGACGCTGTCGCTGTACGACGACTTCGCCGACTTCGTCCGGCCCGAGCCGCGGGACCGGCAGGCAGGGCTGGCCGCGACGATGCTCGACGAGCTGATCGCCTGGGCCGACGCGCTCGCCCCGCTGCGCGCCGCCTGACCCGCGGTAGCGATCCGTAGCACATCGTAGCAGCCTGCGCTATGATCGGGTCATGGCTGAGCCCACCTTTCGTGAGATCACCCAGCGCGAGCTGCGCAACGACTCCGGTGGCATCCTGCGCTCCGTCGAGCGGGGCGGCTCCTTCGTCATCACTCGCAACGGCACGCCCATCGGCCGGCTGGTTCCGCTGCGGCGGCGGACGTTCGTGCCGCGCGATCACGTCGTCGCCGCATTCCGGACGGCGGCGACGCTCGACGCCGAGCGGTTCCGGCGCGACGTCGACGAGGCCGTCGACCAAGACCCGCTGAACCGTGACTGGTGAGCCGACACGCGGGCTGATCGACACCAACGTCGTCATCCACCTCGCGGCCCTCGACTCCGCGCGGCTCCCGGACGAGATGGTGATCAGCGCCGTCACGCTGGCCGAGCTGTCCGCCGGTCCGCTGCACACCGACGACGCCGAGGAGAGGGCGCGTCGCCTCAGCGTGTTGCAGCACACCGAGGCGACGTTCGACCCGCTGCCGTTCGACGCGGAGGCGGCGCGGGTCTTCGGCCAGGTGTCCGCCGCGGTGCTGGCGACCGGGCGCACGCCGCGGCGTCGCGTCGCGGACCTCCTGATCGCGGCCACCGCCGTGGCCAACGACCTGCCGCTGTACACCACCAACCCGGGCGACTTCCTCGGGCTCGGCCGGCTGCTCGCCGTCGTCCCGCTGCCGCGGCCGCGCCGAGCGGGAACATCGGCGTCACCTCCTGCGTTATGAGAATCGTTCTCGTAAGGAAGGTGTCGCGATGAAGGTCCGCAACTCGCTCAGGTCGCTGAAGAACCAGCCCGGCGCGCAGGTCGTCCGGCGGCGCGGCCGACTGTTCGTCGTCAACCGGCAGAACCCGAGGCTGAAGGCCCGCCAGGGCTGACGCCGCCCACCGACTCTCGGAAAGGATCCCGATGGCCCGCACCGAACTGCGCCCCGTCGTCAAGCTCCGCTCGACGGCCGGCACCGGGTTCACGTACGTGACCCGCAAGAACCGCCGCAACGACCCCGACCGCATGGTGCTGCGCAAGTACGACCCGGTCGCGAAGCGGCACGTGGAGTTCCGCGAGGAGCGCTGATCGTCGCCCGGTCGTAGGATCGCGGCATGGCCGATGACGACGCCGCCCGCCGCGCGTTGCAGCGCGTCTCCGACGCCGAGCGCGAGCAGGTGGCCGAGCGCATCCGGGCCGCCGCGGCCGACGGGCGGCTGGGCCTCGACGAGCTGGACGACCGGCTCGGCTCGGCCCTGGCCGCGCGCACGCGGGGCGACCTCGACGCCGTCGTCGACGATCTCGGCGACGGCGTCGCCGCGCGTCCGGCCGCCGAGCCGATGGCCATCCGGGCGCAGGGCTCGCCCGTCCAGCGCACCGGCCACTGGGTGGTGCCCGAGCGCATCACCGTCAACGCGTCGATGTCGTCGGTGCTGCTCGACTTCACCGAGGCGACGTTCGCCGGCGGCGGCTGCCAGGTCGACGTCGAGCTGTCGGCGTCGTCGCTGCTGCTCGTCGTGCCCGAGGACATCGCCGCCGACGTCGACGTCGAGACCCGGTTCTCCGGCGTCGACGTCAAGGTGGCGGCGCCGCCGGCCGGCCCGCGCGCCGTCGTCCGGGTCGGCGGGACGGTGAGCATGGGCAGCGTCAGCGTGCGGCGGCCGGGCTGGCGCCGCCGCCGTCAGTTGCGCAAGGCACTCCGGGCGCGCGACTGAGATACAGGGGAGGGGTATCCGCACGGCGCCGCCGGGGCGTGTCTATCGTGGGTGCGTGAGGACCGGACGGCGGACACTGCGGCAGCTGGCGCTGCGGCTGCTGCTCGTCGCGGTCCTGGCCGTCGGCCTCGTCGCGATGCACCACCTCGCCGGCGCTGGCGACGGGCGCGCGCAAGCGCAGGTCACGGCCATGGACGCCGCCGCGCCGGCGGGCCATGCCGCGCCGGCCGGCCAGGCCGCGCCCAACGACCACGGCGCGACGTCCGGCGACGATGACGGCGCCGGGCACGGGCTGTTCCACCTGTGCCTCGCGGTGCTGACCGCCGCCGTGCTGCTGCTGGCCGGCTGGCTGCTGCTCGGCCCGCGACGGTGGACGTCGCTGTTGCCGCTCGGTGCGCTGTTGCGGGCGCCGGCCCCGGCCCGGCCGCCGCCGCGTCGGCACGGCTCCGCGCTCCTGGTGTCCCTGTGCGTCATGCGCACGTAGCAGGTCTGGCTCTGCCCGACCTGCACGTTCGCATGTTCACGCACAGTTCTGAGAGGACACGATGGTTCGCACGCGCTTCACCCTGCCCGCCACCGGAATCGCGGTGGCCGGCCTGTTGCTCGCCGGTTGCGGCGGCGACTCCGACGACCCGGGCGCCGACGCCTCGGCGACCGCTCCGGCGTCCGCCGCCAACGCGGCCGACGCCGACTTCGCCCGGCAGATGATCGAGCACCACGCCCAGGCCATCGAGATGGCCGCGCTGGTCCCGTCCGACGGCGTCAGCGCCGAGCTGACCGACCTGGCGGCCGCCGTCGAGGCCGTCCAGCAGCCCGAGATCGACCAGCTCACCGCCATGCTGGAGCGCTGGGGCGAGGACCCCTCGCCGAGCTCCGGCGGCGGCCACGACGGCCACGGCGGCGGCTCCGCCGATGGCATGATGTCGGCCGAGGACATGGACGCGCTCGACGCCGCCACCGGCGCGGAGTTCGAGCGGCTGTGGCTGGAGATGATGATCGAGCACCACCGCGGTGCCATCGCGATGGCCGAGGCCGAGCTGGCCGACGGCGCCGACGAGGAGGCGCTGGCGCTGGCCCAGGCCGTCGTCGACGCCCAGGAGGCCGAGATCGCGCAGATGGAGGCGATGCTCGGCGGCGGCGCCGCGGACGCCGCCGGTGCCGCCGCGGCGCCCGCGTTCAGCCACATCCACGGCCTCGGCGCGGCCGGCGGGCTGCTCTACGTCGCCACCCACGAGGGCCTGTACGAGATCAGCGCCGCCGGCGCGGCGGTGCTGGCCGGCCCGGACGACCACGACTTCATGGGCTTCACCATGACCGGCGCCGGTGAGTTCCTCGCCAGCGGCCACCCGAACGGCCGCACCGACCTGCCCGGCGACCTCGGCCTGCTGGAGAGCGCCGACGGCGGGGCGAGCTGGGTCAGCCGGTCGCTGTCCGGCGAGGTCGACTTCCATGCCCTCGACGCCAAGGGGTCGATGGTCTACGGCTGGAGCAGCGGCACCGGCGAGCTGCTGTCGAGCGCGGACCGGACGACGTGGGAGCGGCTCGGGCAGGTCCCGCTGGCCGACCTCACCGTTCACCCCGACGACGACCAGACGCTGCTCATCACCACCGAGGAGGGGCCGCGGATCAGCGCCGACGGCGGCCGGACATTCGGTCCGCTGGACGGCGCGCCGGTGCTGTTCCTGGCCGACTGGCCGCGCACGGCCGAGCTCTACGGCGTCACGCCCGACGGCACCGTGCAGCACAGCCCTGACGGCGGCACGACGTGGCACCAGCGTGGTGCGCTGGGGGAGCGGCCGCAGGCGATCACCGTCGGGGCCGACGGTGCCGTGTACGCGGCGCTCGAGGGCTCGATCGTGGTCTCCGCCGACGGCGGCGACACGTTCGCCGAGCTGTACGCCTGGGCCTGACCGGCTCGGGCGGGTCCGGAGGGGTGCGCCCCTCCGGACCCCGGGCGACCTAGGCGATCAGCGGGCCGCGGCCGCGTCCGGCCGACCACCACAGCGCCACCGCCACCACACCCAGGACGGCGCTGAGCACGAACGGCGCCTGCAAGCCCTGCCACGACGCCACCGCGCCGCCGCCCAGCGCGCCGACCGCGCCGGAGCCGAACACCACCGTCCGCCAGGCCGCGGTCACCCGTCCGAGCAGCCCTGGCGGCGTCAGCCGCTGCCGCACCGAGACGGCCGCGACGCTGAGCACGCCGAAGCCGCCGCTGGTCGCCACCACGACGACGACGGCGGCCCAGGTCGACGGCGCGGCCAGCAGGAGGGCCGGTGTCACGGCGGTGACTGCGATGCTGCCCAGCAGCACGGCCCGGTGCCGTCGCCCGCCGATGAGGCGTTCGGCGAGCAGTGCGCCGGCCAGCCCGCCGGCCGCGCCGATCGCGAGGAACGCGCCGAAGCCGAGCGCGCCCGCGCCGAGCCGCACGTCGACGTAGAGCACGAACACCGCGAACCAGGCGGCGTCGGCCAGCGCCACGAGGGCCGCCGCGCCCAGCAGCCCGCGCAGCACCCGCTGCCGCGCCAGCCAGCCGAGCCCGGCCCGCACGCCGTCGGCCACCGCGGGCGCGCCGGCCTCGCCGCCCCGGGCGCTCGCGGACAGCAGCGACGCGGGCAGCGACAGCACCAGCAGGACGGCGATCGCCAGCGTCGCGCTGTTGGCCGCGAACGGCAGTGCGACCCCGGTCGCGAACAGCGCGGCCCCGATCAGCGGCCCGGCGAACTCGTTGCCCGCCACTTCGCCCGCGACCAGCCGCCCGTTGGCCCGCTCCAGCAGCTCCGACGGCACGAGCCGCGGCACGACGGTCTGCGCGGCGGTGTCGCGGACGGTCTCGGCGACGCCCAGCGCGAACGCGGCGACGGCGACCAGCGGCAGCGTCGCGGTGCCGGTCAGCAGCGCCGCCACCAGCCCGAGCAGCACCACGATGCGGCCCACGTCGGCCGCGGCGAGCAGCGTGCGCGGGCTGCGACGGTCCGCCAGCGACCCGGCGGCCAGCCCGGTGACCAGCCACGGCAGCGCCGCCGCCGCGCCCACCGCCGCCACCGCGAACGCGTCGTCGGTCAGCGACGCGGCCAGCAGCGGGAACGCCGCCATCCGGATGCCGTCGCCGAGATTCGCCAGTGTCGCCGCCGCCCAGAACCGCCAGAACCGGTCACCCAAACGCATCGGCCCAGCCTACGGGGACGGCGCACGGCCGGGCGTCGCCCACCTCGGCGGGAGGGGCGACGCCCGGCCGGTACCCGTCAGCCGGACTGGCCGGCCGTGGCGGGCTGCCGCGACCGCAGCGTCACGGCGGCCAGCAGCGCACCCGCGAGCGCGATGCCGGAGGCGCCGAGGAACGCGGCCGAGAACCCGTCGGTCAGCGCGTCCAGGTCGCCCAGCTGGTCCGCGCCGAACGCCGACGCGACCGCCGTCATCGCGGCCAGGCCGAGCGCGGAGCCGATCTGGTAGCTGGTGTTGACGATGCCCGAGGCCAGGCCGCCCTCCTCCGGCCGGGCCGACGAGATCGCCGTGCCCAGCGACGGGATGAAGGCCAGCGACATGCCGAGCGCGGCCAGCAGCGACGCCGGCAGCACGTCCACCCAGAACGAGCCGTCCGGGCGGATCAGCGACAGCCACGCCATGCCCGCGGCGAGGATCGCGAGCCCCGTCACGATCATCGCCTTCGGTCCGAACCGGCCGATCGCCCGCGGCGCGAGCCCGATCATCCCGATCATGATCAGCGCGGTCATCGGGATCAGCGCCGCGCCGCTGGGGAACGCGCTGTAGCCGAGCACCTGCTGCAGGTACAGGTTCAGGAAGAACCACATCGGGATCCACGCGCCGCCGAGCAGCACCTGGGCGAGGTTCGCGGCGCCCAGGTTCGGCGTCCGGAAGATCGACAGCCGCATCAGCGGCTCGCGGCGGGCCGCCTGGATCGCGACGAACACGCCGAGCAGGACGACCGCCGCCGCCAGCCACAGCCACGTCGACGCCGAGGCCCAGCCGGCCTCCGGCGCGCGGACGATCGCGTACACCGCGGCGCCGAGGCCCGCGGTCACCGTCAGCGCCCCCAGCAGGTCGACGCCGCCGCGGGCGCCGGCACCGCCGGACGGCATCAGCGCGGGCGCCGCCACCAGCGCGACGATCGCGATCGGCACGTTCACGTAGAACACCCACGGCCAGCTGACGTACTCGGTGATGACGCCGCCGAGGAACACCCCCGCGGTGCCGCCCGCCGGTGCCGCCGCGCCGTAGATGGCCAGCGCCTTCGTCAGCTCGCGCGGCTCCGCGCCGAACAGCATCATGAGCAGCGTCAACGCGGCCGGCGCGATCAGCGCGGCGCCCGCGCCCTGCACCGCCCGCCCGGTCAGCTCGACGGCGACGGAGTTCGCCGCGCCGGCCACGACCGATCCGGCCAGCAGCACGGCCCAGCCGATCCCGAACAACCGGCGTGCGCCGAACAGGTCCGACAGGCGGCCGCCCAGCAGCAACAGCCCCCCGAACGCGACCACGTACGCGTTGAACACCCACGACAGGTCGCCCTGGCTGAAGCCCAGATCGGCCTGGATCTCGGGCAGCGCGACGCCGATGATCGATGTGTCCATGATCACCACGAACTGCGCCGTGGCGATCAGCGCGAGAGCGAGCCAGCGACGCGAGGTCGCTGGTGGAGACACGGAGGACATCAGGTACTCCTTACCGGTAGGGGGTATGCAAGGAATCGGAGTCTATACCCTAGGGGGGTACCTGATGCTGTGATGGCCGCCACGCGCTCCGGCGGTGGCGGCTACCGCTCCTCGACGCCGACGAGCACGCCGGTCGCGTACATGCGCGCCGACGACCCGTACCGCGGCCAGCAGGTCGTCAGCGTGATGCGCCGCTCGGCCGGCTCGGTGTCGTCGGGCTCGCCCGGCACGGGGTCGACGACCCAGGTGTCGGTGATGGCGATCTTGTTGCCGTCGGGGTCGCCGTCCGGTGCGTCGTCCAGCTCGTAGACGTAGACGGCGTCGGCGGTCTCGATCTCGACGATGTCGCCGGCGCGCAGCTCCGGGAAGTCGGCGAACGGCTCGCCGTGGCCGGACCGGTGCCCGGCGACGGAGAAGTTGCCCAGCTGGCCGGCGTCGGCGCTGCCGGGGTAGTGGCCCGGGCCGTTCTTCAGGTCCGGGTCCTCGACGCCCTCGACCATGACCCACTCCCAGCCGGCGCCGAAGCGGGGGATGCGCATGATGCCGTACGCGTCGCCCAGGTCCAGCTCGGCGACGTCGGCCGGTTGCTCCGCGGGCGCGCCCACCGCCGGCGAGCCGCCGCCCCGCGCGTCGAAGCCGAGCTGGTCGCGCAGGTCGTCCTGGGCGGCGGCGGTCTGGATGCCGGTGCCCCAGAGCGTGTAGACGGCGAACAGCAGCACCAGCGCGCCTCCGGTCAGCAGCAGCTCGCCGGCCACGCCCACCGCGGCCGCCACCGGGCTGCGGCGGGCGGACGTGCGGTGCTTCCGGCGGGACGGCGCCCGGCGGCGGGCCCGCGGGGACGCCGACCCGCTGGCGGCCGGCGTCGCCGCCCGGCTGCCGGCCGCCAGCGACGCCGCCCGCCGTCCTCGTGTCGCGCCGCCCGGCGTGGCGTCGTCCTCATGCCGCGAACCGGCGCGTCGCCTGCGCCCGCCCGCGGAGCCGGTGTTGCTCACTGTGTGGCCTCCGTCCGATCGATCCCCTAGACAACTAAGGAGATTAGGAGTTGGTTCCGATCTGGAAGCTAACCCCAGAACGGGTTATGATTGGGGTTAGACGAGAGGGGCCACGACGATGCCGAAGATCAATGTCTACCTGCCCGACGACCTGGCCGACGCGGTGAAGGCGGCCGGGGTGCCGGTCTCCGCGATCTGCCAGCGGGCACTCGAGCAGTCCGTGCGCCGGATGAACGCGATCCGGGCCGCCACGCTGGGCGACATGGAGACCGGCGACCCAGCGGTCCAGTTCGCGCAGTTCACCGACCGCGCCCGCACGTCCGTCTCGCTCGCCGTCGAGCGGGCACGTTCGGCCGGCGCCGAGTGGGTCGGCACCGAGCACCTGCTCGGGGGCCTGCTGGACGAGGGTGGCAACCTCGCGCTGCGGGTGCTGCGGGCCATGGACGTCGATCCCGCGCAGGTCGCCCGCGCGCTGGCCGCCGAGGCGTCGTCCGGCACCGCGGCCGCCGCTCCCGCCAGCCAGTTCAGCGGCCCGGCGGCGGCAGCGCTGGAGCTGAGCGTCACCGAGGCGCTCACGCTGGGACACAACTACGTCGGGTGCGAACACCTGCTCCTCGGCCTGCTCGGCGAGCCCGACGGCGCCGCCGGCCAGGTGCTGCGCGACCTCGGGGTCGACCTGCGGACGGCGCGCCAGACCGTCGTCGCGGCGCTCACCGGCTACAGCCACCTCCGCGCCCAGACCGCCACGCAGCCCGCCGACGCCGCCGGCCTCGTCGCCGCCGCCGTCCGCCAGGAGCTGGCGCCCGTGCTCGACCGCATCGACCGGCTCGAGCGGCAGGCCGGCCTCACCTCGGGCGACTGACCGCATCCGCGGCGGAGCCGTTCCACGTGGCGTCCTGCTAGAACATCCGGATGGAGGCGAGGCGAGGACGCGACGGCGTGATGTTCGGGGTGCTCGGACCGCTGTCGATCGCGCCGGGACCGGTGACCTCCGCGAAGCAACGGCTGCTGCTGGCGACGCTGCTGTGTCACCGCAACACCCGGGTGTCCGTCGACCGCCTCATCGAGGAACTCTGGGGCGCCGAACCGCCGTCGTCGGCCAGGACGAACCTGCAGGGCTACGTGCACTACCTGCGGCGGCAGCTCGGCGCGGAGCTGATCCTGCATCGTCATGAGGGGTACGAGCTCGTCGTCGAGGAGGCGGCGTCGGACGACCAGCTCTTCGAGGAGGCGGCCGGGCGCGGCGAGTCGGCGCTGGCCGACGGCGACGCCGAGGCGGCGCTGGAGCTGTTCGGCGACGCGCTCGCGTACTGGCGGGGGCCCGACGCCTACGCCGGCGTCGCCGATACCGCGACCATCCGGACCGAGGCGGACCGGCTGGGCGAGCGCCGTCGGGCCGTCGTCGAGCACCGCATCGACACCCTGCTGCGCCTCGGCCGCCCAGGCGAGGCGGCGGCCGACGCGCGCGCGGTGGTCGCCCGCGACCCGCTGCGGCAGCGGCCCTGGGCGCAGGTGATGCTCGCCCTGCATCGCAGCGGCCGCACGGCCGAGGCCCTGGCGACCTACGGGCGGGCCCGGTCGGTCATGATCGCCGAGGCCGGCCTGGAGCCCGGGCCGGAGCTGCGCGACCTCCAGGCCGCGATCCTCGGCGGCGACCCCGTCGAGGTGACGGGCGGGGCCGCCCGCGCGCCCGTGCCGGAGGAGCTGCCGCCGCTGGATCCCGCCTTCACCGCCCGGGTCCAGGAGCTCGACCAATTGAGCACGTGGCTGCGGCCGGCCGGCGGGGCACGGGTCATCGCGATCAGCGGCCCGGGCGGCATCGGGAAGTCGGCGCTCGCCGTCCGCGCCGCCTACGCCTGCACGGACGACTTCCCGGACGGGCGGCTCTACCTCGACCTGCACGGCGCGACGCCCGGGGCGGTCCCGGTGCCGCCCGGCGACGCGGTCGTCCGGCTGCTCCGCGGTCTGGGGGTGCGGGAACGCGAGATCCCGGACGATCCCGGCCGGTCCGCGGCGTTGCTCCGGACGATGCTGGCCGGACGGCGCGCGTTGCTCGTCCTCGACAACGCGGCCGCGGCCGAGCAGGTCCGCCCGTTGCTGCCGGGCAGCGGGTCGCCCGCCGCCGTGATCATCACCAGTCGCAGGCCGCTCGCCGTGCTGCACGCGCGGCAGCTGCCGCTCGGCACGCTGTCGCCGGCCGAGTCGCTGACAGTACTGGCCGAGTTGGCCGGGACCGGCCGGATCGGCGCCGACCGCACGGCCGCCGCGGCCATCGCCGAGGCCTGCGGGGGACTGCCGCTGGCGTTGCGCATCGCCGGCGCACGGCTGGTCTCCCGGGCCGACTGGACCCTGACGGAGCTGCGCAGCCGCCTCGCCGACCAGCACCGCCGGCTGGACGAGCTGCAGCACGACGATCTCGCCGTCCGCAGCAGCTGCCTGGTGTCCGTGCGGTCGCTGCCGCCGGGCCCGGCCCGGGTCTTCGCCCTCCTCGGGCTGGTCGAGGCGGACGTCACCGTCGCCATGGCCGCGGCGCTGTCCGGGCTCCCGGCCGACGACGCCCGCGCGGCACTCGACCACCTGGTCGACGTCCAGCTGGTCCGGCCCGGCGGCGACGGACGCTGTTCGGTGCACGACCTCGTCCGGCTCGTCGCCGCCGAACAGGCCGGCCGGCTCCTCGAGCCCGGCGACACCGATGCGGCGCTGCGGCGGCTCCTGCACCATTACCTCGGCACGGCGCGACGGGCCGCCCGTCTGGTCGGTGCCTGGCCGGAGTCGCGCTACACCGCGGGGGTAACGGAGACCGCGTGCTGGCCGCCGGCCGACCTGGACACGGCCGAGGCGGCAGCCGCCTGGGTGCGGGCCGAGTCCCGCGCCGTCCTGGCCGTCGCCCGGCGCGGGCTCGACCTCGACGACGGCCCGGCGCTGGTCGCGGGCCTGTCGGTCGCGCTGGCCCACCCGCTCGGCGGGGCCGGTCGCATCCGCGACAGCATCGAACTCGGCCGCCTGGTGCTGGACGGCGCGGACGGCCGCCTGGCTCCGGTGCTGGCGGCGCAGGTGCGGCGCGACGTCAACGAGGGCCTCGGGGTGCTCGGCTCCAGCGAGATCGTGTCCGAGCGGCTGCGCGCCTTGCAGGCGGCCCGGGAGTTGTCCGACCCCGAGGAGGAGGGGCAGGCCCTGCTGGCGGTCGCCGGAGCGATGGGGCGGCACGGCCGGCCGGCCGACGCGATCGACTACGCGCGCCAGGCGGTCGATCGGCTGACGGCCACCGGCGACCCCGATCTGCCGGCACTCGCCTGGAGCGTCCTCGGCCACTGTCTCCGGCTGGACGGACGGTTCCAGGAGGCCGAGGAGGCGCTGGAGCGTGCGTTGTCCCTGCGGCCGGGGCGCCGCGTCCACGCGATCGCCCTCGGCCGGCTCGCCGAGGTGTTGCGCGATGCCGGCCGGCCGCACGACGCCCTCGGCCTCCTCGAGCAGGCCATCGTGTTGTTCGGCGCCGACGAGCAGCGTTCCGACGAGGCGCTGGCCGGCTGGATCGCGGGCGACCTGCTGGAGCGGCTGGGGCGTCCGGATGAGGCCCGGGCACGGTGGTCCGGTTCGGCCGACGTGCTCGTGGGCATCGGACTGCTGGACCGCGTGGAGGCGACCGAACTGATGCGGCAGCCGAGGCCGGAGATGCCGCGGGTGCTGCGGCAGCTCCGGCCCCGCGAGGCGCGTCAGTGAGCCGTCAGGGCGTCTTCCACAACTGGACGTGTTCGTATCGGACGCCCGGGAGCTGGCCGGCCGGCTGGTGCGATGTTCGTGCTGGTAGCCCGGGCGGGACTCGAACCCGCAAACAACGCATTTTGAGTGCGCCGGCTTTGCCAATTTGCCTACCGGGCCGCGCTCCGGCGGCGACAGGGGCCCAGCCTACCCTTATCCGTAACATGCGCCGAGTAGGCTTCGCGGGTGACCGAAACGCCTACGCCAGCCGCGCCCGCCCGACGTGTTCTCGTCGCCGAGGACGAGTCGCTCATCCGTCTCGACCTCATCGAGATGCTGGGTGAAGAAGGCTACGAGGTGGTGGGAGAGGCCGCCGACGGCGCCAGTGCCGTGCGGCTGGCCGAGGAGCACCGCCCCGACCTCGTCGTCATGGACGTGAAGATGCCGGTGCTCGACGGCATCTCGGCCGCGGCCCGCATCGTCGAGCAGCGCATCGCCCCCGTGCTCATCCTCACCGCGTTCTCCCAGCGCGACCTCGTCGAACGTGCCCGCGAGGCCGGCGCCATGGCGTACCTCGTCAAGCCGTTCAGCAAGGCCGACCTCGTGCCGGCCATCGAGATGGCGCTGTCGCGGCACGAGGAGATCACCCTGCTCGAGAACGAGGTCGCCGACCTCAACGACCGCCTCGAGACGCGCAAGCTGGTCGACCGCGCGAAGGGGGTCCTGCAGACGAGGTACGGGCTGAGCGAGCCCGACGCGTTCCGCTGGATCCAGAAGGCGGCCATGGACAAGCGCACGTCCATGCGCGAGGTGGCGAAGGTCGTGCTGTCCGAGTCCGAGGGCGAGTCGAAGAGCTGACATGTCGTTGCGTCGTGGCGCGGGGTGGGCCGCGCTGACGGCGGCTGCCGCGTTGCTCTCGTCCTGCGGCATGCTGGGCGCGCTGGGCGACGACGACGCCGGTGCGCAGACGGCGACCGTCGGCGTGCTGGTGCCCGAGACCGGCTGGCAGCAGGCCGACGGCGAGGCGGTGCTGGCGGCGGTGCGCGCGGCCGTCGAGGAGACGGCGGGCGACATCGGCGGCTGGACGGTGGAGGTCGTCGCCGTCGACGAGGGCGAGAAGGGCGAGGCGGCGGCCGACGCCGTCACCGAGCTGGTGGACGGCGACGCGGTCGCGGTGGTCGGCGGGCTGAACACGGCGGCGGTGCGGGCGGCGCAACCGATCCTCGACGGCGACGACGTGCTGTTCGTGTCGCCCGCGGACGTCGTTCCTGCACACACGCTGGGCGCGGACCCGAGCACGCCGCTGCGGCCGTACCGCTCCTACTTCCGGACGGCCGTGGGCGCGGAGGCGCCGGCCGCGGCGCTGGCCCGGTACGCCGTCAGCGGTCTGGGCGCGCAGAACGTCGCCGTCGTCGACGGGGGAGACGCGGCCGAGGCGCAGGCCTTCGCCGCGGCCGTCGACGAGCTCGGCGGCAAGGTCGTGGCCAGCGGCGCGGACGTCGCGGAGGTCGTCGCCAAGGCGAAGGCCGAGGGCGCGACCGCGGTGTTCGTGGCAGGTGACCGGGAGATCGCGGTGCAGGCGGACCGTCAGGTCCGCGCCTCCGGGCTGGAGGCGACGCTGCTCGGCGCCACGGCGTTCGGCGGCGACTTCGCCGAGAACGCGGCCGACGGCGCCGTCCGGGCCCAGCCGGCGGAGCTCGACGCGACGGCCGGGGTGCGGTCGGGACGGCTGGCCGAGGACCTCGGCGTGCCGCTGGGGGAGTTCGGCGCGGCCGCCTACGACGCCGGGACGGCCGTCGGCACGGTCCTCGCGCGCTGCCTGCCGCCCGCCAGCTCGGCGTCGTCGGCCCGCCGCGGCTGCCTCGGCGAGATGCCTCAGCTGGACTTCGCCGGGGCCACCGGAGAGGTCTCGTTCGACGAGTACGGCGACCGCTCCGGAGGCGGCGTCCGGTTCAGCGTCCTGCGGGAAGAAGCCTGGGAAGTCGTGGGTGTTGACGGATGATGTCCAAGGTCACAGTGTTCTAACAAGATGATCCTGGTTGGCCACCACTACTACGTTTGCGCCCCCGCACGGCATAGGTTTCGGAAATCATCGCAGACCCAACCGGCGGCTGGTCACGGCGGCCGGCTCGGCGAAGGAGACATCTCATGACCCGCACATCGCGACTGTGGCGGTCTCTTGCCGTCGCCGGAGCGGCCTCGCTCGTGTTGGCTGCTTGTGGTGGCGACGACGACGACAGCGGTTCTGGCGGCGAGTCGCCCGACGGCGGCAACGCCGAGGCGACCAGCGACGAGCCCCTGACGCTCGGCACGCTGCTCCCTGAGACCGGCAACCTCGCCTTCCTCGGCCCGCCGGAGTTCGCCGGCGTCGACCTCGCGATCCAGGAGATCAACGAGGCCGGCGGCGTGCTCGGCCACGACGTCGAGGTCACGCACACCGACTCCAGCGACGCCAGCAACTCGGCCGTCACCCAGCAGTCCACCGAGACGTTGCTCTCGGCGGGGGTCGCGGCCATCATCGGCGCCGCGTCGTCGGGCGTGTCGTTCACGGTGCTCGACCGCATCGTGCAGGACGAGACCATCATGTTCTCGCCGGCCAACACCTCGCCCGACTTCACCACGTACGAGGACGACGGCCTGTACTTCCGCACGGCGCCGTCCGACGTGCTGCAGGGCCAGGTGCTCGGCGACACCATCCTCAACGACGGCCACGCCAACGTCGCGATCATGAACCTCGACGACGCGTACGGCAACGGCCTCGCGCAGTACCTCACCGAGACCATCGAGAGCGGTGGCGGCACGGTCGTCGACCAGATCGTCTACGACCCGCAGGCGTCGAACTACACGTCCGAGATCACGCAGCTCGCGGCGGCGGCGCCCGACGCGATCGCGCTGATCGGCTTCGAAGAGACCGTCACGATCATCCCTGAGCTGGTCACGCAGGGTGTCGGCCCGCAGCAGATCCCGCTGTACTTCGTCGACGGCAACCTCTCCAACTACGGCGACCAGCTGCCGGCGGGGCTGCTCGACGGCAACAAGGGCACCCAGCCCGGCGCCGAGATCGGCGACGAGTTCCGGCAGCGCATGCTGGAGGTCGACCCCGACCTGCAGGACTACAACTACGGCCCCGAGTCGTACGACGCGACGGTCCTGCTGGCGCTGGCCTCCGTCCAGGCCGGTTCGGTCGAGAGCCGCGACATCGCCGACAACCTCGTCGAGGTCTCGCGCGGCGGCACCAAGTGCACCGCCTTCCAGGAGTGCGTCGACCTGCTCGCCGACGGCGAGGACATCGACTACGACGGTGTCTCCGGCCCGATCGAGTTCACCGACGCCGGCGACCCCGAGACGGCCACCATCGGCGTCTACCAGTACGGTCCCGACAACACGCTGACCCCGCTGGACTTCGTCGAGCGGACGATGTCGTAGTGACCTGACGTCAGCACCGCGAAGGCCCCGCCGGGCGCTCCCGGCGGGGCCTTTTCGCGCGCCCGCACCGGGGCGTGATACGACCGTTGACATTTTATACAGTGCTCTTGTACGTTCCGGTTCAAGGCGCCGAAACCAGCTTCAGCCGACCCAATTCGACATCTGTCATGCCTGTGCGCGACCACTCTGGTCGCGTCCTGGCAAGCGGTCCCGGCGACGGCGCCACGCCGCTCATCCCCGCAGCTCAGCCGCCTGCCCGGCCCTTTGTGGCCGCAGTGAGGAGCGATTGCGATGTGCGACACCGACCACAACGAACCCGCCAGCAGCCCGCAATTCAGCAGACGCCACGCAATCGGCCTGGGCGCCGCCGCGGCGGCCGCCGCGACCGTCGTCCCGGGGCTCACCGGGCGGCAGGCCGCGTACGCCGCGGCGGAGGTCAGTCCGGACAACTACGAGGCGCCCACCGGCCTCGCGCTGGACAGCAACGCCAAGGACACCGCGCTCGGCGTCATCGACCGGACCGCCGACGCGATCACCGGCCTCAACGACACCATCTGGGAGTACGCCGAGCCGTCGCTGGCCGAGTGGAACTCGGCGCTCGCGGAGGCCGACTTCCTGCGCAGGGCCGGTTTCCGCATCCAATGGGCGGTCGGCGGCCTGCCGTCGACGTTCGTCGCGACCTTCAGCAACGGCACCGGCAGCCCCGTCATCGGGTTCAGCGGCGAGTACGACGCGCTGCCCGGCGTCTCGCAGAAGAAGGGGTCCACCGAGCACGACCCGCTGGTGTACGACGACGACCCCTACTCGCCGAACTACGGGTACGGGCACGGCTGCGGCCACTCGGCGCTGGGCGCGGCGGCGGCCGGAGCGGCCGTGGCGGTGGCGAACGCCCTGCGCCGGCACCGGCTCGACGGCACCGTCAAGTTCTTCGGGTCGACGGCGGAGGAGCAACTGGTCGGCAAGTCCTTCGACGTCATGAAGGGCGTCTACGACGGCTGCGACGTGTTCGTCGACTGGCACCCCGGCCGCAACACCAGCACCGGATTCGGCTCGAACAACGCGCTCAAGGCCATCGCGTTCAACTTCAGCGGCACGCACGGCCACGGCGGCAGCCCGCTGGGCAACAAGAACGCGCAGAACGCCGTCCGGGCCCTGACGATGCTCACCGACCTGATCCGCGAGCACCACGTGGCGCCGTCGGGCCGCATCCACCACGCGATCCGGCACTCCGCCGAGGCGCCCAACGTGCACGCCGCACTGGCCGGCGCCTGGTACTTCGTCCGCGAGGCGACGCCGGAACGGGTGGCGATCCTGGCGCAGAAGGTGAGCGACTGTGCCCAGGCGGCCGGCCTGGCCATGCAGATGGACGTGCACGAGCGCGTCGTCGCGAACATCTGGAACATGCTCCCGAACAAGCGCGGCGCCGAGCTCGTCCACGACAACATGGTGCAGATCGGCGCGCCGGAGTTCACCGACGAGGACCAGGCGTACGGGAAGGGCCTGCAGGCCGCGGCCGGCATCGCCCAGAACGGCTTCAGCACCGGCGTCGCCGATCTCCGCCCGCCCGCCGACACCTTCCTCGGCGGCGGCTCCACCGACGTCTCCGACATCAGCTGGATCATCCCGACGCTGAGCCTCGGCACCCCGGTCAGCCCGTCCGGCACGGCCAACCACAGCTGGCTGACCACCGGCTCGACGGTGTCGCACGCGGGCCACACGGCCCTCGTCGTCGCCGCCCGCTACCTCGCCGCCATCGCCGTCGACCTGTTCACGCAGCCGGCCCTGGTGGCCGAGATCAAGGCCGAGCACGCCGCCCGCACCGCGAACGTGCAGTGGGCCAGCCTCCTCCCGGCCGACTTCCAGCCGCCGGCCATCGCGCCGCCCGACTGGTTCCTCAAGCGGACCGGGCAGAAGTGGCCCAACGGGCAGATCACCTGGCCGCCCGAGCGGATCGTCGGGCACACCAAGTGGGAGAGCATCGGCCCGCCCATCCCGCCGGGCAACGTCCAGCCCTACGAATGAGACGTGGGCGGGGGCTCGCGCACCGGCGAGTCCCCGCCCGCCACGCCGCCCGCCGCCGCAGCCCCGGGTCCAGCCGCTCCCGTCGCCATGGCAAGGCTGGCCGCCCCGACAACCGGGACGAATCGGGCGTCAGGGCGACGATCAGCCGTGCCAAGAGGGACGTGGGAAGGCGCTCTGGCCGGACGGCACCACGAGCCCGCCGTCGTCGCCAGGCGTGCCAGGTGACGTCGGTGCCTCGCGTTCACGCCCGGTTCACGGCGCCCGCCCGTAGGGTGGGTGCCCTCCCGGCCGGGAGGGGGCCGTACCCCGCGCTGACGTCAGCGGCCCGGCGGGCGCCGCACCTCGAGTTTGCGACAGCGCCCCGGCGGGCGCCGCACCTCGAGTTGACGACAGCGGCCCGGCGGGCGCCGCACTCGGCACGCCCGGTTCGAGGTGCGCGGGACGTGCCGAGGCCGCCGGCCCGACGAGGCGGACCGGCGGCCAGGACGACCGTCAGGCGCGGGCCAACGACCCGAGGTAGAGCTCGATCACCTTGGGGTCGTTGATCAGCTCGCGCCCGGTGCCGGTGTAGGCGTTGCGGCCCTGGTCGAGTACGTAGCCGCGGTGGCAGATCTGCAGGCAGCGCCGGGCGTTCTGCTCGACGATGACGACGGAGACGCCGGCCTTGTTGATCTCGCGGGTGCGGATGAACACCTCGTCCTGGAGGACGGGGGAGAGGCCGGCGGAGGGCTCGTCGAGCAGGATGACGCTGGGGTCGGCCATGAGGGCGCGGCCCATCGCCACCATCTGCCGCTCGCCGCCGGACAGCGAGCCGGCCCGCTGCTTGCGGCGGTCGCCGAGGGCGGGGAAGAGGTCGGTGACGAAGGCGAACCGGTCGGCGAACGTCTTCGGCGCCTGGTAGACGCCCATCTCGAGGTTCTCCTCGACGGTCAGGCCGGGGAAGACGTTGTTCGTCTGCGGGACGAAGCTGACGCCGCGCGACACCAGCTGGTTGGCCTGCAGGTTGGTGATGTCCTCGCCCTTGAGCTGCACCGTGCCCGAACGCACCCCCACCAGCCCGAACAGCGCCTTGAGCAGCGTCGACTTGCCGGCGCCGTTGGGCCCGATGATGCCGACGATCTCGCCCTGCTGGCAGTAGAGGTCGCAGCCGGTGAGGATGTTGACGCCCTCGACGTACCCGGCGACGACCTCGTCGGCGCGTAGGACGGCGCCCTCGGCGCCGGCCAGGTGGGCCGAGCGGTCGGCGACGGTGCTGCTCTCGCGCTGGCTCATCGTCCGTCCTTCGTCTCGGCGGCGCCTTCGGGCACCACGGTCTCGGCCGCCGGTTCCTGACCGAGCTCGACGGCCACCTGCTCGGCCAGGGCGCCGGTCTCGAGCTGCTCCTCGAGCTCGGCCAGCGACTGGTCGTGGTGGGCGCCGAGGTAGGCGTCGATGACGCGGGGGTCGGCCATGACGGTGTCGGGCGGGCCCTCGGCGAGGATCTTGCCCTGGCCCATGACGACCACCCAGTCGGCGATGTCGCGGACCATGTCCATGTCGTGCTCGACGAACAGGACGGTCATGCCCTGCTCGCGCAGGTTGGAGACGTGTTCGAGCAGCGACTGGGTGAGTGCCGGGTTCACGCCCGCCATCGGCTCGTCGAGCATGACGAGCTCCGGCCCGACCATGAGCGCGCGGGCCATCTCGAGCAGCTTGCGCTGGCCGCCGGAGAGCGAGCCGGCGAAGTCGTCGCGCTTGGTGTCGAGCTTGAACCGGGCCAGCAGGTCGTCGGCGCGGCCGGTGATCTCCTGCTCCTGGGAGCGCCAGGTGAACGGCAGCAGCGCCCGCCAGAACGTCTCGCCGCGCTGCCCGGTGGCGCCCAGCCGCATGTTCTCGATGACCGTCAGCTTCGACAGCGCCTTGGTCAGCTGGAACGTGCGCACCATGCCGGCGCGCGCCACCTTGAACGGCGGCGTGCCGTGCAGCGACCGGCCGTTGAACGACCACGACCCGGAGTTGGGGCGGTCGAACCCGGTGAGCAGGTTGAAGAACGTCGTCTTGCCGGCGCCGTTGGGCCCGATGAGCGCGGTGATGGAGCCGCGCTGCACCTCGACGTGGTCGACGTCGACGGCGAGCAGGCCGCCGAAGTGCCGCTTGACGCCGTCGGCGATGAGGATCGGGTCGGGCTTCTTGGCACCGGGCTCGCGGGCCACGTCGGCGAGGGCGGCGACCGCCGCCTCGCGCTTGGCCGTCAGGGACGTCGGGGTCCTCTGGTCGTCGTCAGCGGGCATCGAGCGCGATCTCCCTCCGGTCGCCGAGAATGCCTTGCGGGCGGAACACCAGCAGGAGCACCAGGACGACGCCGGTCAACATGAATCGTACGGCGCCGGTGTCGTTGGAATCCATCAGCCAGTCCGGGATGTACCCCTCCTGGATGGCTCCGCGCAGGGCGAGGTCGATGAACTGGAACGCGAACCAGACGATCGCCGCACCCAGCACCGGGCCGAACACCGTCGCCGCGCCGCCCAGGATGAGGATGGCGTAGGCGAAGAAGGTGAAGTTGGTGGCGTACACGTCGGGCTGCATCGCGCCCTGGAACAGCGAGTAGACGACGCCGGCCAGCGACCCCATGACGCCGCCGATGACCAGCGACTGCATCTTGTAGGCGTAGACGTTCTTGCCGAGGCTGCGCACGGCGTCCTCGTCCTCGCGGATGCCCTTGAGCACGCGGCCCCACGGGCTGCGCATGAGCAGCCAGACGGCCAGCGTGCAGATGGCCACCAGCACCCAGCCGACGGCGAGCACCCACAGCACCCGCTCGCGGAACTCGAACGGGCCGAACTCCAGCGGCTCGGTGAACGGGTTGAGGTCGTAGAACGTCTTGCTGAAGCCGGTGATGCCGTCGGAGCCGCCGAAGACGTCGCGGCCCGACGCCGAACGTCCGACCAGGCGGACGATCTCGGAGGCGGCGATGGTGACGATGGCGAGGTAGTCGGCCCGCAGCCGCAGCGTCGGGATGCCCAGCAGCAGCGCCAGGACGATCGCGCCGCCGATGGCGACCACCAGGCCGAGCCAGAACGACATCTCGTAGGTGGTGACGATGACGGCGATGCCGTAGCCGCCGACGGCGGCGAACGCGGCCTGGCCGAAGTTCAGCAGGCCGGTGTAGCCGAACTGCACGTTGATGCCGATGGCGGCGAGGGCGAACACGATCGCCTGGACGCCGATCAGCTCGCGCAGCGACAGCTCGAGGATGTTTCCCCAGTCCATGGTCGTTGCTCCTTCCGCCTCAGCCGACCCGCTCGCGGCGGCCGAGGATGCCCTGCGGCCGGACCAGGAGGATCAGGATGAGCACGACCAGCACACCGGCCGTCTTGAGTTCCGATGGGACCACGTACGCCGAGACCTCGATGAAGATGCCCACGATGAGCGCGCCGACCATGGCGCCCCAGGCGGTGCCGAGCCCGCCGAGGACGGTCGCGGCGAACACCAGCAGCAGGATGCGCATGCCCATGAGGTAGTCGACGCCCTGGATCATGCCGAAGAAGACCCCGGACAGGCCGGCCAGCGCCGTGCCGACCGTCCACACCACGGTGATGACGCGGTCGACGTTGATGCCGGACGCGGCGGCCAGGGCCGGGTTGTCGGCGACCGCGCGGGTGGCCTTGCCCATGCGGGTGCGGGTCAGCGCCAGCGCGACGGCGGCCAGCAGCACCACGCAGATGCCCATGATGATGAGGTCGCGCGGCGTGATGCTGATCGGGCCGATGGAGATGGGGCTCTGGTAGGTGTACTCGTCGTAGGTCTCGCGGCCGCCGCCGATGATGAACTGCGTCAGGTAGCGCAGGATCAGCGACACGCCGATCGAGATGATCATCAGCGCGATCAGCCCGGTGGGTTTCTTCCGCAGCGGTCTCCAGAACCCGCGGTCCTGGCCCCAGCCGAAGATCGCGCTGAGGATGGTGGCCAGCACGGCCGCCATCAGGATCGGGATGCCGGCCTGGTTGAGCAGCAGCGCCGCGACCGCGCCGAAGACGATCAGCTCGCCGTGCGCGAAGTTGGTGAGGCCGGTGGTGCCGAAGACCAGCGACAGCCCCAGGCCGGCGAGGCCGAGGATGAGACCGAAGCGCAGGCCGCTGACGAACAGCTGCAGCAGCTGGTTGTTGCCGCCGGTGGCGGTGATGTCCTCGCCGGCGCCGCCCTCCGCGGTGTCGTCGCCGGGCGCCTCGTTCTCCTCGCCCGCGGGCGGCTCGGACTCCGACGGTGACGGCTGTTCGCCGCCCTCGTTCTCGGGCGCGCCGACCCGGAACAGCACGACCTTGCGCTGCTGCGGGTTGACGGTGGTCTCGATGGTGTCGCGGGCGACGCCGGGCGCCGTCGACGGCAGCGTGGCCGCGTCGAGCGTCACCGAGTAGTCGCCGGGGCCGGGAACCGGGACCTCCCAGGTGCCGTCGGCGGCGGTCTGCGCGGTGCCGATCTCCTCGCCGTCGGCCGAGGCGACGGTGATGGTGACACCAGCGACCGGCGCGTCCTGATACGTGAGCGTGCCGTGGACCGTCTCGCCGCTGCCCTGGGCCACCGCTGGGGTGGCGAGCAGGACGGCGGCCAGGACAGCGAGCAGCGCTCCCAGACATCTGGCCAGCTTCTGCACGTGTGATGTACCTCCTGCTCCCAGGACCGGCCGCACGTGTGGCAGGCACACGTCAGATCGGTCGTCCGATCGTCAGACGTTCGTGCCGGAGCATAACTCTCTTCTGGGACGTCTCCGTGGCTGCGGGCGCCCCGAGTCCGGACCGATACCAGTTGGTGACGTTCGGGCATTCCTGCACGTCAGGAGCGAATGACGGCGACAATACTGACAAGTAGTGGCGCCACCAGTAGAGCGGGCAGCAGGTCACCGACGGGAAGCGGCTTCATCCGCAGCAGCCGCAGCGCGACGCCGACGAGCAGCAGACCGCCGGTCGCCGTGATCGCCGCGACGTAGGCGTCGCCGAGCAGGCCGCCGGCGATGACGCCGACCACCGTCAGCAGCCCCTGCACCACGGCGACGGCGATGGCGGAGGCCATGACGCCCCACCCGAGCGACGCCGCGAACGCGACCGCCGCGAACCCGTCCATCGTCGCCTTGAGCGCCAGTTGGTCGTAGCCGAGGCCCATGCCGTCGGAGAGCGAGCCGAGGATCGTCAGCGGGCCGACGCAGAACAGCAGCGACGTGCTGACGAACCCCTCGACGAAGCGCCGCCGGGCCTCGCCGTCGCCGTCGCGCGACAGCCTCCGCTGCAGCCCGGACCCGACGTCCTCCAGCCGCGCCTCGATCCGCAGCAGCGAGCCGGCGATGCCGCCGATCAGCAGCGCGCCCAGCACGATCAGCACCGTCGCGGAGTCGCCCACCTCCGCGGCGAACCCCGCGTCCAGCACGGCGGCCGCGGAGACCGCCGCGATGAGCAGTGTCACCAGCCCCAGCGCGTCGGTGACGACGTCGCGGGTGCGCTGCGGCAGCCGGTGGCCGACGAGCAGCCCGGCGGCGGAGCCGGCGACGACGGTGACGACGTTGAGGACGGTGCCGAACCCCGGGAACATCCGGCGTCAGTCGCCGGGTTCGATCGGGATCAGGAAGCAGGTGAGCCGCGCGGTGCAGACCCGCCGGCCGTCGTCGTCGCTGATGACGATCTCGTAGCTGGCCGAGCTGCGGCCCAGGTGCGCCGGCGTGGCCACCGCCGTGACGTGCCCGGACCGGACGCCGCGGTGGTGGGTGGCGTTGATGTCGACGCCGACGGCGTACTTGTCCGGCGCGCCGTGCAGGTTGGCCGCGACCGAACCGGCGCTCTCGGCCAGCACGCACGACGCGCCGCCGTGCAGCAGCCCGAACGGCTGGGTGTTGCCCTCGACCGGCATCCGCGCGACCACCCGCTCGGCGCTGGCCTCGACGTACTCGATGCCCATGCGGGTGTCGAGCGGGGCGTGCGGGACGCCGGGCTGGCGGTTGTACGCGGCGACGGAGTCACGGGCCGGATCGGTCATGGCCGGACGATATCGCGGCCGGGAACGGGGTCGTCCGGGCAGACCCTGCGACAATGTCGGAACCGGCTACTAGGGTTGCCGCGTGGTCGCTGCATCCGATACTCCCCGCCTCCTGCTCCTCGACGGTCACTCGCTGGCCTACCGGGCGTTCTACGCGCTCAAGGACGCCAACCTCGTCACGACGACGGGCCAGCACACCGAGGGCGTGTACGGCTTCACGTCCATGCTCATCAACGTGCTGCGCGACGAAGCGCCCACGCACGTCGCGGTGGCCTTCGACGTGTCCCGCAAGACGTTCCGCAGCGAGGCGTTCCCGGAGTACAAGGCCAACCGCAGCAAGTCGCCCGAGGAGTTCAGCGGCCAGCTCGACCTCGTCAAAGAGGTGCTCACGGTGCTGAACATCCCCTACGTCGAGAAGGACGGCTTCGAGGCCGACGACCTCATCGCCACGCTGGCCACCATGGCCGAGAAGGACGGCATCGACGTCTCCATCTGCACCGGCGACCGCGACGCCTTCCAGCTGGTCACCGACCGCGTCACCGTGCTCTACCCGCGCCGCGGCGTGTCCGACCTCTCCCGCATGACGCCCGAGTCGGTGCACGAGAAGTACGGCCTCACCCCGGCGCAGTACCCCGACTTCGCGGCGCTGCGCGGCGACCCGTCCGACAACCTGCCCAACATCCCGAGCGTGGGGGAGAAGACGGCGGTGAAGTGGGTGGTCGAGTTCGGCGACCTCGAGCAGCTCGTGGCCCGGGCCGACGAGGTCAAGGGCAAGGCCGGCGACGCGCTGCGCGCCCACCTCGGCCAGGTCATGACCAACCGCCAGCTCACCGAGCTGGTCCGCGACGTCCCGCTCGACGTCCGCATCGACGACCTCGTCCGGCAGACGTGGGATCGCGAGGCCGTCCACCAGCTCTTCGACACCCTGCAGTTCCGGGTGCTGCGCGAGCGCCTGTACGAGTACCTCGAGCCCGACACCGCGCCCGAGGCCGAAGAGGGCTTCGACATCGACGCCGTGCACCTGCAGCCCGGCGAGGTGGCCGGCTGGCTGGCCGAGCACGTCGGCCAGGGCCGGGCCGGGCTGTCGGTGCGTGGCCACTGGGCCCGCGGCACCGGCGAGATCACCGAGGTGGCGGTGGCCACGTCCGACGGCACCGGCGCGTGGTTCGAGCCGGCCGGGCTGACCCCCGACGACGACGCCGCGGTCGCCGCCTGGCTGGCCGACCCCGCCCGCGGCAAGGTCATGCACGACGCCAAGGGCCCCATGCACGCGCTGGCCGCCCGCGGCTGGCCGCTGCAGGGCCTGGCCGCCGACACCGAGCTCACGGCGTTCCTCGCGCTGCCCGGCCAGCGCTCCTACAACCTCGCCGACCTCGTGCTGCGCTTCCTCAGCCGCGAGCTGCGCGCCGAAGACTCCGGCGCCGCCGTCCAGCTGTCCCTCGACGGCGGCGACGAAGAGCAGCTGGGCGCCGACGAGACCGTCCGCGCCCGTGCCGTCCTCGACCTCGCCGAGGCGCTCGAGGCCGAGCTCGACAAGAAGGGCGGCCACACCCTGCTCGAGCAGGTCGAGCTGCCGCTGGTCGGCGTGCTGGCCGGCATGGAGCGGGCCGGCATCGCCGTCGACCTCGACCACCTGCACGCGCTCGAGTCCGAGTTCGCCGGCAACGTCGCGAAGGCCACCGACGACGCCTACGACGCCATCGGCCGCCGCGACGTCAACCTCGGCTCGCCGAAGCAGCTGCAGGCCATCCTCTTCGACGACCTCGGCATGCCGAAGACGAAGCGCACCAAGACCGGCTACACCACCGACGCCGACTCCCTGGCCGAGCTGTACGCGAAGACCGAGCACCCGTTCCTCGCGGCGCTGCTGCGCCACCGCGACGCGTCCAAGCTGCGGGTCACCGTCGAAGGGCTGCTGAGCTCGGTCTCCGACGACGGCCGCATCCACACCACGTTCGTGCAGACCATCGCGGCCACCGGGCGGCTGTCGTCCACCGACCCCAACCTGCAGAACATCCCCATCCGCACCGACGAGGGGCGGCGCATCCGCGAGGCGTTCGTCGTGGGGGCCGGCTGCGAGGCGCTGCTCAGCGCCGACTACAGCCAGATCGAGATGCGCATCATGGCGCACCTCTCCGACGACCAAGCGCTCATCGAGGCGTTCGCGTCGGGCATGGACTTCCACTCCGTCACCGCGTCGCGGGTGTTCGACGTCCCGGCCGACGAGGTCAGCCCGGCGCAGCGGGCCAAGATCAAGGCGATGAACTACGGCCTGGCCTACGGGCTGTCGTCGTACGGGCTGTCGCGGCAACTGAACATCCCCAACGCCGAGGCGCAGGGCCTCATGGACGAGTACTTCGAGACCTTCGGCGGGGTACGCGACTACCTCAGCGAGGTGGTCGAGCGGGCCCGCATGGTCGGCTGGACCGAGACCATGCTCGGCCGCCGCCGCTACCTTCCCGACCTCACCAGCGAGAACCGGCAGCGCCGCGAGATGGCCGAGCGCATGGCGCTCAACGCGCCCATCCAGGGGTCGGCGGCCGACATCGTCAAGGTGGCCATGCTGAAGGTCGAGCAGGCGCTGGCCACCGAGAAGCTGGCGTCGCGCATGCTGCTGCAGGTGCACGACGAGCTCGTGCTCGAGGTGGCCGAGGGCGAGCGCGTCCAGGTCGAGGAGCTGGTCCGGCGCGAGATGGGCGCGGCCTATCCGCTGCGGGTGCCGCTCGACGTCTCGGTCGGAATCGGCCGCACCTGGCACGAAGCGGGCCACTGAGTCCTCCGTGTAAACCACACGTTGGTCGGCTGTTTGCATTGTGGGGTAGACCGAACGGACGATCACATGCGAGGCTCGTGGGGACGTCGTGAGAACGGGAGTCCGCATTGCGACCTGTGTTCCGAGCCGCTGGGGCCGTCGTGGCGACCTCGGGGGTTCTCTGCCTAGGCGGAGCGGCAGGTCTCCCGGGACCGACCGCCCTGGTCTCCTCGTCCGACTATCCCGGTGACGACGGCTCCGACGGCATCTATCAGGGCCGCGGCGACGCCATCATCTCCAGCGATCCGACTGACGGTCAGGCCTCGGTCACGGTGGTCGCCGACAATGCGGCGGCCGTCGCGGCCGGCTTCATCGTCGGCTCCACGCCGTCGGCCGGTGTCGTCGCGCAGACCCTCGCCAGCGGCCTGGGCATCCCCGGCATCGTGCTCGAGGCGTACCAGAACGCCGCGGCGCAGCTGACGCTGCAGAACCCGGGCTGCGGCATGCGCTGGGAGATCCTCGCCGGCATCGGCAAGATCGAGTCCGGGCACGCCAACGGCGGTCAGGTCGCGGCCAACGGCGACGTCGTGCCGCGCATCGTCGGCCCCGCCCTCAACGGCAACGGCTTCGCGTCCATCGGCGACAGCGACGGCGGCCGCTGGGACGGCGACACCGTCTGGGACCGCGCCGTCGGCCCCATGCAGTTCATCCCGGGCACCTGGAAGGCGTACGGCGCCGACGGCAACGGCGACAGCGTCGTCGACCCGCACAACGTCTTCGACGCCACCGTCGCGGCCGCGAAGTACCTGTGCGCCGGCGGCGGCAACCTCGCCGACGAGGCGCAGTTGCGGGCGGCGCTGCTGCGCTACAACCCGTCCAGCGCGTACGTCGAGAACGTGATGTCCTGGATCCGGGCCTACGACAACGGCAACGGCTACGTCACCGACACCCCGGGCCCCGGCCCGGCCGGTCCGGCGCTGCCGCCGCCGTCGAACGACGCGCCGAACCCGTCCGGCTCGCCGAGCCCGACGCCCACCACGCCGCCCGACCCGCAGCCGACGACCCCGCCGAACACCCCGCCTCCCACGACACCCCCGACGACGCCTCCCACGACGCCGCCGACCACCCCGCCGACGACTCCGCCGACGACGCCTCCCACCGAGATCCCGACGGAGACGCCCACGCGGCCTCCGACACAGACGCCCACGCCCACCCCCACGCCGACTCCGACTCCGACCGAGACGCCGACGCAGACCCCGACGGAGACTCCGACCGAAACGCCCACGGAGACCCCGACGGAGACGCCTACGGAGAATCCGACCGAGCCTCCGGTCGAGGAGCCCGACGGCGAGTGCCCTGACGACGGCACGGGCGTCGATCCGGCAACCGGCGAGGTCATCGACCCCGACTGCGAGACGCCGCCGACGGAGGACCCGTCGACGGAGCCGCCGGACATGACCGGCTCGCCGTCGCCGTCCGATGAGTCGCCCGAGCCGACCGCGGCCGAGACGCCGAACACCGCGACGCCGACCGCGCGCACGACCAGCCGGCGCCGCTGGCTCGGCCGGCTCGGCGTGCGCTGAGCCGTCCGGCCGGTCAGCCGGCCGGCGGCGTCGTGGTGGCCGCGCGTGCCGCGTCGCCGCTCGCCGGCGTGCCGCGGCGTTCGCGGGCGAGGCCCCACAGCACGATCAGCGCGGCCGCGACCAGCCCCGGCACCAGCACGCCGGCCAGCGTCGTCGCCCACACCTCGACGGCGACGACGTAGCCGGCCAGCACCACCCACAGCACGCCGGTGGTCCAGCGGTCGCGCTGCGCCAGGTGCGCGTACACGAGCAGGTGCGCGAGCGCGTACAGCGCGCCCAGCCCGGCGAACCCGGGCACCCACGGCACGACGTCGTGGTACGACATGCCCGCCATCAGGTCGACGGCGGGGCCCGCGAGCAGCCAGCACAGCAGCGTCAGCGCGGCGCCGCTGACCGCGACCGCCGCCACGCCGAGCGTGACCGCCGTCCGGCGGCGGGCCGGGTCGGAGAGGGCGGGGAAGGCCAGCATCGGCACGAACTGCGGTAGCCAGAATGCGATCTTGGTGAAGATCGAGCCGGCCGCGTACAGGCCGCTGACCTCCGGGGGCAGCACGTGCCGGGCCAGGATCACGTCGATGTTGGTGAGCACGACGAAGCCCAGCAGCATCGCGCCCGACGACAGCGTCGCCCGGACGGCGAACCCGCCCCGCAGCGACGACGGCCGTGCCACCAGCCACGCGACGACGCCCGCGGCGGCGAAGCCGAGCGCGATGCCGATCAGCGCGCTCGTCGCTGTCGGCTCCAGCGCCATCCCGACCAGCCCGCCGCCCACCCGTAGCGTCGCCTGGACCAGCACCAGCGCGGCCAGCAGGCCGAACCGCTCGCGGCCCTGGATGATCCCCAGCGGCGGCGCGGTCGCGGTCAGCGCCGCGATGGCCACCGCCGCCGCCACCGCCGGCGCCGGCGACGGCAGCTGCAGCGCCGATTCCGCGAGCGGGCTCAGCGCCGCCAGCCCGACCCCGATGACGACGGCGAGCACCAGCCCGGACCGGACCGCGGGCGCCACCGGCCGCCCCGTCGCCGCCGCCCGCGCCGTCGTCGCCTGGACCGCCAGCGCCGCCACGTTGCCGACGATGATCAGCGCCAGCAGCGCGCTGAACGCGCCGAACTCGTGCGGCCCCAGCCGCCGCGCCCCGGCCACCGTCAGCGCGTACCCGAGCAGGTTGGCGGCGCTGGTGCCGAGGGCCAGCAGCCCCGCGGAGCCGCGCCCGGCACCGAGCAGGCGTCTCGCGAGCTGCAGCACGGGCCTATCGTGCCAGGTCGGTCGCCGTGGTTCGCCGGGCACTCGTGGGTTGGGTTCGCTGCGTTGTGCCTGACCCCTGCTGCTCTCGATGGTCTGGGCGCGGGAGGCCGCCTTGAGCGGACCTCTTGGTGTGGCGCTTCGCGCGGTCGGAGGACCGCTTGACCCGGCCGCCCGCGCCCCCGTTCAGGCAGCGTCAGGGGGGCCGGCTGAAAGATGGGCCCGGCTTCTGGGCCTGCTGGTCTTCTGGTTCGCCGGCCGGTGGCGGGTCGTGGGTGGATTCTTGGCGACCGGCTCCGCTCCTGGTCCCGGTCCGCCGGCCGCTGCCGGGTCGTGGGCGGGTTCTTGGCTACAGACTCCGCTCGGCGCGTGCTTCGCTGGCCGCTGCCGGGTCTGCTGGTGCAGCGGCTGCCGGCTCCGCTCGGGTCGTGGTGCGCCGGCCGCCGTCTGGTGGGTTCGCCCTTGCGTCCGCCGGGTCGCTCGGTGGTAGGTCGACCCCTCCCGGCCCGGGTGGGGCCCACCCTACGGGCGGGCACCGACAACCTCGCGCCGCGAACGGGGCTGTCCGTCAGTCCGACGACTGACGGCAAGAACGCTGGTGAACGCGTCATCGCCGCTACCGTCCACCTTTTCGGTCGGCATAGCAGCTCAAAAGGTTGATGATCATGACGGACGGAGGTCGTCACCGGTGACGGCGCCGGGCGGTCCGTCTGCCACTCCTCGTCGTCCCGAGCGTTGGAACGGCGGCCAGCCAACGGAGCGCAGGGTGTCCCATCTGCCCGGTTGTTCTTGCATGACCAAGTTTCTTGGCCAAAGTACTGGCGCATCTTGTTACTGGCTGGTAAGAAGTCTCCTCATCGATGACGGTGGCCGTGGACGTCCGCCGGAGAGGAAGCGATGAGGGGCTATTTCCTGCCAGGGGTGTTCCTGGCCGTGGCGACCGGCGTGCTGGTCTTCGGGGGCGACTGGCTCGGGTTGGAGCTGGAACACGTCGCCCTGCTCGGGGCGGCGCTCGGTGGCGCGGCGGGCGTGGTGCCGGACCGCCAGCCGTGGGAGCGGGCGGCGGGGCTGCTGGCGGGGTCGGTGCTGGCGTGGCTGGGCTACGCGCTGCGGGCCGCCTGGCTGCCGGACACGTCCGCCGGGCGCGGGGTCGCCGCGATGCTGGTGGTGCTGGCGTGCCTGCTCATCGCGTTCCTGACGTCCGGCCGGCTGCCGCTGTGGTCGTTCCTGATCGGCGCGGCCGCGGTGGTCGGCTCGTACGAGGTCGCCTACACGGCCGCCCCGCCGGAGTTCGTCGAGACGTCGCCGACGGCGTTGACGACGGTGCTGCTGGCCGCCGCGTTCGGGTTCCTCGCCACCGTGTTCCTCGGCAACACCATCGAGGAGGAGCGGGCCCGCGAACGCGGCAGGTACTCCTCCGACGACGAACCGGACGCGGTCGGTCCGGAACCCGAGCCCGAACCCGACGGCGAGACCGTCCGGGGCCCGTTCTGGGAAAGGGCGCTGCGATGAGCCGCCGGATCGCCGTGGCGGCCGCCGGCGCCGTCGCCCTCGCCCTCGTGGCCACGCCGACGGCGGCGGCCGACGTCGACGTGACGAACACGGAGACGGTTCAGGTGTACCTGAACGCCGACGGCGGCGTCGACCGCGCCCGCGTCTACGACCAGCTCGACCTCACCGGCACGGGCAGCGTCGACCTGCGCAACCCCGTCACCACCGACGGCCTGCGCAACCTCGACGGCTTCGGCGGCACCGACACCGAGGACGGCGAGGCGCTGCTGCAGACCGATGTCGACGGGGAGCAGCGGCGGCGCACCGTGTCCGACTTCGCGGGCGACCTGCCGCTGTCGGTGGAGGTCGAGTACCGGCTCGACGGCGAGGTCGTCGACGCCGGCGACGTGGTGGGCGAGTCGGGCGAGCTGGAGGTGCGCTACCGAGTCGTCAACGAGACCGGCGAGCCGCGCGAGATCCAGTACGACGACGGCACCGGCACCATGGTGACCACCGAGGAGGAGGTCTACGTCCCGATGGTGGGGACGATGACCACGACGCTCCCGTCGTCGTTCACCAGCGTCCGCTCCGGCGAGGCGAACATGGGCGGCGACGGCCGCGGCGGCACCCGGCTGACGTACGCGCTGACGCTGTTCCCGCCGATCGGCTCGGCCGAGCAGGAGTTCGGCTACACCGCGATCATCGAGGACGGCGTCATCCCGCGGGCGACGCTGTCGGCGCTGCCGGTGTCGCCGCTGGACAGCCCGACCTACGCCACCGGTGTGTCCGGGTACGAGGGCGGCATCGAGTCCGGCGCCGCGCTCACCGAGGGCGCCATGACCATCGACGAGAACCTGCTGCGGCTGCGTGACGGCGCCGCCGACCTGCTCGGCGGGCTGATCCAGCTGCGCAACGGCGCGCAGGAGCTGAGCACCGGGCTGTCCGACCAGGCCGCGCCGGGCGCCCGCGAGCTGGCCGACGGGCTCGGCGACCAGCTGGCGCCGGGAGCGCGCGAGCTGCGGGCCGGCGCGAACGAGTTCTACCAGGGCGTCAACGGTGAGCTGGCGCCCGGAGCGCAGCGGCTGGCCGACGGCGCCGGCGTGCTGGCCGACGGGCTGTCGGAGCAGCTGGTGCCCGGCGCCGGTCAGCTGGCCGACGGCGGCGAGGAGCTGGCGGCGGGGCTGCAGGGACGGCTCGCGCCGGGCGCGGAGCAGCTGGAGGACGGCGCCGCCGCGGCCGCCGACGGCGCCGGCCAGCTGGCCGCGGGCCTGGAGACGGCCGGCGACCGCGCGCCCGAGCTGATCGGCGGGCTGGAGCAGGTCGGGTCCGGCCTGGACCGCGTCGACGCCGGGCTCACCCGCCTGTACGACGGCATCGGCGGGCTGCCCGAGCAGGCGCGGCCGCTGGTCGACGGCATCGACCGGCTGCGGGCCGGCATCGGCGACACCGACGAGGACGGCACCCTGCTCGGCGGGCTGGAGGAGATCCGGGTGGGGCTGCAGGAGCGGGCGGTGCCGGCGCTGCGGCAGATGGCCGAGGGCGTCTACCACGAGTCCGCCTCGGAGCCCGGCGCGTACCAGCGGATCGGCTGCGCGGTGCTGGTGCTCAACGACATCCTCACCGAGCGCACCAGCGGGTTCAACGCGGCCTGCTACGGCGAGAACGCGGCGGTGCTCGGCGCGCTGCGGCCGGTCGTCGGCTACGACGTCGACGAGCTGACGCAGACCGTGCTGACGACCCTGCGCGACCAGCTGGCCGACGGCCAGACCGGGCTGGCCAACCCGGACGACCCGCTGGACCAGGACACGCTGTACGGCGGCCTCAACACCCTGGAGGAGGCGCTGACCAGCGGCGACGGCGTGCTGCGCGGCCTGGTGCGGCTGCAGTGCGGGCTGTCCAACCGCTCCGCCGACGTCTGCCCCCGCGACGAGCCCGGGCTGCTGCAGGGCCTGAACCTGCTCGACGAGGGTGTGGGGCAGCTGGTCAGCGGCGTGGTCGGGTCGGTGCAGGGCGGTGTCGGCGAGCCTGACGACACCCCCGCCGACGAGACGCTGCGCGGCGGCGTGAACGGCCTGAGCGACGGCGTCGACCAGATCATCGCCGGCGGCAACGCCCTGATCTCCGGGCTCATGCAGCTCACCGACGGCGCGCACGACCTGCACGACGGCAACCTGCGGATCTCCGACGGCGCCGGCGAGCTGGCGGCGGGCGCCGAGGCGGCGGCCGACGGCGCGGGCCGGCTGGCCGACGGCGCCGGGCAACTGGAGGACGGCGCCCGCGGCGCCGCCGACGGAGCCGGCCAGATCGAGGACGGCGCGGGTCAGCTGGCCGACGGTGCGGACGCGGCGGCCGACGGTGCCGGTCAGATCGCCGATGGTGCCGGGCAACTGGCCGACGGCGCCGACGAGGCCGCCGTCGGGGCCGGCGTCCTGGCCGGTGGCCTGGAAACCGCCGCCGACGGGTCGGTGCAGATCTACGACGGCCTGCTGCAGGCCGCCCAGGGCGCGCCGCAGCTCGTCGACGGCGCCCAGCGGCTGTCGACCGAGGGCGCGTCGCAGTTGGCCGACGCCGGGCAGGAGACCGCCGCCGACTTCGGCACCCGGTACGCCCTGCTCGAGGCCGGCGCCGACCGCGCGACGAACGAGGCGCTGGTCAACGGCGCACCGGCTGGCGCGACGCTGAAGACCGCGTTCACGTACGAGATCCCGGAGGTGAGCGGCGAAGGCGGCCGCAACGTCACCCGCGGCGTGCTCGCGCTGGGCGTGTTCGCGGCCGCTGCCGCCGCGGCGACGCTGGTGCGCCGGCGCCGCGCCTGAATCCAGGGCGGCCGTCCACCCCCCGGGCGGCCGCCCTGTCTCACGGCAGGGATCAGGAGGCGACGGAGCCGGGCCAGCCGCCGAACGCGGCCCGGACCCGTCCGGCCACCTCGTCGGCGGTCAGGCCGTCGGTGTCGATGGCGACGCCCCCGTCGCCAAGCGGCGTCGCGGCTTCAGCGGCGAGCGCGTCGAGCTCGGCCGGCGGCAGGCCGCGCAGCTCGTCGCCGGGGATGGCCGGCCCACGCCCTTCGCCGCGCAGCCGGAGCCGCTGCCGCAGCGTCGCCGGCTCGGCCCGCAGCCGGCAGACCGCGAGCGCGACGTCCGGCACCGCGGCCGCGTACCGGGCGATCGTGGGCTGGTCGGCGTCGCCGGAGATGACCAGGCAGTGCGCGCCGGCCGCCCGGTACGCCGCCCACACGCCGGCCAGGTTGCACGCCCGCAGCCGGTGCCCGTCCGGATCGTCCGGCGCAGCCGGCCGCAGGAAGCCGATCTGGGCGAGATCGACGTAACCGGCCGGCACCCCGGAGCGCAGCACGTCGAGGAAGAGCGCGAAACCGGCGGTCGACTTCCCGACGCCCCGCGGCCCGCACACCCACAGCCCGGGCGCCGTCATGCCGGCACCGGCCAGCCGCCGGCCGCCGCGCGGACGAGGGCGGCCACCTCGGCGACCGAGCGGTCGTCGGTGTCGACGCGCAGGCCGGTGACATCGGCGCGGTCCAGCTCGGCCGCCTCGGCGACCGCCCGGTCCGCCAGCTCGACCATCCAGCCGCGGCGCACGATCCGCTCCCGCAGCCCGGCGGCCGAGACCCGCAGCCGCACCACCGTCAGCGCGGCGCCGGGAACCTGCGCGGCGTAGGCGCGCACGACCTGGCGGCTCTCGGCGATGCCGGACGCGATCAGGCAGCTGGCGCCGCCGTCGCGGTACGCGGGCCAGGTGCGCCCGAGGCTCGCCGCCTTGACCCGGTGGTTGCCGGGGTCGTCGTCCGGCGCCGGATAGCACAGCCCGAGCTGGTCGAGGTCGACGTAGGCGCTGCGCACCCCCGCCTCGGACAGCTGCCGGAAGATCTCCCACCCGACGGTGGACTTGCCGACGCCGGAGGCGCCGCACAGCCAGAGCAACGGCGTCGCGGGAGCGGTCATCGCGGCCACGATAGGAGCCGGCGGCGCCGGGCCGCGACGGGTTTTCCGGCGGCCGCGATCGACCTGGCCGATTCGCCCCATGCGCCGCGGCCGTGCCGGTTATGCTCGCGAGCAAGGTCGATCTTGCGGGGGAGGAGCAGGTGTGAGCGCCCCGCAGACCGTCGCCGGCGCCGACGCTCCGCCCGAGAGCGGCGCGAAGCACCGTCGCGCCCACCGCGGCGACTGGATCCTGCTGGCGTGGTGCGCCCTGCTCACCGCGGCCATGCTGGGTCCGCTGGCCGCGCCCGGCTACGTGCTGTCCTACGACATGGTGGCGGTGCCCGACCAGGGGCTGCTGCCGTCGTCCGTGGGGCTGAGCAGCGCGGTGCCGCGGGCGGTGCCGCTGGACGCCGCGGTCGCGATCCTCGACTCCGTCCTCACCGGGCAGCTGCTGCAGAAGCTGGCGCTGGCCGGCATCGTGCTCGGCGCGGCTCTGGGCGCCGGGCTGGCGCTGCCGACGGTCCGGACGGGGACGCGGCTGGTCGCGGCGTCGGCCTACGCGTGGAACGCCTACGTGTTCGAGAGGCTGGTCATCGGGCACTGGCCGACGCTGATCGCGTACGCCGCGCTGCCGTGGCTGCTGATCCTGGGCCGCCGGGTGCGCCGCGGCCGCACGTCCGCCCTCGCGCCGGCCGTCCTCCTCGTCGGGGTGTCCGCGCTGACGCCGACCGGCGGGCTGCTCGCGGCGGCGCTGTTCGGCCTGCTCGTGCTCGTGCCGGGCGGCCGGCACCCGCGGCGGGTCCGGGTCGCCGGCACCGTCGCCGTGCTGGCTCTGCAGGCGCCGTGGATCGTCCCGTCCGTCCTGCGCCCGGACCCCGCGGTGTCCGATCCGGCCGGCGTCGCCGCGTTCGCCGCCACATCCGACTCGCCGCTCGGCCTGCTCGGCAGCCTGCTGACGCTCGGCGGCATCTGGAACGAGGGCGCGGTGCCCGACAGCCGCGCGCTGCCGTCGGCGCTGGCGCTGACGGTGGTGCTGCTGGCGCTCGCGGCGTTCGGCGCGACGGAGCTGCGCCGCCACCTCGGGCGGGCCGAACTGGTCGTCCTCACCGCCCTGGCCGCCGCGGGCCTCGTGGTGGCGTTCAGCAGCGCGCTGCCCGGCGGCGACGCCGTCCTGGAGTGGCTGGTGGCGGAGGTGCCCGGCGGCGGGCTGATCCGCGACGGCCAGAAGTTCCTCGCCTGGTACGCGCTGCTGGTCGCGCTGGCCGCGGCCGCCGGCGCCGCCCGGCTGGCCGGGATCGTCGCGCGGCGCAACCCGTCGTCGGTGCCCGCCCAGCCGGACCGTGCCGCCGCGCGGCGCACGACGTTGTCGGCGCCCGCCCGTAGGGTGGGTGGCCCACCCGGCCGGGCGGGGTCCGCCGGCCGGGCGGGGTCCGCCGCCGCCGTCGCGCTGGCCGCGGCGCTGCTCCCCGTCGCCGCGCTGCCCGACCTCGTCTGGGGCGCGGCCGGCCGGCTCGAGCCGTCGCACTACCCGGCCGCCTGGGCCGACGTCCGGGCGGCCGTCGACGCCGGGCACGGCGACGTCGTGGTGCTGCCGTACCAGCCGTTCCGCCGGTTCCCGTGGGCCGGTGACCGCACGGTGCTCGACCCCGCGCCGCGCTACCTCGACGCCGAGGTCGTGGTGCCCGACGCGCTGCCCGTCGGCGACAACGTGGTGCCGGGGGAGGACCGCCGGGCCGCTGAGGTCGCGGCCGCCCTCGACGCCGACGACGCGGCCGGGGACCTGGCCGCCCTCGGCGTGGGCTGGGTCGCCGTCGAGCGGGACACCCCGGGGACCGTCCCGGACGGACTCCTCGAATCGCTCGAATCGGTTGAAATCAACGGGACGTTCGACCTCTATCGCGTTCCCGGCGACATCGGCACATGGACCCGCATTCCGCCCGCTCCACCAGTCATCGTCGCCGATATCGTCTTTTCGGTCATTCTCGCCGTCGCATCGGCTGATGTTGCCCGAAACGCCTTCTCCCGCAGACGGCGGTCGTTACGCTCCCAAGAGTCGTGATTTCCGCACCGCTCGAGGAGTACCAGAGTTCATGGGCAATTTCGGAGGCGTTGTCGCCGCCATTGTGGGAGTGGTGCTCGCCGGGCTGACCGTCGTCACCGCCGTGAACGTGAGCCAGCCGAGCGACGCGGACGACGTCAGTCACGAAGAGCTGATCAACTACGACGACAACTGACGTCGCCTCACAACACCGTGCATTCTCCAGAGACCCTGGTCGAGTCGCGCCCATTGCGCGTCGTGCTGCTCAACTGGCGCGACACCACCCACCCGGAGGGTGGCGGCTCGGAACGCTACGTGGAGAACGTCGCCGCGGGCCTGGCCGCCGCCGGGCACGACGTGACGTTCTTCTGTGCGGCCCATCCGGGCGCGCCGAAGGTGGAGCGGCGCGACGGCTACCGGATCATCCGGCGCGGCGGGAAGTTCACCGTCTACGCGCACGCGGTCCGGATGCTGGCCAGCGGGGCACTCGGACGGCCCGACGTGATCGTCGATGTGCAGAACGGCATTCCGTTCTGGAGCCGCCTGGCCGTCCGGTGCCCCGTGGTCGTCCTCGTCCACCACGTCCACCGCGAGCAGTGGGGCGTCGTCTACGGCCCCGCCACCGCCCGCCTGGGCTGGTGGCTGGAGTCGCGGCTCGCGCCCCGCGTCTACCGCGACTCCCGTTACGTCACCGTCTCGGAGATCACCCGGACGGAACTCGCCGCGCTCGGGGTCGGTCCCGGGCGAGTGGACGTCGTCCACAACGGCACCGCGCCGGCACCGGCGACCACGACGCAGCGCTCTGACCAGCCGCGCATCTGCGTCCTCGGCCGCCTGGTGCCGCACAAGCGGGTCGAACACGCCCTTCAGGTCGCGGCCCGGCTCCGGGCGAGCCGGCCGGGCCTGCGGGTCAGCGTCATCGGCGACGGCTGGTGGTCGGACCGCCTGACGGCCGAGGCGAAGCGGCTGGGCGTCGACGACATCACCGACTTCCTCGGCTTCGTCGACGAGCGGGCCAAGCACGCCGAGCTGGCCCGCAGCTGGCTCATGCTGGCGCCGTCGGTGAAGGAGGGCTGGGGGCTGACCGTCGTCGAGGCGGCCCAGCATCAGGTGCCCACCATCGGCTACCGCAGCGCCGGCGGCCTCGCGGAGTCGATCGTCGACGGCGCCACCGGCCTGCTCGCCGACGACCTCGACGGCCTCACCGCGGCCACCGACGAGCTGCTCTCCGACGGCGTCCGCCGCGCCGCGCTGGGCCGGGCGGCCGCCGCCCGCGCCGCCACGTTCACCTGGGACCAGACGGTCCGCTCGTGGGACGCGCTGCTGCGCCGCACCGTCGCCGAGGAGGCCGCCGAGCGGTCCGCCCGCCGGATCCGCGCGGCCACGTCCGGCGTCGCGCTCGACCCGCACCGGGTGCCCGTCACAGCCGAAGCGGGTCCGTTCTTCCGCCAGTCGTGACGATTCGGCCCGAGCGCCACGGTATTTGTCGTAATGTGCGGACGTGCTCCTCACCGAATCCCGCGACAGGGCGACCCTGAGCCGTTCGGTCCGGCTATTTCGGGCATTTCTCTCCGAGCAGCGTGACCCCGACCATTTCTATGGCACGCTGGCCGCTGACTCGGTTACGCAATTGTCCGTTTATGCCGATTTGCGGGGAGCGCTGGTGCTCGACGTCGGCGGCGGCCCGGGCTATTTCCGGGCCGCGTTCGGCCGGGCCGGCGCCCGGTACGTCTCCGTCGACAGCGACCTCGGCGAGCTGTCCGCCCGCGGCCGGCCCGAGCCGGGCACCGTCATGGGCAGCGGCATGGCGCTGCCGATCCGCGACGCCGCCGCCGACGTCTGCTACTCGTCGAACGTCCTCGAGCACGTCCCGGACCCGTGGACGATGGCCGAGGAGATGCTGCGCGTGACCCGTCCCGGCGGCGTCGTCTACCTCTCGTTCACCGTCTGGCTGTCGCCGTGGGGCGGGCACGAGACCGCGCCGTGGCACTACCTCGGCGGCGAGTCGGCGGCCCGCCGGTACCGGCGCCGGCACGGGCACGAGCCGAAGAACCGCTTCGGCGCCAGCCTGTTCCCGGTCTCCGTCGCCGACGCTTTGCTGTGGGCCCGGCACACGCCGCACGGCGAACTGCTCGACGCGTTCCCGCGCTACCACCCGTGGTGGGCGCGCGGCGTCGTCCGAGTGCCCGGCCTGCGCGAGCTGGCCACGTGGAACCTCGCGGTGGTGCTGCGCCGCCGATGACCGCCCACAGAAGCGCGCCGCGCCGCCGCCTGCCGGCGTGGCGGGTCCAGCTCGTCGTCTGCTGCCTCGGCCTGGTCGCGCTGGCGTTCCGGCAGGCGCCCGGGCAGATCGTCCCGGACACCAAGCTCGACCTCACCGCCGACCCGGGCGGCTTCCTGCAACGCGCGCTGCACCTGTGGGAGCCGGCCGCCGCGTTCGGGCAGCTGCAGAACCAGGCCTACGGCTACCTGTGGCCGATGGGCCCGCTGCACCTGGCCGGCGACGTCGCCGGGCTGCCCGCGTGGGCGGTGCAGCGGCTGTGGTGGTCGCTGATCCTGGTCGCGGCGTTCCTCGGCGTCGTGAAGCTGGCCGGCGAGCTGGGCGTCGGCCGCTCCTGGACCCGGCTGCTCGGCGGCCTGGTGTACGCGCTGGCGCCGCGGATCCTGGTGTCGCTCGGCGCGGTGTCGGTCGAGGCGTGGCCGACGGCGCTGGCGCCGTGGGCGCTGATCCCGCTGGTGCGGGCCTGGCGTGGCGGCCCGGTCGTGCGCAACGCGGCGCTGTCCGCCCTGGCCGTCCTCTGCATGGGCGGCGTCAACGCGGCCGCCACCGCCGCCGCCGTCGTGCCCGCCGGGCTGTGGCTGCTGCTGGCGCCGCAGTGGCCCGGCCGGTGGCGGTTCGCGGCGTGGTGGGTGGGCTGCTGCGCGGCCGTGACGGTGTGGTGGTGGGTGCCGCTGCTGCTGCTCGGGTCGCACAGCCCGCCGTTCCTCGACTGGATCGAGACCGCAGGCAACACCACCCAGCACACGTCGCTGATCGAGGTGCTGCGCGGCAACGACCACTGGCTGTCCTACCTCTCCGTCGCCGGCGGACCGCAGTGGCCGGCCGGCTGGCTGCTGGCCAGCGAGCCGGTGCTGATCCTGCACACGGTGCTGATCGCGGCCATCGGGCTGGGCGGGCTGGCGCGGCGGGACATGCCCGGGCGGCGGGTGCTGCTGACCGGCGCGGTGGCCGGGCTGGCGCTGGTGTCGGCGGGGTACCTGGGCGCCGCGGCCGGCCCACTGGCCGGGACGGTGCGCGAGCTGCTGGACGGCCCGCTCGCGCCGTTCCGCAACGTGCACAAGTTCGACGTCGTGCTGCGGCTGCCGCTCGCGCTCGGGCTGGCGCACGCGCTGGCGATGCTGCGGGTGCCGGCCATCTCGGTGCGCCGGTTCCGGGTGCTCGTCGTCGGGCTCGCCGTGGTGGTGATCGCCGGGGTGGCGACGCCCGCGCTGGCCGGACGGCTGCCGCAGGCGGGCTCGTACGACGCGATCCCGGACTACTGGCACGAGGCGTCGGACTGGCTGGACGAGAACGCCGGCACCGGGCGGGCGCTGCTGGTGCCGGGCACGTCGTTCGCCGAGTACACCTGGGGCGCGCCGCGCGACGAGCCGCTACAAGCGCTGGGCGACACCCCGTGGGCGGTGCGCGACTCCGTCCCGCTGTCGTCGGCGGGCAACATCAGGCTGCTCGACGCGGTCGAGGCGCGGCTCGCGGCCGGCGAGGGCGGCGCCGGTGTCGTCGACGCGCTGCGCCGCGCGGGCGTCAGCCACCTCGTCGTCCGCAACGACCTCGACCGGTCCCGCACCGACGCGCCGCGTGCCGCGCTCGTCCACCAGGCCATCGCGGACCTGCCCGGCGCGGAGCGCGTCGCGACGTTCGGCCCGAAGACCGGCGCCACCGACGACCCCGGCGCGGCCTCGGACTCCCGGCTGGACGTGCGGTACCCGGCGGTGGAGGTCTACGCGATCGCCGACCCCGAGACCGAGGAGCACCGCGTCGCCGCCTACCCGCTGGACGGCACGCTGCGGATGTCCGGCGGGCCGGAGTCGCTGCTGACGGCGGGCGACGCCGGGCTGCTGGACGGCCGGGCGGCGTTCGTGGCCGGCGACGGCGCCGGCATCGCCGACCCGCACCCGGTGCCGGTCGTCACCGACGGCCTGCGCCGCCGGGCCGTCTGGTTCGGCGCCAGCCGCGACAACGTCACCGAGGTGCTGCGGGCGGACGAGTCCGGCGGGCTGGGCCGTCTCGTCCGCGACTTCCTGCCGTTCGGTGACGACGCCGCGCGCGAGACCGTCGCCGTCGTCTCGGGCGTCGCGGACGTCACGGCGTCGTCGTCCGGCGCCGACCCGCGGGCCACCATGGCGCGCGGCGCCGAGAACTCGCCGTGGGCCGCCGTCGACGGCGACCTCGGCACCAGCTGGGTGTCGGGGGAGTACGGCAGCGCCGCCGGGCAGTGGCTGGAACTCACCTTCGACGAGCCGCGCCGCGTCCCGTCCGTCGAGCTGACGCCGCTCACCGGCGGCCCGGTCAGCGCGCCGCTGCAGCGCGTCGCCGTTCAGACCGACACCGGGATCCTGGAGAGCGACCTGAGCCCCGGCGACGGCGCGCAGGTGCTCGCCGTCCCGTCCGGCGAGACCACCACGCTGCGGGTGACCGTCGTCGCCGTCGGCGAGGGCACCGTCAGCGGCGTCGGCATCCGCGAGCTGGCCGTCCCGGACCTGAAGGTGCGCCGGACGCTGGCCGCGCCGGCCGTCACGGCGGCCGACCTCGGCGGCGCGGCATCCGGCGAACCGGCGCCGGCCACGCTCGTCTTCGCCGTCGCCGACGGCCGCCGCGGCGAGTGCGTCGCCACCACCTCCGGCGACACCGGCGTCGCCCGGTGCGCCGGGCAGCTGGCCCGGCCCGGCGAGGAGAACCGCGACCTGCGTCGCAGCACCGAGCTGGCCGCCGCCGCGGAGTACGAGGCGGAGCTGACGGCACGGCCGCGGCCCGGCCGGTCGCTGGAGGAACTGCTCGCGCCCGACCCGGACGGCATCGTCGCGACCGCCAGCTCGCGTGCCGTCGCCGACCCGCTCGGCCGCCCGCAGGCCGCCGTCGACCGCGACCCCGGCACCGGCTGGGTCGCGGCGCCCGACGACGAGTCGCCGGCGTTGACGCTGACCTGGGGGCCGCGGCGCACCGTCGAAGGGCTGCGGCTGGAGGTCGAGCCCTGGCTCGCGGCGTCGCGGCCCAGCCTGGTCGAGGTGCGGGCCGGCGACGCGCGGTTCCAGACCGGCGTCGACGGCGACGGCGTCGTCACGTTCCCCGAGCCGGTGCGGACCGACGAGCTGACCGTCACGATCGTCGAGGTCGCCGAGGTCGAGGACCGCGACCCGGCGTTCGGGCTGCGCTCCGTGCTGCCGGCCGGTCTGTCCGAGGTCGAGGTGCTCGGCGCCGACGACCTGCGGCTGCCGGTCGACGAGTCGCGCCCGGTCGCCATCGCGTGCGGCGACGGGCCGACCCTGGACGTCGGCGGGTCGAGGGTGACCACGCGGGTCGAGGCCACCGTGGGCGACCTCCTGCGCGGGCGGCGGCTCGACGTGCTGCCCTGCGGCGACGGGTCCGGGCCGGTGGCCCTCGACGCCGGTGCGGTGGACGTCGTCGTCCGCGCGACCGGTGCGCTGCGGCCGGAGTCGGCGACGCTGCGGCCGGTGGACGGGCCGCCGTCGCCGTCGCCGTCATTGGACGTGACGGTGCAGACGTGGGACGCGGCGGAGCGCGAGGTCGTCGTGCCGGCCCGCCACGAGCCCGCCGTCCTCGCCGTCACCGAGAACCTCAACACCGGCTGGCAGGCCAGCCTCGACGGCGAGACGCTGGACCCGGTGCGGCTGGACGGCTGGGCGCAGGGGTTCGTGCTGCCGGTCGGCGCGGCCGGGGTGGTGGAGCTCACGTATGCGCCGGACCGGCCGTACCGGTGGGCGCTGCTGGCCGGGCTCGGCGCCGTGCTGGTGGTCGGTGTGCTGGCGTGGCGGGGCACCCGGGTGCCGCCGGCGCCGTCGTCCGTGCCCACGCAGCGGGCGCCGAGCGAGCCCGTCCCCGCGTATGCCGGACGGCGGGCGCGGCGGACCGTGCCGCTCTCCGCCGGCGCGCCGTCGCCGTCGCCGTCCCGGCCGCCGGCTCGGCCGTTGGCCCGGCATCGCCGGCAGCGGGCCGCGCCGGTCATCCTTCTCGGCGCCGCCGTCCTCGTCCTGCTCGGCGGGGCGGCTGGGCTGGCCGCGGCCGCCGTCGGCGCCGTCGTGCTGCTGGCCGGTCCGGGCCGCCCCTGGCTGACCCGGCTCGCGCCCGCGCTGGCCGCCGGCGCCGTCCTGCTCGCCGGGATCGTCGTCGCGCTGCAACCCTGGCCCGGCCCGTCGCCCGGCGCCCACTCGGGGCTCGCGCAGGGGCTGGTGCTGATCGCGATCGCCCTCGCCGTCATCGGCTCGGTCGCCTGGCAGCGCCCCGGCACCGTCGCCGAGGACGACGAGTACGTCCGGATCGACGCCATGCTCGACCCCGAGGAGGCCCCGCTGATCGGGGGCGATGTTGCCGAGTCGCATGCACGGACCCGGCGCGGAGGGTAGTTTCACGCAAGGAGCCCCCGTGCCGCCCCGGGGCCGCGCCCGGCGGTGGTCCAGCGCGGGCACAGGCGGAGACCCCGATCCGGAAGGCTTGTCCATGCGGCGCAGTATCGGCCTGGTCCTGGTGGGACTGGGTGTGTTGATGTTGGTGCTCGCGCCACTGTCCCGCTGGTACGCCTACCCGCGGCTGGCGGTCGTCTCCAACGACGTCGCCGAGCGGGTGTCGGCCGGCACCGCCGTCACCGTCCTCGACCTCGGTGCCGTCGTGCGTCAGGACGCCGAGATCGAGCGCGTCACCGACGTCCGCTCCGTCCGCCGGATCATCCCCGACCAGGGCGACAGCACCGGCGACACCGCCGTCTGGGACACCAGCGTCACCACGTTCGACGAGGCCGGCGCCGGCGCCACGCCCGAGGAGAACGTGCTCTCGTACTTCGAGGAGCGGGTCGCGTTCGACCGCCACACCGCCGACTCCGTCGACGGCCACGACCAGTACTACACGCCCACCGGCGAGTCCGCCGACAGCGTCGACGTCGACCACGAGGGCTACTACTTCAAGCTGCCGTTCGGCACCGAGCAGCGGTCGTACCCGTTCTGGGACTCCACCATCCAGGACACCCGGCCCATGGAGTTCCAGAACGAGACCACCCTCGAAGGCCTCACCGTCTACGTCTTCGAGCAGGTCGTCGAGCCGACGCCGGTGTCGGCGCTGGAGATCCCCGGCGCCCTCTTCGGCCAGGCCGGCTCGATCGTCGCCGACCGCATCTACAGCAACACCCGCACCATCTGGGTCGAGCCGCGCACCGGCGCCATCATCAAGGGCCAGGAGGAGCAGGACTCCTACCTCGACTTCGAGGGCACCCGCGGCCCGACGATCGTCCAGGGCACCCTCGCCTACACCGACGCCCAGGTCACCGCCAACGTCGACGAGTACGCGCCCAGCGCCGACCGCCTCGGCCTGGTCCGCGACACCCTGCCCGTCGCCGCTGCCGCCGGCGGCCTCGTCTTCGTCGTGGCCGGTCTGCTGCTCGCCCGCCGCGGCTCCTACCACGGCAAGCGGCGCTCGCCAGGTGCCGAGGACGGTCCCGCCGGTGCGCCCGGCGGTCCGGCCGGGTCGGCCGGCGCGGCCGCCTTCTCGTCCGGCTCGGCCGGTGTCTCGTCCGGCTCGGGTATGGCCGGGGTCGTGGCGCGCCCGGCGGAGGAGCGGACGCCGCTGCAGCAGCGGTCGCGCGACCAGGCGCCGACGCGGTCCCTCTTCGAGCGGCCGCGGTACGAGGCGCCCCAGCTCTCCCCGTACGACGGTCCCCGCCAGGAGCCCGCGTCCCCGCCCTCCGCCTATGACGACGGCCACGCCCGCTTCGAGCAGCCGTCGTGGTCCCAGGCCGCTGACCAGCAGTTCGCCGACCAGCCGTTCGCGGAGCAGCCGTTCGCCGACCCGGCGGCCGGGTCGCTGCCGCCCGCGGAGGCGCCGCCCGCGGAGGCTCCGGCCGGGTACGCCGAGGAGCCGCGCCTGCACTTCGAGACCGCCCCCGGCACCGCGACGGCGCCCGCCGCCGACCGCTCGGCCTCGTCCATCCACGACGAACCGCAGTACGCCACCCCGGCGGACGACGCCGGTCAGGCCGATCACCCGGCGGCCGAGCCGGTGGAGCCGCGATCGCCGCAGCCGTCCGACCAGGACGCGGTGCCTCTCGCGGAGCAGCGGTCGTCGCTGCCGCGCCGCCGCCCGCAGTCCGGTGCCGTCCGGCCGCCGGTGGGGCGGGCGCAGGCGCAGGGACAGTCGGCGCAGTCGTTGCTCGGCCAGTCGCCGACCGGCCCGCTCGCCCCCGCCCACCCCCACGACGACCACGCCGAGCCCGCCGCTCCGGCCGGCCGCCTCCCCGGAGCCGCCGACCCCGCCGCATCGGCCGGCCACGCCGAGCCTGCCGGTTACGCCGAGCCTGCCGGTTACGCCGAGCCTGCCGGTTACGCCGAGCCTGCCGGTTACGCCGAGCCTGCCGGTTACGCCGAGCCTGCCGGTTACGCCGAGCCTGCCGGTTACGCCGAGCCTGCCGGCTACGCCGAGCCTGCCGGTCACGCCGCGCCCGCCACGTCGGCCGGCCCCGCCGAGCTTGCCGGTCACGCCGCGTCCACGGGTCCCGCCACGTCCGCCGGCCAGGGCGACGCCGGCACGTCGGGGGCGTCGGCCGAGCTGGAGCAGGCGCGCGCCGACCTCGCCCGCCTCGAGCAGGCCCGCGCCGAACTGGCCCGGTTCGCTCAGGAGCACCCCGACCTCGCCACCGGCCAGGCCGCCGGGCCGACCGGCCCCACCCCCGACCCGGCCGGCGCCGAAGCCGCGACTCACTCCGCGACCCGGGCCCAGGCCCACCCCGCGGCCGGCCCCACGGGCGATGCCGCGGCCGACCTCACCGGCGACGCCGCCACCGCCCCCGCGACCGACCGCGCCATCGACCGCGGCACCGCCCCCGCGGGTGGCCTCACCGGCGACGCCGCCACCGCCCACGCCACCGCCCCTGCGACGAGCCCCACCGCCCAGTCCGCGGCCGATCACCCGGCCGCCGACGCGGACCTCGTCCAGCCGCCCGCCGCCACCCCCGAGCCGAAGCCCGCCGCCCCGGCGCAGGGCCGCCGCCGCGCCCGCGACGACGACGCGCTGTTCGACGAGTTCGACGAGGACGGCCAGTCCGCCGGCAGCCTGCACCGCTACTGACCGTTCCGAAGCGCCCGAAACGCGGCCCTGCCTGCATCGATACCACCGCCGCCGATCCGGCCGGAGGGGAGTATTCTGGTGCGAACCGAGGAACGGGGGCATGCCGCCCGGTCACCCCATAGCTGAATCCGTCGCCGTGATCAACTCGCGACCATCCGCCGATTGACCCTGGTCGTGGCGGACAGGTAACCTATGTGTGCGCTGTGGGCCTGTGTGAACCTCGGACGGAGCAGGCTCGCGCTCGTTATTGTCGGTTGGCGGCACAGGGGTATCAGGACCTGGTCGGTGATGGCACAGCGATCCAAGGGTCCTGGCGCGCAGGCTACAACCGAACCTTGTCCGGAGTCCCCTTCCACATGACGAGCAGCATCGAGGCCGAGACGCCTACCTCGACGGCCCCCAGGACGACCACGCAGGTCGCGGTCAACGACATCGGGTCTGAGGAAGCCTTCCTCGCCGCGATCGACGAGACCATCAAGTACTTCAATGACGGCGATATCGTGTCCGGTACCGTCGTCAAGGTCGACCGGGACGAAGTCCTGCTCGACATCGGCTACAAGACCGAGGGCGTCATTCCCTCGCGTGAGCTGTCCATCAAGCACGACGTCGATCCCTCCGAGGTGGTCGCCGTCGGCGACGACGTCGAGGCCCTCGTCCTGCAGAAGGAGGACAAGGAAGGCCGCCTGATCCTGTCCAAGAAGCGCGCGCAGTACGAGCGCGCCTGGGGCAAGATCGAGGAGATCAAGGAGGCCGACGGCGTCGTTTCGGGCACCGTCATCGAGGTCGTCAAGGGCGGCCTCATCCTCGACATCGGTCTCCGTGGCTTCCTGCCCGCGTCGCTGGTCGAGATGCGCCGGGTCCGCGACCTCCAGCCGTACGTCGGCAAGGAGATCGAGGCCAAGATCATCGAGCTGGACAAGAACCGCAACAACGTGGTCCTGTCCCGTCGCGCCTGGCTCGAGCAGACCCAGTCCGAGGTCCGGTCGACCTTCCTGCAGACGCTGCAGAAGGGCCAGATCCGCTCCGGTGTGGTCTCCTCGATCGTCAACTTCGGCGCGTTCGTCGATCTCGGCGGCGTCGACGGCCTGGTGCACGTCTCGGAGCTCTCCTGGAAGCACATCGACCACCCGTCCGAGGTGGTCGAGGTCGGCCAGGAGGTCACCGTCGAGGTGCTCGACGTCGACATGGACCGCGAGCGCGTGTCGCTCTCGCTGAAGGCCACTCTCGAGGACCCGTGGCAGCAGTTCGCCCGGATCCACCAGATCGGCCAGATCGTGCCCGGCAAGGTCACGAAGCTCGTCCCGTTCGGCGCGTTCGTGCGGGTCGAGGACGGCATCGAGGGCCTCGTGCACATCTCCGAGCTGGCCGAGCGCCACGTCGAGGTGCCCGAGCAGGTCGTGACGGTCGGCAAGGACGTCATGGTCAAGGTCATCGACATCGACCTCGAGCGTCGCCGCATCTCGCTGTCGCTGAAGCAGGCCAACGAGGGCGACACCGCCGCGCACGTCAGCGAGCACTTCGACCCGACGCTGTACGGCATGGCCGCCGACTACGACGCCGAGGGGAACTACAAGTACCCCGAGGGCTTCGACCCCGAGACCAACGACTGGCTCGAGGGCTACGAGAAGCAGCGCGAGGAGTGGGAGCGGCAGTACGCCGAGGCGCACGCTCGCTGGGAGGCGCACAAGTCCCAGATCGAGAGCGCGCAGGAGGCCGACGCCGAGGCGAAGGCCGACAACCCGTCCACGTACTCCTCTGGCACCACCGAGGAGGAGGGCCCCGGCACGCTGGCGTCCGACGAAGCGCTGCAGGCGCTGCGCGAGAAGCTCACCGGTAACTGAGCCGAACGCATCGCACGAGCCCCGCACCCACCTCGGGTGCGGGGCTCGTCGCATGTGTGCCGTCGCGCCGTGGTGTCCGCGACGACGCGGGAGGCTACGGTGTGCTCGTGACGAGCAGAGACCGCCGGCGGGCCCGGCCGGCCGCGGCCGCGACGCTGTTCCTGCCGATGCTCCTGATGCTGGCCGGCTGCTCGAACGGCAACGAGCCCGAGGTGCCGGTCGTGCCGACGTCGGGGGAGCCGACCGACGGCGACGCCACGGGCGCGGCGGATGACCCGTCCGCGTCGCCCGGTTCGACGACCGGCGTGCCCGAACTGTGCGGCGACCTCGCCAGCGCCGGCGAGATCGCGCAGATCCTGCAGGTTCCGGTGCAGGGCGAGACGATCCGCGTCTACAACGACGAGTTCCTGCCCGACTCCGGCCGCACCGGCCGCCTGACCTGCAGTTACGGCGTCCCCGAGGTGCCGGAGGGTACGACGCCGCCGCCCACGCCGCCGCCGGTGCCGCTGGAGATCGCCGTCAGCGGCTACACCGAGGCCGACATCGCGGCGGGCCGCATCGAGTCCACGGTCGACGGCGCGCAGGCCGCGGGCACCGTCGTCACCGCGCAGACGGTGGCCGGCCGCGACGGGTTCCTGCTGTCCGACGCCGAGGACGTGTCGTTCGTGATGGCCGACGACGTCCGCACGTACGTCATTACGTTGCGGCACGGAATGGTTCCGGCGGCCGCGGAGCCGGTCGTGCTGGTGAACCTGGCCGCGCACCTTCTCGGCGCTTCGGCGACCGGCACGCCGACGCCGGTGCCGACGGGGTCCGCGACGGCGCCGCCCACGCCGGGGGAGACCCCGGCGGCGTCGCCTTAGGAGTTCGCCGCCGCGGTCGCTGCGGCGGTGGAGGCCGCGGCGGCTGCCGACGCGATGACGGCGGCGTTGGTCGTCATGACGGCCTGCGTGGCGGGGTCGCTGACCCACTCGCCCTGCTGGATCTCGCTCGCCCGCTTCGCGACGGCGCGCCAGGGCAGGTCGTCGAGCACGATGTACAGCACGTTGATCGCGTTCAGCAGCGAGATGATCGCCGCCGCGCGGGCGTCGGGCTGCTCGCCGTCGACGAGGACGCGTTTCAGTTGGTCGCGTAGTTCGGCCTCGTGGCGGGCGTCCTCGGCGGGCCACGTCGTCGTCCGGAACAGCCCCAGCACCTTCCGGGTCTCGCGGCGGACCAGGCCGCGTTCGGCCAGCCGCTCGACGACCCGCTCCGAGAGGCCCTGGCCGAGCACGAACAACAGTGGGTGCACGCCGCGGCGTTTCTCGGCGACCTGCGCCAGCGCGTCGTCGAGCAGCGGATCGCCCGTCGGCGGCCCGTCGACGACCGTCACACCCTTGCGCCCGACCTCGATGCGACCCGCCAGCGCCAGGTCGACGAGCAGCGCGCCGCCGAGCGAGTAGTGCAGGGTGCCGGCACCGGCCGGGCTGCCGCTCTCGTCGTCGAGCAGGAGCAGCATGACGTCCTCGACGATGAGCAGATCCATCCCACACCCCGTTAGTACACTGTGCCAACCCGTGATCGCACGGTAGCACGGTGGTGGAGGTGAGCCGGCCTGAACGAGCGACGGGAGCAGATCGTCCGCGCCGCGCGCGAGGTCATCGCCGAGAAGGGGACGGCCGGCTTCAGCGTGCGCGCGGTGGCCGCGCGGGCCGGCATCGGCGCCAGCACGCTGCGCTATTACTTCCCGTCGCAGCGCGACCTCTACGAGGCGGTCTTCGGCGCCGCGTTCGACGCCACGCTGCTCGACCTGCGCATCCACGACACCTCCGTCCCGCCCGCCGAACGGCTGGCCGAGTGCCTGGCGCAGCTGCTGCCCCCGGCGCCGCCGCTCGAGCAGGCGGTCGAGCGCTGGCTGGACGTCATCACGGCGACGTTCGGGCCCGGCGGTGCGCCGGAGGCGAGGCTCGCGTGGTCGGCCGTGTCGCGGCGGGCGCGGTCCCGGGTGACGGCGTGGCTGGCGGCGCTCGCGGCGGAGGGTGCGCTGACGGGAGACGTGGCGGCGGTGGAACGGCGTGCGCGGCTGCTGCTCACGGTCGTGGACGGCCTCGCGCTGGGACGGTTGGTGCCGATCGAACGGCTGGACGAGTCGCAGGAACGCTCCGTGCTCGACGACGCGGTCGCCGCCGTGCTCCGCTGAGCGTGCCGGCGTCCCCGACGCTTTCGCTGCTGCGGCCGTGCTCCGCTGTGCGTGCCGGCGTTCCCCGCCGGTCCGCTGCTGCGGCCGTGCTCGGTTGGGGGTGTGGCCGTGCTCCGCTGTGCGTGCGGCGTCCCCGCCGCTTTCGCTGCTGCGGCCATGCTCCGCCGGGATGCGGCCGTGCTACGCTGAGCGTGCCGGCTCCCGTCGCTTCACGGCCGCGGGCTCCTCGTCGCGCCCTTCCTGACGCGGCCGCTTCGTCACTGCGGCGCGTCGCCGCGCCTCTCGTCCCGACGCTGCGGAGGCCGCCGCGCGCCGTCCGTCAACTCTCCTCACCTCGTCGCCGGGCGGCGAGTCCGGCCCGTTAGGGTCGTGGGGTGCTGAGAGTCGGGCTGACGGGTGGGATCGGGGCCGGGAAGTCGGTGGTGGCGCGCCGGCTGGCCGAGCGGGGAGCGACGGTCGTCGACGCGGACGTCATCGCGCGCGAGGTGGTCGAGCCGGGCACACCGGGACTGGCCGCCGTCGTCGAGGAGTTCGGACCCGGCGTCCTGACGCCCGACGGCGCGCTGGACCGGCCGGCGCTCGGGAAGATCGTCTTCGCCGACGACGACCGCCGGGCCGCGCTGAACGCGATCGTCCACCCGCTGGTCGGCCGCCGTCGCCAGGAGTTGGTCGCCGCCGCGGGGCCGGACGCCGTCGTCGTCGAGGACATCCCACTGCTGGTCGAGAACGGGCTGGCCACCGGATTTCCGCTGGTCATCGTCGTGCACGCGACGGAGGAAGAGCGGCTGCGGCGGCTGGTCGACGACCGCGGCATGACACCGGCCGACGCGCTGGCGCGGATCCGGTCGCAGGCCACCGACGAGCAGCGGCGCGCCGCGGCGGACGTCTGGCTGGACAACTCCGGCGCGCTTGTGGATATCGAGGCCGCCGTCGACGCCCTGTGGACGGAGCGCCTGGCGCCGTTCGAGGAGCACCTGCGGACCCGGACCGCCGCGCCCCGTTCGCCGCACGCCGTCGTCGTCGAGCCGGACCCGACGTGGGCGGTGCAGGGGGAGCGGCTGCTGGGGCGCATCCGGCGCGTGGCGGGGGACCGGCTGATCCGGTCGGACCATCATGGCTCGACGTCGGTGCCCGGGCTGCCGGCGAAGGACGTGATCGACGTGCAGTTGGTCGTCGCGGACCTGGCGACGGCGGAGGAGGTCGCCGGCGAGCTGGCCGAGGTCGGCCTCGTCCGGCGGCCGGACCGCTGGTGGGACGTCGATCGCGACGGCGTCGAGCGCGACAAGGTGCTGGCCGGCAACGCCGATCCCGGCCGCGCCGTCAACTGCCACATCCGCCCCGTCACGTCGCCCTCGTGGCGCGACGGCCTGCTGCTGCGCGACTGGCTGCGGGCGCACCCGGACGCCGTCGCCGAGTATGCGGCGCTCAAGCGCGACCTCGCCGCCCAGCCGCACGGCTCCGTCGACGAGTACGCGGAACGCAAGACGCCGTGGATCAACGCCTCCCTCACCCGAGCCGACGCCTGGGCGGAGGAGGTCGGCTGGGACGTGTGACGGTGCACCCGACCTGACGGACGGAAGTCGCGCCGCCGTTGCGCCGTGGTAGGTATGACCCTCCCCGTTCGGGTGGGTGGCCCACCCTACGGGCGGGCACCGACAACGTCGCGCCGCGAGCGCCGGCTGCTCGGCGAGACGAACCCCGGCGGCCGGGTACGGCGAACCGCGTCCGGCGCGAGCACGAGTCGCCCTTGGCGATGGCGCAGCCGATCTGACGACGGGAGTGGCGCCGCCGTTGCGCCGTGGTAGGTATGACCCTCCCCGTTCGGGTGGGTGGCCCACCCTACGGGTGGGCGCCGACAACGTCGCGCCGCGAACGCCGACTGCCCGGCGAGGCGAACTCCGGCGGCCGGGCACGGCGAACGGACGGAGCACGGCCGCCCACGACCGTCCGTTCGCTGCGACTACGCGCCCGGCGCTGCGACTACGCGCCCGGCGGCGCGACCCCGGGCTGCGGCCAGACGCCCGAAGGACCGTCCGCCATCGAACCGGCACCGTCGGTCGCGCCGCCGAAGAGGCTGCGGGTCAGGGCCTCCGAGTCGCTCAGCATCTCGTCCAGTGCGACGGAGAGGTCGTCGTCGCCGGGTGGGTGGCCGGCGGAGGCGGCGGTGAGGACGGCGCGGCGCATCAGTTCCTTCGCGAACGACGCCGTCGTGCCGTCGGCGCGCTCGGCGGCGGCGTCCAGCGCGGCCGCCGAGAACGGCAGATCGCGCGCGTACAGCCGGTTCAGCCGTCGCCGGGCGGCGGCGTCGGGCAGCGGGATCTCGGCGGCGAGGTCGACCCGGCCGGGCCGCTGGGCGAGGGCGGGCTCGAGCAGGTCGGCGCGGTTGGTGGTGAGGACGAACGCGACGTCGGCGTCGGCGGCGAGGCCGTCGAGCGCGTCGAGGGCCTCGAACAACAGCGGCTGCGGCCCGCCGGAGAGGGTGCGGTCCTCGGCGATCAGGTCGCAGTCCTCCAACACGACGACGGCCGGCTCGAGCGCGCGGGCGGTCTCGGCGGCCACCTGGACCAGCCGCAGCGACCGCCCGGACAACACGATGACCGTGGTGCCGGGGCTGACGGCCATGAGGTAGCGGACGGTGTGCGTCTTGCCGGTGCCGGGCGGCCCGAAGAGCAGCACCCCGCGCTTGAGGTGCTGGCCGGCGGCCCGCAGCGCGTCGCGGTGGCGGGCGATGCCGGTGAGGTGTCGCTCGATGCGGGCGAGCACGCCGTCGGGCAGGACGACGTCGCCGGCGGTGAGGGTGGGGCGGCGCAGGAACGTGACGTCGCCGTTGCTGGCGCCGAACTCGGCCGGCGCGAACGTGACGACCTGCCCGCGCAGCACGCTGCGCTCGGCCATGAGCAGGTGCAACTCGTCGAGGAAGGCGGGGACGACGGCGTCGGACGCGGCCAGCACCTCCAGCTCGGGCTGCTCGCGCCCGAACTGCGGCTGGGCGTCGCGCTGCAGGACGACCAGCCCGACGCCGTCGTAGGTGAGCAGGTGCAGGCCGAACGCGACGACCTGACGGCTGGTGTCGGGGCCGGTGGGGACGCGCGCGTAGTCGACCGGGCCGACGGGGAAGACGCCGTGGATGCCGGCGTTCTCGATGATCTCGGCCAGTGAGGAGTGCCGCCGGGCCATGCCGCCGCCGACGCCGATGAGGCGGCGCCCGCCGTGGCGGCCGGCGAGGGCCTCCAGCGCGACGTCGGCGTCGGCGTAGCGCAGCGACGAGACCTGCTCGGTGACGACCGGAAGGGACCGGGGCGCGACGCCCAGGTGCTCCTGGAGGACCGGGAGCAGCGGCTGGACCGGGTCGGACTCGTCGCGCACCTGGTGCACGACCTCGGCGAGAAAGGTGCGGAACGTGGTCACGAACCTGCGGGTTTCGTCGTCCATCGCTGTGAGCGTAGCCGTACCCCCGGACCTTGTCGGTGGCAGCGCATACCGTTGTTCTCATGCGCGCGGCTAGTGAAATCTCCCGGGTGGTGGCGCCCTTCGAGGTCGTCAGTGAGTGGGAGCCGTCCGGAGACCAGCCGGCGGCCATCGACGACCTCGAGCGGCGGATCCGTGCGGGCGACAAAGACACCGTCCTGCTCGGCGCCACCGGCACGGGCAAGAGCGCCACCACGGCCTGGCTGGTCGAGCGGCTGCAGCGGCCCACGCTGGTCATGGTGCCGAACAAGACGCTGGCGGCCCAGTTCGCCAACGAACTGCGCGAGATGTTCCCGAACAACGCGGTCGAGTACTTCGTCTCCTACTACGACTACTACCAGCCCGAGGCGTACGTCCCGCAGAGCGACACCTACATCGAGAAGGACTCCTCCATCAACGAGGAGGTCGAGCGGCTCCGGCACTCGGCTACGTGGTCGCTGCTGACCAGGCGCGACGTCATCGTGGTGGCCACGGTGTCGTGCATCTACGGCCTGGGCTCGGCCGACGAGTACCTCCACCGCATGGTGCACCTCAAGGTCGGCGACGAGAAGAACCGCGAGGGGCTGCTGCGCGAGCTGGTCGACGTCCAGTACACGAGGAACGACCAGAACCTCACCCGTGGCACGTTCCGGGTGCGCGGCGACACCCTCGAGATCATCCCGATGTACGACGAGCTGGCCGTGCGGGTCGAGTTCTTCGGCGACGAGATCGAGCGCATCATGACCATGCACCCGCTCACCGGCGAGGTCATGCGCGAGGAGCAGGAGACGTACGTCGCGCCGGCCACCCACTACGTGTCCGGCCGCGACCGCATGGAACGCGCCATCGGCAGCATCGAGGCCGAGCTCGAGGAGCGGCTGGCCGAGTTCGAGCGGCAGGGCAAGCTGCTCGAGGCCCAGCGGCTGCGCATGCGCACCACCTACGACATCGAGATGATGCGCGAGGTCGGGTTCACGTCCGGCATCGAGAACTACTCGCGGCACATGGACGACCGCGCGCCCGGGTCGGCGCCGAACTGCCTGCTCGACTACTTCCCCGACGACTTCCTGCTGGTCATCGACGAGTCGCACGTCACCGTCCCGCAGATCGGCGGCATGTACGAGGGTGACATGAGCCGCAAGCGCACCCTCGTCGACCACGGGTTCCGGCTGCCCAGCGCCATGGACAACCGGCCGCTGCGGTTCGAGGAGTTCCTCGAGCGCATCGGCCAGACGGTGTACCTCTCGGCCACGCCCGGCCCGTACGAGATGGAGAAGGTCGACTCCGTCGTCGAGCAGATCATCCGGCCGACCGGCCTGGTCGACCCCGAGGTCGTGGTCAAGGCCACGAAGGGCCAGATCGACGACCTCATCCACGAGATCCGGCTTCGGGTCGAGCGCGACGAGCGGGTCCTCGTCACCACGCTCACCAAGAAGATGGCCGAAGACCTCACCGACTACCTGCTCGAACGCGGCATCCAGGTGCGCTACCTGCACAGTGAGGTCGACACCCTGCGCCGGGTCGAACTGCTGCGCGAACTGCGCGTCGGCGAGTTCGACGTGCTCGTCGGCATCAACCTGCTCCGCGAGGGCCTCGACCTGCCGGAGGTGTCGCTGGTCAGCATCCTCGACGCCGACAAGGAAGGGTTCCTCCGGTCCGGCACGTCGCTGATCCAGACCATCGGCCGCGCCGCCCGCAACGTGTCCGGCCAGGTGCACATGTACGCCGACACCATCACGCCGTCCATGCAGAACGCCATCGAAGAGACCAACCGGCGGCGCGAGAAGCAGGTCGCCTACAACCGCGAGCACGGCATCGACCCCACCCCGTTGCGCAAGCGCATCAGCGACATCACCCAGATGCTGGCCCGCGAGGACGCCGACACCGAGGCGCTCATCGGCGGGTCCGGGCGGGCCGCCAGCCGCGGCAAGTCGCCGGTGCCGGGTGTGCGCGCGAGTGTCGGCAGCGCCGGCAAGCACGCCGCCGACCTGGCGGGCATGCCCGCCGCCGACCTCGCTGGCCTCATCCAGCAGCTCAGCGACCAGATGCACGCCGCGGCGGCCGAGCTGCAGTTCGAGCTGGCGGCCCGGCTGCGCGACGAGATCTCGGAGCTGAAGAAGGAGCTGCGCGGCATGCACGAGGCCGGCGTCGGCTGACCCCGCGACGGCCGGGTGCGGCTGACGTGGCGGCCGGGGACGCGACGGGGGCAGGGCGGTGGCGCGTGGCCATGGTGCGGGCGGGTGTGTGGCTGGGCAGGGCGGTGGCGCGTGGCCATGGTGCGGGCGGGTGTGTGGCTGGGCAGGGCGGTGGCGCGTGGCCATGCCGCGGGGGGGTGTGTGGCTGGGCAGGGCGGTGGCGCGTGGCCATGCCGCGGGGCGGGTGTGTGGCTGGGCAGGGCGGTGGCGCGTGGCCATGCGGCGGGGCGGGTGAGCGGCCGGGCCCGGTGGGGCGTCGTCGCGGCTCGTGAGTGGCGTCGCCGTGTCGGCAACAGCGACGCCACCCCGATCGGTGCGCCGGCGGCCGGCCGATAGGGTGTCCGGCGACACGACACCATCCGTGGGGAGGCCCGCACCCATGAGCGGCGCCAGGCGCTGATGCTCACCGTTCTGGGCGCGTCCGACGACGAGGACCGGGTCTACGGGCAGCTTGTGTCCGTGGTCTCCGCGACGGCAGCCGAGCTCGCGGCGGTCACCGGGCTCGGCGCCGGGGCGGTCGACACCGCGCTCGAACGGCTGGAGGCGCGCGGACTGGCCGGCCGGACCGCCGATGCGCCGGTGCGGTTCGTCGCTGCGTCGCCAGGCGTCGTCGAGGCGATGATCGCCGAGCGGCTGAGCGAGCTCCGCTCGGCGCAGCAGACGCTGGACCGGCTGGTCGCCCAGCACCGCAGCAACGCGCTGACCAGGGAGGCATCGGGGGTCTTCGAGATCGTCCGGGGCGCGGAGGCGCTGCGCCAGACGGCGATGAACCTGTTCGCCGCCGCCCGGTTCCAGGTGCTCAACCTCGTGAAGCCACCGATCATCGCCGTCCGCAGCGAAGAGGGCGTGCAGCCCGGCCCGTCGGTGCGCGGCCGGACGGTGTTCGAGACCGAGGCGCTGGAGACCCAAGGCGCGTTGCAGGCGGTCCGCGCCGGGCTGCGCGACGGCGACCAGGTTCGCGTGCACACCAGGCTCCCGGTGAAGATGCTGGTCATCGACCGGTCGGTGGCCATGCTGCCGATGGCGCGCGACGACACCACGCCGGTCGGCGTGCTGATCCGCCGCGGCGCCGTGCTGGACGCGCTGCTCGAGTTGTTCGACTTCGTGTGGGCGACCGCCATCCCGCTGCACGTCGACAGCGAGAACTCCCCGCCGCCACGCGAGCCGTTCCTCGACCCCGACGAGCGCCGGCTGCTGTCGCTGCTGCTGTCCGGGCTGACCGACGAGGCCATCGCCGCCCACCGCGGCACCAGCACCCGCACCGTCCAGCGCAAGGTCCAGGCGCTCATGAATCGGGCCCAGGTGCGCACCCGCATGCAGTTGGCCTGGGAGGCCTCGCGCCGCGGCTGGGTGTGACTCGCCCGCGGGCGACCGCGTGTCGTCTCTGTGACATTGGCACACAGTCGCCGCCGCCAGCCGTTGAGTTCGGATTCACCCGATTCGTACGGTGACGCCCTGGCTCCCGCCCCCAGGAGGACGTTGTGAGAGGTGTCATCGCCACCGCGGCCGCCGTCGCACTGACCGCCGGCGCCGCCGCGGCCGCAGACGCACCGGCCGTCGCACCGGCCGCCGCTACGGCCGTGACGAGCGAACCCGGCGCTCGACCGGCCGCCGACCCCGTCGTCGTCACACTGATCACCGGCGACCGCGTCGTCTACGCCGACACCGGCGGCGCCCGGCCGGACATCAGCGTCGAGCCGGCCCCGGACGGCGGCACCCGCGAGCTGCTGATGAGCGTCGACCCGGACGGCGCCGTGCTCGTCGTGCCGGACCAGGCGCAGCCGCTGATCACCGCCGGCCTGCTGGACGAGCGGTTGTTCGACGTGCGGTACCTGGCCGAGAACGGCTATGCCGACCTCGACACGATCCCGTTGATCGTCACCTACGCCGACGGCGCGCGCCTGGCCCAGCGAGCCGGCGCGCTACCGGCCGTCGCTGACGTCACGCCGCTGACCAGCATCGACGGTGTCGGCCTCGAGGTCGACAAGGAGGCGACGGGCGACTTCTGGAACCAGCTCGCGCCCGGCGCCGCGGCGCGGGCCGCGACCGCCGGCATCGAGAAGGTCTGGCTCGACGCCAGGGTCGAGGCGAGCCTCGACGACAGCCGCCCGCAGATCGGCGTGCCGGAGGCGTGGGAGAACGGCTTCAGCGGCGACGGCGTCCGGGTCGCCGTGCTCGACACCGGGTACGACACCGGCCACCCGGACCTCGCCGGGCAGGTCGTCGGGTCGCACAGCTTCATCGAGGGCGAGACCGTGCACGACGGCCACGGCCACGGCACCCATGTGGCGTCGACGGTGGCCGGGACCGGGGCCGCGTCGGACGGCCGGTACTCCGGCGTCGCGCCGGGCGCGGACCTGCTCATCGGCAAGGTGCTCAGCGACGAGGGCTCCAGCTTCGGCTCCGAGGTCATCGACGGCATGGAATGGGCCGTCGAGCAGGGCGCCGACGTCGTGAACCTCAGCCTGGGCTCGTTCCCGACCAACGGGCAGGACCCGCAGAGCCAGGCGCTGAACCGGCTCAGCGCCGAGTCCGGCGCCCTGTTCGTCGTCGCCGCCGGCAACTACGGGCCGAGCACCCGGTCGGTGACGACCCCGGCCGCGGCCGACGCGGCGCTGGCCGTCGGCGCCGTCGACGGTGCGGACGCGATGGCGGACTTCTCCAGCCGCGGCCCGCGGGTCGGCGATCACGCGATCAAGCCGGAGATCACGGCGCCGGGCGCGGCCATCGTGGCGGCCCGCTCCGGCGGCACGACGGGCGGCCTGCCGGTGGGGGAGTACTACCTGGCCAACGGCGGAACCTCGATGGCCAGCCCGCACGTCGCCGGTGTCGCGGCGCTGGTGAAGCAGCGGCACCCGGACTGGGCCGCCGCACAGCTGAAGGATGCGCTGATGAGCACGTCGCTCGACCTCGGACACGGGCTCTACGAGCAGGGCAGCGGCCGGGTCGACGCCGCCGCCGTCACCGGGAGCGACCTCGTCGCGACCGGGAAGGCCGAGCTGGGCGTGCATCCGTACCCGCGCGACGGCGCCGTGCCCCGCGCCGTCCCCGTCACCTACACCAACAGCGGCGGCACGGACCTGCGGCTCGACCTGGCCCTCGACGTCGCCGACGTCTCCGGTAACGCACCGGTGCCCGGCACGCTGACGGTCGCGCCGGCCACGCTGACCGTCCCCGCGGGCGGGACCGCCACCGCCGTCGTCACCCTCGACCCGGCGGCCAGCGCGGCCGGGTCGTACACCGGTCACCTGCGCGCCACGGGTCCTGGCGAGGTCGGGGCGGCGACGGCGCTCGCGTACGTCACCGACGGGCCGGCGTACGACCTCACCGTCGAGCTGACCGGCCGGCTCGGCACCACCCCGGCGCGGGCGAACGTCACCGTCGTCAACCAGGACGACCCGCGCCTCTACTACACGTCCGAGACCGGTTACGAGACCGGCGCGATGACGTTCACCGTCCCGGCCGGCGACTACAGCGTCTACGGCACCGTCGCGACGGCCGACCCCGGCGGCGGGTACACCGACCACAGCAGCGACCTGTTCGCGCTGACAGAGGTGGGTGTCGACGGCGACACCTCCGTGACCGTGGACGCCCGCGACGCCGTCGACCTCGAGTTCGAGGTCGCCGACGAGCCACGGCCCACAGAGCCGACCCAGATCACCACCAACCTGTACCGCACCGCGGCCAACGGGCTGCTGACGGTCATGGGCGCGCTGTCGGACCGGTCGGTGTCGACGACGGTGTTCGGCGCGATCCCCGCGCCCGAGCCGGCCGAGGGCGAGCTGACCATGACGACGGTGACCACGCTGCGCGAGCCGCTGATCCGGGCGGCGATGGGCACGGAGCCCGTGGACGTGGTGACGCCGCGCTACACCGGGCGGTTCGACGGACGGCGGACGGCGCCGCTCGTGGACGTCGGCGCCGGCACCGCCGAGGACTACGCCGCCGCCGACGTCGACGGCGCTGTCGTGCTGGTCGAGGGCGACCCGTCCTGGGCGGAGGACCAGGCGCGGCTGGCCGAGGCGCACGGCGCCGCCGCCCTGCTGGTCGCCCGCGACGTCGAGGGGCCGGTGGCGGTCGCGGTCGGCAGCGCGAACACCCTGCCGGTGCTCGCCACCAGCGCCGCCGAGGGCACCCGGCTGCGCGACCGGCTGGCCGGCGGCCCGGTCGAGCTGACCCTGACCGGCGTCGAGGAGTCGCGGTACACGTACCAGCTCTGGGCCGAGGAGGCCGGCCGCATCCCCGCCGAGCTCACCCACACCACGCGCCGGGCCGACCTCGCCGCCGTCGAGAACGCCTACCACGCCGACACGGAGCGGCTGCGCGGCAGCGAGGTCATGGAGGTGTTCGCCGAGTGGGAGGGCGGCACGTTCCGCTACTTCGACCAGCTCGTGCAGCCGGCCAGGCGCACCGACTACGTGAGCGCCGGCCCGGACCTGCGCCAGCGGCAGCAGGTGCACTCAGTGTGGGGATTCAACTCGGCGAACCTGCGCGGCACCGTCCAGGCCTACGAGCCCGGCGGCCGCTACCCGGTGACCTGGCACAAGGCACCGAGCCACCCCACCGGCCACACCGAGCTGCCGTGCGTGATGTGCCGGACGGAGAACATCCTCGCGTTCGCGCCGTGGCCGCGCTCGGACTCCGACCCCGAGCACTACGGCTCCGGCCGCACCTGGACCACGACGACGCTCTACCGCGACGGCGAGCTCATCGAGGACGTGGCGTCGTACCTCGTCGAAGCGCCGGCCACGTACCGGATCGAGCAGGTCGGGCAGACCACGCCGAGTCCGGAGCACCAGCTGGCGGAGCGGTCGCACACGGCGTGGACGTTCGTGTCGTCGGCGCCGGAGGAGCTGGAGGTCGACGGCTGCGGTGAGCTGCTGCCCAGCGCGAACGTCTGCGCGGCGGTGCCGGCGATCGTGCTCGGCTACGACGTGCCGCTGGACCTGCTCAACCGTGCGCCGGCCGGTCGCGGCTTCGGCTTCACGGTGCGCACGGGCCGGCCGGTCGGGTACACCGGCCCGTCCGAGGTGGCCGGCATGACGGTGGAGGTGTCCTTCGACGACGGCGCCACCTGGGGGTCCGCCCGGGTGCTGCCCCGGCCGCGCGGTGGCGAGTTCCAGGTCCGCACGCACCACCCGAAGCTGGCCGAGACCAGCGGCTTCGTCAGCCTGCGGGTCGTGGCCTGGGACAATCGCGGCAACCGCACCGAGCAGACGATCGAGCGGGCGTACGCGCTGTCCTGACCGCCCGCCCGTGATCATCGGCGATCGACCACGTCCTGATGTGGTCGATCGCCGATGATCCTCGTGTGCGGCTCAGCCGAGCGCGTACGCCCGCAGCACCTCCTGCTCGATCCGGTTGCCGTCCCGGTCCCAGGCCTCCACCCGCAGCGACAGGTGCGACGCGCCGTCGGGGACGCGGTTGACCACGGCCCGGAACGTCCCATCGCCGCGGGGCAGCACGCGTGCCGGCCGCCAGGAGGCGCCGTCGTCGAAGGAGACCGCGACAGTGGCGCCGGAGACGCGGGAGGCGGCCGAGCCGGGCTGGTGGCCCACGGTGAGGTCGACGAACTGGGCGCCCGGCTTGGCGCCGACGTTCAGCGGCGACACGTCGACGCCGTACGAGAGGGTCAGCAGGGGCAGCGCCGTCGGCGCATCGACCGGGGCCGATCGCACCGTCCACGCCGTCGACGTCGACGTCGAGGCGAGCCACCACGGCGCCGACCGCGCGACGTCCAGCTCGACCCGCAGCGACGACGGAGCCGACGGCACCGTGAACGTCCCGTCCGCACGACCGCCCGACGCCACCAGGGCACCGTCCGCGAACAGCCGGAACGACGGTGTGTCGACGCCCGGCACCGCGGCGCCCCAGTGCCCGTACCCGTCCGTCCACTCCTGCAGCCGCAACGTCACCGCGTCACCGGACCGGTACGCCGCCGAGTCGACCGCCCCGAAGTCGACCGGCAGCACGCCCGGCGCCAGCACCTGCCGGAACCACGCGTCCGTCAGCGACGACCCCGCGGCGTACGTCCGAGGCGCCGACAGCATCGGGAAACCGAACGGATCGGCGTCGGTCGATGCGCCGTACCCGTACTGCGCCCAGAACGTGTCGCCGCCGGACACGTACTCGACCCGCGACTGCGGCGCGACCGTCCGGCGCAGGAAGCCGAACGAGAACGAGTCCCACGGCCGCCACTTGTGCCGCAGTTCGCCGATGCCCTGGCCGGGGACGTGGCTGTGGTAGTCGACGTCGACGCGCGCCGTGTTCGACTCGTCGACGGTGTACGACAGCGCCGGCGGCACCACGTCCTCCTCCACGAGCACGAGGTCGTAGAGGTACGGGCTCACCTTGATCGCGTCGACGGCGGCCGTCACCGGGCCCTGCTCCAGCAGTTCCAGCAGCGCCTCACCCTCGGAGCGGGTCATCGCCATGGTCGGGACGGTGTTCGGGTCGCCGCCGATGGTCAGCGATCCGGACACGTTGTTGAAGATCATCACCAGCTCGGCCCCGGCCGCCGCGGCGTTGTGCATCTTCTCCAGGAAGGTGATCTCGCCGCGCTGGATCAGCGCGATCTTCCCCTCCACGTCCACGCCGTCGAAGTCCGACGCCCGCCCGAGCCCCGCGTACACCATCGGCAGCTCGAACGACCCGTCCAGCAGCGCCGAGTTGAACACGTACGTCGCCTCGACCGGCCGCTCGACCGGCGTCAGTGTCCGCACCTGGATCAGCGGCGCGACCAGCGAGTACTGCGTGTAGTACTCGAAATCGCCGACGGTGACGGGGTCGGTCGGCGACGCGAACGCGGGCTGCGCGCCGACGGAGAACGAATGGGCGTACGACTTGCCCTCCGGGTCCGACCGCCACCACGCCAGCATGGTGTTCGTCGCCTCGACCGGATCGCCGGTGTCGACCTCGACGGGGACGGTCCCACGCGCGTCCAGCGTCACGGACGTGTCGCCGCCGACGGTGAACTCGGGCGCGAACACCGCCGCGGTCTCCGTCGTGAACACGTGCGGCTCGTCGTAGGTGAACACGTAGCCCATCGCGGCGTACCGGCCCGGCGGCACCCGCAGCGTCGCCACGCCGTCGGCGAACCCGACGCTGGTCGCGGCGAACACCGACGTGTCGTCGACGTTGACGACGTCGACCAGGCTGATCCCGGCGGCCGGGCGGCCGTCGCGGGCGATGCCGCGCACGGTGAGGTCGTAGCGCTCGGACTCCTTGTAGAAGCCGGCCGCGGTCCGCACGCTGACGCCGTCCGGCCCGGTCGCGACCAGCCAGCCGCCGTACAGGCCGTAGTCGCCGGCGGCGGGGTCGACGGTGACGGCGACGTCCGCGGTCCCGCCGGCCGGCACCGTCACCGACGACGCGCCCAGCGTCACCATGCCCGGCGCGGGCGCCGTCCCGTCCTCGTCGGCCAGCGACAGGCCGAGCGCCAGCGTGACGGGGGAGCCGCCGGCGTTGCGGTAGGTGACGGTGCGTGTCACCGGCTCGGCGTCGTCCTGCGGGTACGGGAAGTAGCCGGCGTCGAGCGGCCCGGTCGTCGCGAACACCTGCTGCGTCGTGGCGCGGGCGAGGTCGACGCGGCCGGCGCCCTGCTCGTAGACGGTGAGCGCCGCGTTCGGCGCGGTGGTCGACGCGAGCGCCGCCTTGAGGTCCGGCCCGGCCCAGTCAGGCCGCTGCTGCGCCAGCAGCGCCGCCGCGCCCGCGACGTGCGGCGTCGCCATCGAGGTGCCGTCCAGCGCGAGGTAGTCGTCGCCGACCGGGGTGCCGATGACGGCGCCCGCGGCCCGCGCCGCGATGATCCCGACACCCGGCGCCGTCACGTCCGGCTTGAGCGCGAAGTCGCCCGCGCGCGGCCCGCGCGACGAGAACCCGGCCAGCCCGTCCTGCTTGTCGACGGCGCCGACGGTGAGCGCCGACGTCGCCGCGCCCGGCGTCGTGACGGTGCCGTCGCCCGGCCCGTCGTTGCCGGCGGCGATGACGAACAACGCGTCCGACTCCGCGCTCAGCCGGTCGACCGCCTGGCTGGCCGGGTCGGTGCCGTCGGTGTAACCGCCGCGCACGCCCAGGCTGAGGTTGACGACGTCCGCGCCGTTCGCGACCGCCCACTCCATCCCGGCGATGACCTCGGACATCGGCCCGGAGCCGCCGTCGTCGAGCACCTTGACGTTGAGCAGGTCGGCCTCGTACGCGATGCCGCGGCGCTGCCCGTCCGACGCCGCGCCCGTCCCGGCGACGATCGACGCGACGTGAGTGCCGTGGCCGAACCGGTCGGTCGTGCTGTCCGAGACGCTGAAGTTCGCCTCGGCGACGACCTTTCCGGCGAGGTCCGGGTGGGTGGTGTCGATGCCGGTGTCCAGGACGGCGACCGTGACGCCGTCGCCGGTGAACCCGGCCGCCCAGGCGTCCGGCGCCCCGATCTGCGGCGCGCTGTCCTCGTCGGTGGCCGTCATGGCCTGGTCCAGCCAGATCTTCTCGACGCCGGCCAGCGGGTCGGCGGCCCGGGCGGCGGGCGCGTCCAGCGCCACCGTGCCGGTCAGCGCGTCCGCGAGGTCCGCGGCGGCGGACTTGTCGACGTCGGCCGCGACCGCGCCGATCGACTCCAGCGTGTCCGTGGGCGTGACGGCGGGCAGCGCCGGCGCCGCGGCCCGTCCGCGCACGGCGGCGGACTCCACGATGACCGGCAGCACGTCGCTGCTCGCGTCGTCGTAGCCCTGCTCGATCAACGTCGTCACGTCGAACAGCGAGCGGTCCAGCAGCCGCGGGACCAGCGGGGCGACGTCGGCCGGCACGACGTACAGGTGCCCGTCCAGTTCCTGCTCGTGGAAGCCGGGGACGGTGCCGTTCGCCCTGGCCGCGGGCTCGACGGTGGCCGCCTGGCGGCCGCCCGGCTCGGTGGTGACGTGGATGCGGTCACCGGTGATCAGCGTGACGGTGACCCCGCCGTCCGTCCCGGCGAGGGGCGGGGACGACCCCGCCGGGACGGACGGCTCGGCGGTCGCGGCAGGGATCCCCTGCACGACCAGTCCGGTCAGGACGACGGCGGCCGCGGCCGCTCTCCAGTGTCTGCGCAAAGCTCTGCCCTCCGGGGGTGCGGGTGGCCGTGCCGTCAGCGAGATGCGGTGTCCGGATCGTCCCGAAGGTTCACGCGACGTGACAAGGGTTATGCTTTGGCGAAAATCCGTCAGTGGCGCGTTTTGGCCAGCGGTCTCGACCCCCGGAGCCGCGCATGCTGGAACAGCTCGGCCTCAGCGACGAGGAGCAGACCGCCTACCTCGCCCTGCTCGACCACGCCCGGCCCGCCACGGCGGCGGACCTGACACCCGCCGGGTCCGCCGAGGCCGTCGAGAAGCTGCTCGACGCGCTGGAGCGGCGCGGCCTGGCGGACCGGCTGCCGGGCGAGCCGCCCGCGTACCGCCTGGTCGACCCCGCGCTCGCGTTCGCCGAGACGCTGGCCGCCCGGGAACGCGACCTGAAGCGCAGCCGTGTCCTCGTCGACGAGCTGGCCGTGCGGCACCGCCGCCGCCACGACGCCGTCGAGCCCGGCGACCTCGTCGAGATCGTCACCGGCTCCGAGGCCACCGCCCGCCGCCTCGTCGACGTCTACAGCAGCGCCCGCACGCAGGTCCGGGCCATGGAGCGGCCGCCGTACGGCGTCGTCAACAGCGAGCCGAACCCGATCGAGGTCGAGCTGCTGAAGGCCGGCGTCCGGCACCGGGTCCTGTACGAGCAGAGCGCCGTCGACCTGCCCGGCCGGCTGTCCGACCTGATCGGCGGCATCGCCGCCGGCGAGGAGGCTCGCGTCACGCCCACGCTGCCGGCCCGCATGCTGCTGATCGACGACCGGTATGCCATGGTCCCGGCGACGGCCGGCGCGCTGATCACCGACCAGCTGCTGGTCGTCCGTCCCGGCGGGCTGCTGGACGTGCTGGCCGAGGTGTTCGAGGAGACGTGGCTGCGGGCGATGCCGCTGCGGCTGCACCCCGGCGACCACGACGCGCAGGCCGACGACGACCGCGTCATCCTGAACCTGCTGGCCGCGGGGCTGACGGAGCAGTCGATCGCCCGGCACGTCGGCGCCAGCCAGCGCACCGTCCAGCGGCGGATCAAGGAGATCAGCGGCCGCCTGGGCGCCCGGACGCGGTTCCAGGCGGGGCTGCAGGCCGCCCGCAACGGCGTGCTGTAGGCGGCGGCCGTCCCGGCGAATTGCGTTTCCGGCAGGGCGTGTGAAATATACTGGGATCAGCGTGGAGGGGAGTACTCCCGACGCGGTGGCATCGTCATCACGGATGCTCCCCACACTGGGGAGCCTCCCGGTGCCTCCGGCCCGGTGATCCTGGGCGGACGAGACCTCCGGTTGCGCACAGCGCCCGCTGTGCGGTCAGCTCACCGGAGAGGACTCTGTCTTCGTGTTGGACCTGCCCGTGTGGTTCGAAGTCGGAACGCTCGTCGTTCTCGTCCTGCTGCTCATCGCCGACCTCCTCATCGTCACCCGCCGCCCGCACGCGCCGTCCATGCGCGAAGCCGGCCTGTGGGTGGCGTTCTACGTGAGCCTGGCGGTCGTGTTCGGCATCGTCCTGGGGTTCGTCGGCCATGGCCAGGCCTCCGGCGAGTTCTTCGCCGGCTGGCTCACCGAATACAGCCTGAGCGTCGACAACCTGTTCATCTTCGTGATCATCCTGGCTCAGTTCAAGGTGCCCAGGAAGTACCAGCAGTCGGTGCTGATGTTCGGCATCCTGACGGCCATCGTGCTGCGCGGCGTGTTCATCCTGCTCGGCGCCGCGCTGATCAACGAGTTCGCCTGGGTGTTCTACATCTTCGGCGCGTTCCTCGTGTACACCGCGGTCAAGCTGGCCAACCAGCAGGTCCACCACGAGGAGCACGACGACGAGGAGTACGAGAACGCGTTCATCCGCCGGGCCAAGCGGGTGCTGCCGATGACCACGGAGTACCACGGCATCAAGCTGCGCATCCGCGAGAACGGCAAGCGGCTCTACACCCCGATGCTCATCGTGTTCCTGTCCATCGCCTCCGCCGACCTGCTGTTCGCCGTCGACTCCATCCCGGCCATCTTCGGGCTGACGCAGGAGGCGTTCATCGTCTTCACCGCGAACATCTTCGCGCTGATGGGCCTGCGCCAGCTGTACTTCCTCATCGGCGGGCTGCTCGAGCGGCTGATCTACCTGTCCGCCGGCCTCGCCGTCATCCTGGCGTTCATCGGCGTGAAGCTGGTCCTGCACGCTCTGCACGAGAACAACCTGCCGTTCATCAACGGCGGCGAGCCGTTCCACAACGTGCCCGAGGTGCCCATCTGGCTGTCGCTGTCGGTCATCATCGGCACGTTGCTGGTCACCACGGTGCTCAGCCTGATGAAATCCCGCCGCGACGGCCGCGAGGCCGAGGCGGGCGGCTCGGCCGGCCCGGCCCAGCCCGAGGTCGACGGCCCCGCCGCCACCAACGGCGCCGTCGCCGACTCCGTCGAGGCCGACGAGTCGAGCGCGGCCGAGCACGACCGCCGCTGACGGCCACTGCACCTGATCGTCAACCGCTGGCGACACCCAGACGTCGCCAGCGGTTGACGATCACCGCGGCCTGTCGTCGTTCGCCGGTCAGGCCGTCGAGGACGCTCCGACCAGCCCGATCAGGAACAACATCCACGCCAGGAACGACCCGATGCCGATGTAGCCCAGGACGAGCCCGGCGATGGCCAGGCCGCGTCCGCCGACGCTGGGGTCGCGCCTCATCTTCCCGAGCGCCACATGGCCGAAGATCACGGCCAGCAGCGATCCGAGCCATCCGAGCCACAGGATCCCGAGGACGAGGCTCGCGACCGCGAGGCCACTGGTCGTCCTCGGCTGCTGCATGTAGGCGTACTGCGGTGGTCCGTACTGCGGCTGGTTCTCGGTGGTCATGGCATGCCCCCTACCAGCCGCGGGCTCGCCAGGCGGCCAGGTGCGGCCGTTCGGCGCCCAGCGTGGTGTCGTCGCCGTGGCCGGGGTAGACCCAGGTCTCGTCGGGCAGGCGGTCGAACAGCTTCGCCTCGACGTCGTCGAGCAGGGAGGTGAAGTCGGCCGCCGAGCGGGTCTTGCCGACGCCGCCGGGGAAGAGGGAGTCGCCGGTCCAGAGGTGGGGCGGGCCGGTGGGGTCGTCGTACAGGACGGCGAGGCCGCCGGGGGTGTGGCCGGCCAGGTGGATCAGCTCCACCGCGACGTCGCCGAAGCGCAGCACGTCGCCGCCGGCGGCCACCAGCGCCGTCGGCACCGGGATGGCCGGCGCGTCCGCCGCGTGCGCCACCGTCACCGCGCCCGGCACGGCCGCCGCCACCTCGGCCAGCGCGCCCCAGTGGTCGGGGTGACGATGAGTGGTGACGACGTAGCGCAGCGGCCCGTCGCCGCACAGCTCCAGCACGCGCGCGGGCGAGGCGGCCGCGTCGATGAGCAGCTCGTCGCCGGCGAAGCGGTCGCGCAGCACGTAGACGTTCGACGCCAGCGGGCCCACGGCCGCCTTGGTGACGACCAGCCGGGCCAGTTCGTGCACGTCCGGCACGCCGCCGGGGGAGACCCGGCCGGTGTAGGAGCTCACAGCCAGGACGGCAGCGCCGGCAGCGCACCGGCCGGCTGCACCCGCAGCCCGGCGCCGGACGAGCGGCCGATCAGCCAGCTCAGCACGTCGGACGGCGACCCGCCGACGGTGACGGGCGCCTCGGCGCCCAGGTGCTCGACGCCGGCGCCGTCGATCTCGAGGGTGACGGCGGGGACGTCCTCGCGGCGGCCGAACGCGCGCACCGTCTCGTCGAGGGCGCGGCGGACGAACGCGTCCGGCCAGTCGGCCGGGCCGTAGCCGGTGCGCAGGTCGGCGTGGTGCACCTCGAGCTCGCGCAGCCGCAGCCAGAGCACCCGCCGCCCGGGCAGCGGCTCTCCGGTGGCGGCCGGGCCGCGGCGTACCTGGCGCTCCCAGCCGTCGTCGGGCATCTCCATGACGGCGCGGACGAAGCGGTCGGCGGAGACGTGCAGGTCGTCGACGATCTCGGCGGCGGGCCGGGTGGCGCCGTCCTCGATGTCGGCGTTGCGGGCCTCGACGCTGGGATACATCGGGTTCTCGCGGCCGGTGCGGGCCCAGCCGAGCAGGTTGGACAGCGCGTCGGCGTTGCGGGCCACATGCGTGAGGACGTGGGCGCGGGTCCAGCCGGGACATAGACTGGGGGCGGCCAGGCCGGCGTCGTCGAGCGTGGCGGCCGTCGCGATGAGGCGTTCGGTCGCGGCGGTCACCGGCCCGGCGGCGGGGGAGTCACCGCCGGAATCGTGGGACATCGGTTCGGCGTTCACGGTGGGCACGGTTTCGAACCTAGCCCTCATCGGCCGCCGGGGCGACTGAGTTGGGCGTCCCGGACCGTTCGTCCGACCGACCTTGTCGGACCCGCCCCCTACGATGCAGTGAACGGTCCGTCTGTCCGGCAGACCCGCCAACAACACGACGATGCAGTGAACCGTACGTCTGTCCAGCGCACCACCCCGACACCGGAGCCCACGCGACCTCATGACCGAACGAACCGCCGCCCACGCCAGCGACCGCCTGGTGGTCCGCGGCGCCCGGGAGCACAACCTCAAAGACGTCTCCCTCGACCTCCCTCGCGACGCACTCATCGTGTTCACGGGGTTGTCCGGGTCGGGGAAGTCCAGCCTGGCCTTCGACACCATCTTCGCCGAGGGCCAGCGCCGCTACGTCGAGTCGCTGTCGGCGTACGCCCGCCAGTTCCTGGGGCAGATGGACAAACCCGACGTCGACTTCATCGAGGGGTTGTCGCCGGCGGTCTCCATCGACCAGAAGTCGACGTCGCGCAACCCGCGCTCGACGGTGGGCACCATCACCGAGGTCTACGACTACCTGCGGCTGCTGTACGCGCGGGCCGGGCATCCGCACTGTCCCCAGTGCGGGCGGCCCATCGGCCGGCAGACGCCGCAGTCCATCGTCGACCAGGTGCTCGACCTCGAGGACGGCTCCCGCTTCCAGGTGCTGGCGCCGGTGGTCCGCGCCCGCAAGGGCGAGTACGCCGACCTCTTCCGCACGCTGCAGTCGCAGGGCTACTCCCGGGCCCGGGTCGACGGCACGGTGTACCAGCTCACCGACGTGCCGAAGCTGAAGAAGCAGGAGAAGCACACCATCGAGGTGGTGGTCGATCGGCTGGCGGTGAAGGAGTCCGCGAAGCGCCGGCTCACCGACTCCGTCGAGACCGCGCTGCGGCTGTCCGGCGGCCTGGTCACACTCGACTTCGTCGACCTCCCCGAAGACCACGACCACCGCGAGCGGGTCTACTCCGAGCACCTGTACTGCCCGTACGACGAGCTGTCGTTCGAAGAGCTCGAGCCGCGGTCGTTCTCCTTCAACTCGCCGTTCGGCGCCTGCCCCGAGTGCACCGGCCTGGGCACCCGCATGGAGGTCGACGAGGAGCTGGTCGTCCCCGACACCTCCAAGACCCTCGACGGCGGCGCGCTGGCCCCCTGGGCGCCCGGCAACACCTCCGAGTACTTCGACCGCCTGGTCACGGCGCTGTCCGAGGCCATCGGGTTCCGCACCGACGTGCCGTTCGAGTCGCTGCCGAAGAAGGCGCGCGAGGCCGTTCTGCACGGCCATCCCGAGCAGGTGCACGTCCGCTACAAGAACCGCTACGGCCGCGAGCGCTCCTACTACACCTCCTACGAGGGCGTGCTGCCGTGGGTGCGGCGCCGCTACGCCGAGGCCGAGTCCGACGCCAGCCGCGAGCGGTTCGAGGGCTTCATGCGCGAGGTCCCGTGCCCGGCCTGCGGCGGCACCCGGCTCAAGCCGGTGGTGCTGGCGGTCACGGTCGGCGGCCGCAGCATCGCCGACGTCGCCGCGCTGCCCATCGGCGAGTGCGCCGAGTTCCTGCGCACGCTGAAGCTGTCCGAGCGCGAGGAGCAGATCGCCGCCCGGGTGCTCAAGGAGGTCAACGAGCGGCTGCAGTTCCTGGTCGACGTCGGCCTGCACTACCTCAGCCTCGACCGCGCGTCGGCCACGCTGGCCGGCGGCGAGGCGCAGCGCATCCGGCTGGCCACGCAGATCGGCTCCGGCCTGGTCGGCGTGCTGTACGTGCTCGACGAGCCGTCCATCGGGCTGCACCAGCGCGACAACCACCGGCTCATCGAGACGCTCATCCGGCTGCGCGACCTCGGCAACACGCTGATCGTCGTCGAGCACGACGAAGACACCATCAAGGTGGCCGACTGGGTGGTCGACATCGGCCCGGGCGCCGGCGAGCACGGCGGCCAGGTCGTCGTCAGCGGCACCGTCGACGACCTCCTGGCGCAGGAAGACTCCCTCACCGGCGCGTACCTGTCCGGGAAGAAGCGCATCGACATCCCGCCGGTGCGCCGCCCGCCCACGAAGGACCGCGCGCTCAAGGTCGTCGGGGCGCGCGCCAACAACCTCAAGGACGTCACCGTCAGCTTCCCGCTGGGCTGCTTCGTCGCCGTCACCGGCGTCAGCGGCTCGGGCAAGTCGACGCTGGTCAACGACATCCTGTACACCTCGCTGGCGAAGGAGATCTACAACGCCCGCGCGGTGCCGGGCCGGCACAAGCGCATCGAGGGCATGGGCCTGGTCGACAAGGTCGTGCACGTCGACCAGTCGCCCATCGGCCGCACCCCGCGCAGCAACCCGGCCACCTACACCGGCGTGTTCGACGTCATCCGCAAGCTGTTCGCCGAGACACAGGAGGCGAAGGTCCGCGGCTACCAGCAGGGACGGTTCTCGTTCAACGTCAAGGGCGGGCGCTGCGAGGCGTGCTCCGGCGACGGCACCATCAAGATCGAGATGAACTTCCTGCCCGACGTCTACGTGCCGTGCGAGGTCTGCCACGGCGCCCGGTACAACCGCGAGACGCTCGAGGTGCACTACAAGGGCAAGAGCATCTCCGAGGTGCTCGAGATGCCCATCGAGGAGGCGACGGAGTTCTTCGCCCCGGTCGAGCGCATCGCCCGGCACCTGCGCACGCTCAAGGAGGTCGGGCTGGGCTACGTGCGGCTGGGCCAGCCGGCGCCCACCCTCTCCGGCGGCGAGGCGCAGCGGGTCAAGCTGGCGGCCGAGCTGCAGAAGCGGTCCACCGGCAAGACCATCTACGTGCTCGACGAGCCCACCACCGGCCTGCACTTCGAAGACATCCGCAAGCTCATCGGCGTGCTGCAGGGGCTGGTCGACAAGGGCAACACCGTCGTCGTCATCGAGCACAACCTCGACGTCGTCAAGACCGCCGACTGGATCGTCGACATGGGCCCCGAGGGCGGCACCGGCGGCGGCACCGTCGTCGCCACCGGCACGCCCGAGCAGGTCGCCAAGGTCCAGGCGTCGCACACCGGCGCCTTCCTCCGCGACATCCTCGGCGTCTAGACGATCGAGTCCGATTGATCGTTCGTGGTCGGTGAGCGGGTTGTCGTGCGGTGATGCGGACGCTGGGCAGCGGGGTGAAGGGGCGCAGGCCACTGCGACGGTGATGGCGCTCCTACTGCTGCTCTGACGACACAAACAGCGCCATCGCCAGCCCACCACCCTCGCGCGGCCGTCGGCAGCCACACCGGCCCGCCGCCGAAGGCCGTGCGGACTCACTCATCCAGACGATCTCAATCCGTCCGGGCCACTGGTTCGTACATGATGGTGAGTGGTTCCCAGACGGAGAGGCGATCGATGGCACAGCAGCACGCGGCAACGACCCCGGACGGCGACACCGACGGCGACCACGCGGGCTGCGGCCACTGCGTCGGCCGCCGCACGGCGCTGATGGGCCTGGGCGCCGTCGGCGTCGCGGGCCTGCTGGCGGCCTGCGGCGGCGGTGACGACGAGCCGAGCACGGGCGGCGCGCCATCGGCGCAGCCCAGCGCCGACGCGCCCGACGACGGCGCCAGCGGCGAGGCCACCGCGCCGGCCGAGCCGTCGACGCCCGCGGAGGAGCCCGGCGGCGAGGCGCTCACCAGCACCGACAAGGTCCCGGTGGGCGGCGGCGTCGTGCTGCACGTCCCCGGCGTCGTGGTGGCGCAGCCCGAGGCCGGCACGTTCGTCGCCTACAGCAGCACCTGCACCCATCAGGGCTGCGCGGTCACCGCGGTGGCCGACGGCCTGATCACCTGCGACTGCCACGGCAGCCAGTTCAACGTCGCCGACGGCTCGGTGGCCCGCGGCCCGGCCGAGCAGGCGCTGCCGGCGGTGGCCATCGTGGTCGAGGGCGACCAGGTCCTCGCCGGCTGAAACGAGGCGATCCGGCCGCCGCCCACGCGTGAGGGGGCAGCGACCGGATCGTGGTCTGACGGGGCCGCACCCGGCCGGTGCGAACGGGGTGAACCGGCGGCCGGGTGCGGCGTCAGGGGAGCAACGCGGGCGTCAGGCGCCCGGACGCGGCTCCGTGGACGGCGGCTCCTCGTCGCCGAACAACGACTGCCCCGGCGGGTCGGCGGGCGCACCCGCGGCCGACCCGTCGCCGGCCGAGCCGTACGACGACGCCGCCGCCGGCGCCGCTGCGCCGCGGCCCATCGGCGGGTCGAAGTTCGACGGCGACAGCTTCGCCCACCACTCGCGGGCGGTGTTGATGCCACCGACGCCGAACGCGATGGTCACCGCGCCCAGGATCGCCAGCGGCAGGTACTGCAGCAGCGTGTTCTCGATCTTCGACGTCACCGACGACGCGAAGTTCAGTGTGTCGAACGCGGCCAGGACCCCGATCACCAGCACGCCGATGCGCACCGCGGTGCTGACCCAGCCCATGTTCCGGCTCTCCGCGAACGGCCGGACGACATTCGCCGCCCAATTGGCGATAGCGGCCGCCACGAACAGCACCAGAAGCGCGATGGCCACCAGCGGCAGATAGGCGATGAGCCGGTTCAGCATCGACGTCAGCTGGTCGATCCGCAGTACTTCCGCGGCGATCTGCACGAAGATGATGAAGATCAGGAAATAGGCCACTTGGCCGATCAGCGCCACGCCGCTGGTTCCGGCCTGGCGCAGGGTGTTCTCGATACCGGCGGCCTCGGTCAGGCGACCGGCGCCGATCTTGTTCAGTCCGGCCGTGAGCAGCCGTCGGATCAGCTTCGCGACCCAGTGTCCGATCAGCAGCAGTAGTAGCGCGACCACCAGGCGCGGCACGAAGTCGCCGATGTCGGAGCCGAGTCGGCTGAACGAGTCGCCGAGTTGGTCGACGAAATTCTCTGTACGCACAGATGTGGGCATTCCATGCCTCCCGCCTTGTCTCGAAGGTGCCCCCGAAGATAGTTCCGGCCGGGGAACCGATCATGGCGATTCCGATTTGTTCCGCTATTCGGCCGAGGGAGGTGTGAGAATTGTCGGCACATCACCGCACATTGCCGGTCGGGCGCCCGGTCACGCCCATGGCGAACACCGCCATGCCGACGCTGTCGGTGCGAGGTCATAGGCTGTCTGTCGTGGCCGATCCGACGACGTACCGACCGGCCCCGGGGTCGATCCCGGTCGAGCCCGGGGTCTACCGCTTCAGCGACGCCCGCGGCCGCGTCATCTACGTCGGCAAGGCCAAGAGCCTGCGCGCGCGGCTGTCGTCGTACTTCCAGGACCTCTCCGCGCTGCACCCGCGCACGTTCGCCATGGTCACCACCGCGGCGAAGGTCGAGTGGACGGTGGTGCGCACCGAGGTCGAGGCGCTGCAGCTGGAGTACTCCTGGATCAAGGAGTACGACCCGCGGTTCAACGTGCGCTACCGCGACGACAAGTCCTACCCGTACCTCGCGGTCACGCTGAACGAGGAGTTCCCGCGGGCCATGGTCATGCGCGGGGCGAAGAAGCGCGGCGTCCGCTACTTCGGGCCGTACGCGCACGCCTGGGCCATCCGCGAGTCGCTCGACCAGCTGCTGCGGGTGTTCCCGGTGCGCAGCTGCTCCAAGGGCGTGTTCAACCGGTCGAAGCAGATCGGCCGGCCGTGCCTGCTCGGCTACATCGGCAAGTGCTCGGCGCCGTGCGTCGGCCGGGTCGACGCCGACGAGCACCGGCAGATCGCCGACGACCTCTGCGCGTTCCTCGACGGCCGCACGTCGGGCTACGTCCGGCGGCTGGAGAAGGAGATGAAGGCCGCCGCGGCCGAGCTCGACTTCGAGCGGGCCGCCCGGCTGCGCGACGACATCGCCGCGCTCGAGCGGGCCATGGAGGCCAACGCGGTCGTGCTCGGCGACGGCACCGACGCCGACGTCGTCGCGCTCGCCGACGACACCCTCGAGGTCGCCGTCCAGGTCTTCTACGTGCGCGGCGGCCGGGTCCGCGGGCAGCGCGGCTGGGTCGCCGACAAGGCCGACGACGCGCCCGCCGGCGAGCTGGTCGAGCGGTTCCTGCTGCAGCTCTACGGCGAGCTGGGCGGCGAGGCGGTGCCGCGCGAGGTGCTGGTGCCGGCGGTGCCCGACGACGCCGGCGAGGCGGCCGCGCTGACGGAGCTGCTGGCCGAGCTGCGCGGCGGCCGGGTCGACATCCGGGTGCCGCAGCGCGGCGACAAGCGGGCGCTGCTGCAGACCGTCGCCGCCAACGCCAAGCAGTCGCTGAACCTGCACAAGACGAAGCGGGCCAGCGACCTCACCACCCGCAGCCGGGCGCTCGAGGAGATCCAGGAGGCGCTCGAGCTCGACGAGCCGCCGCTGCGCATCGAGTGCTACGACATCTCCAACCTGGCCGGCACCGAGGTCGTCGGGTCCATGGTGGTGTTCGAGGACGGCCTGCCGCGCAAGGGCGAGTACCGCAAGTTCACCGTCCGCGGCGAGCAGGGCGGCACCGACGACGTCGCCTCCATCCGCGAGGTGCTGATCCGCCGGTTCCGCCGGCTGCGCGAGTCGCCCCAGGCCGACCAGGACGAACCGGCCCCCGACGCCGCCGCGCCCGAGCTGCGTCCCGGCATCGACCCCGAGACCGGGCGGCCGCGCAAGTTCTCCTACGCGCCCGGCCTGGTGGTCGTCGACGGCGGCCAGCCGCAGGTCAACGCGGCCCGGCAGGCCATGGACGAAGCCGGCGTCAGCGACATCCCCGTCGTCGGTCTGGCCAAGCGCCTGGAAGAGGTGTGGCCGCCCGACTCCGACCACCCGATCATCCTGCCGCGCACCAGCGAGGGCCTGTACCTCCTGCAGCGGGTCCGCGACGAAGCGCACCGGTTCGCCATCACGTTCCACCGGCAGCGCCGCTCCACGTCCATGGTCGACAGCCTGCTCGACGGCGTGCCCGGCCTGGGGCCCACCCGCCGCAAGGCGCTCATGACCACGTTCGGGTCGCTGAAACGGCTGCGAACTGCGACCATGGAGCAGATCGCGGAGGTCCCCGGCTTCGGTCCTGCCACGGCGCAGGCGGTGGTCGACGCGCTGGCGGAGCGCCCAGCCACCCCGGCCGTGAACACCGCAACCGGCGAGATCCTCGATCCGTGACCACCCATGGCCACGGTCGCTCGCCGGACGCGCCCCGACAACTGAACATCCACGCCGCACCGCACAAGGGGATCGCACCATGAACGACCAAGGCCGTCCCGAGGCCTCGGAGAAGCTCGACCTCCTCCTCGTCACCGGCATGTCCGGGGCCGGGAAGACCGCCGCCACGGCAGCGCTCGACGACATCGGCTGGTTCGTCGTCGACAACCTGCCGCCGTCGCTTCTCATGGACCTCGTCACCACCGTCACCCAGCGCACCGACCTGCGCCGCGTCGCCGTCGTCGCCGACGTCCGCGGCGGCGTGTTCTTCGGCGAGCTGCGCGGCGCCCTCGACCGCCTCACCGAGCAGGGCTATCGCCCGACGGTGCTGTTCCTCGAGGCCGGCGACGAAGCGCTGGTCCGCCGGTTCGAGTCGGCGCGCCGCCCGCACCCGCTGCAGGGCGGCGGGCGCATCCTCGAGGCCATCGAGCGCGAGCGCGAAGAGCTGGCGTCGTTGCGGGTCGCCGCCGACGTCGTCATCGACACCTCGCTGCTCAACCCGCACGAGCTGGCCGGCCGGGTGCGCTCGGCGTTCTCGGCGCCCGAGATCACCGGGCTGCGGGCCATCGTCATCTCGTTCGGATTCAAGTACGGTCTGCCGGTGGACGCCGATCTCGTCGCCGACATGCGGTTCCTGCCGAACCCGCACTGGGTGCCGCACCTGCGGCCGCAGAACGGCACCGACGCCGAGGTCAGCGACTACGTGCTGGCACAGCCGGCCGCCGAGGACTTCCTCGACCACTACAGCGAGCTGGTCGCCATGGTGGCGCCCGGCTACCTGCACGAGGGCAAGCGGTTCGTCACCATCGGCATCGGCTGTACCGGCGGCAAGCACCGCAGCGTCGCGATGAGCGAGGCGCTCGCGCAGCGGCTGCGCAAACAGGGCATCGAGACCCTCGTGGTCCATCGCGATCTCGGACGGGAATGACCGGAACACTCTCCAGCACGACGGGCGACGTCGCCCGCGGCCGGCTCGCCGGCCCGAAGGTGACCGCCCTGGGCGGCGGACACGGACTGGCGGCGTCGCTCGCGGCGCTGCGCCGCATGGCGGGCCGCCTGACGGCCATCGTCACCGTCGCCGACGACGGCGGCTCCAGTGGCCGGCTGCGTGAGGAGCTGGGCGTGCTGCCGCCCGGCGACCTCCGCATGGCGCTGGCCGCCCTCTGCGGCGACGACGACTGGGGGCGCACGTGGGCGCGGGTGCTGCAGCACCGGTTCCTCAGCGGGGGAGAGCTGCACAACCACGCCGCCGGCAACCTGCTCATCGTCGCCCTGTGGGAGCTGCTCGGCGGCCACGTCGAGGGCCTCGACTGGGTCGGCCGGCTGCTCGGCGCCCAGGGCCGGGTGCTGCCGATGGCGCTCGTCCCGCTGACCATCGAGGCGCTGGTCGGCCGCCCGGCGGCGGAGCCCGGCGCGCCGCGTGAGGTCTTCACCGTCAGCGGCCAGCACGAGGTGGCCACCACCGACGGCGACATCGTCGCCGTCTGCCTCGTCCCGGACAACCCGCCGGCCTGCCCCGAGGCGCTCGAGGCCATCGCCGACGCCGACTGGGTGGTGCTCGGCCCCGGCTCCTGGTTCAGCAGCGTCGTGCCGCACCTGCTGGTCCCGGAGATCCGCGACGCGCTCGTGACGACGTCCGCGCGCCGGGCCGTCACGCTGAACCTGTCCGAGGAGGGCGGCGAGACCACCGGCTTCACCCCGGAGATGCACCTGGAGGTGCTCGGGGCGTACGCGCCGGACCTGCGCCTCGACCTCGTCATCGCCGAACGGCGCTCCTGCACCGACGAGAAGCTGCTGCGCCGCATCGCCGGCGAGATGGGCGCCGAACTCGTCGTCGCCGACGTCGCGAAGGGCGACGGCACCGCCCAGCACGACCCCGTCCGGCTGGGCCGCACCTACGCCCAGACGCTCGGCAGCAGCGGCATCGGCCCCTGGCACTGACGTCGCTCGTTGCCTGGCTGCCGTTCGCGGCGTTGCTGCCGTTCGCCGCTGTGCGGCAGTGGGCCGTCCCCCTGCTGCCCATTTTCTTAGCCGTGTACGCGCGCCTCAAGTCCGCGCCCCTTGTGGTCGGCGTTCGCCGTTCCCGTTGCTCGTTGCCCGTTGGCCGGTCTTCGATAGCGGGAGTCGCGTTCCGGGCGCTGGTTCAGGCTGTCCGCGTGGTTCTGGCTATCGAAGTCGGCCCGGGGCGTCGGCCTCACTCGCGTGGCGGGCACTTCACCCGCCGTGGCGCCGGATGACGGTCGTCGGCGGCTGTGCGGTCCTGGCGCGAGTGGGATGCACCAGGCGCGCGTGAAGTGAGGCTCGGGCGTGCCCAGACGGCCCCCGCGCCCCTGATGGGGGACGGCGGACCTGCCGCTTCGGCGAACCGTCACGAGCCGGCGAATGGCCGCCCGTCCGGCATGCAGCGACCGTGACCGGACGGACCCTCCGGTGTGGCAGGATCACGGCATGGCGATGACAGCATCCGTGAAGGACGAGCTGGCTCGCCTCGAGGTGACAAGGACGTGCTGCCGTAAGGCTGAGGTGTCGTCGCTGCTGCGCTTTGCCGGTGGCCTGCACATCGTCAGTGGGAAGATCGTCATCGAGGCCGAGTTGGATACGGGGGTCGCGGCCCGCAGGCTGCGACGTGACATAGCGGAGGTGTTCGGCCACGACAGCGACCTCGCGATGGTCGCGGCCGGTGGGCTGCGCAAGGGCAGCCGCTACGTCGTGCGCGTGGTGCGCGACGGCGAGCGGCTGGCGCGGCAGACAGGGTTGATCGACGCCAGCGGGCGGCCGGTCCGCGGGCTGCCGCCGCAGGTGGTGAACGGGGCCGACCACGACGCCGAGGCGGCGTGGCGGGGCGCGTTCCTCGCCCACGGGTCCTTGACGGAGCCCGGCCGCAGCTCGGCGCTGGAGGTGACCTGCCCGGGGCCCGAGGCGGCGCTGGCGCTGGTCGGTTCGGCCCGGCGGCTGGACATCTCGGCGAAGGCGCGCGACGTCCGGGGCACCGACCGCGTGGTGGTCCGCGACGGCGACGCCATCGGCGCGCTGCTGACCCGGCTGGGCGCGCACGACAGCGTGCTGGCCTGGGAAGAGCGGCGCATGCGCCGCGAGGTGCGGGCCACGGCGAACCGGCTGGCCAACTTCGACGACGCCAACCTGCGCCGGTCGGCCCGGGCGGCCGTCGCGGCGGGGGCGCGGGTCGAGCGGGCGCTGGAGATCCTCGGCGAGGACGTCCCCGACCACCTGCGCCAGGCCGGGCTGCTGCGGCTGGAGAACAAGCAGGCCAGCCTCGAGGAGCTGGGCCAGCTGTCCGACCCGCCCATGACGAAGGACGCGGTGGCCGGGCGCATCCGCCGGCTGCTCGCCATGGCCGACCGCAAGGCCGCCGACGACGGCGTCCCCGACACCGAGGCCAGCCTCACGCCGGACATGCTCGCTCCGTGAGCGACGCCGGGCCGCCGGCCGGGCCGGACGCGTGGGCGATGCAGATCGTCGTCCACCTGCCCCGGCCCGGCTCGCCGGAGGGCGACCCGCCCACCCGGCGGGCGCTGCTGGAGGCGGTCGCGTCGGCGGTCGGCCGGCTGGTCGCGGCCGGGTACGCCGACGACGCCGACCCGGAGTGGGCGGCGGCGTTGCGTCAGTACGAGGACGGCTGGATCCGCAAGGTGGTGCGCCGCGCCCGCGGCGTGCACTGGCAGCGGGTCCAGCCGCTGCCCGGCGTCGGCGTGACGCACGACGGCGCGCGGGTGCGGGCGCTGCTGCCCGGCCCGGTCGGCGAACTGCCCGACGAGGTGCGCCGGCTGCAGGTCGGCGGCACCGACGTCGAGGACGAGGCGGCCGCGGGGGAGCGCGACGACGAAGACCCCGCAGCGCTCGCCGTCGCCCTCAACCCGGCCGCCACGATGACGGCGGGCAAGGCGGCCGCCCAGGCCGGGCACGCCGCCCAGCTCGCCTGGCATGCGCTGCCGGCGGACCGGCGGCGCGAGTGGACGACGGCCGGCTGCCCGGTCCGCGTCGTGACAGTGCCGCCCGCCGGGTGGCGGGCGGCACTGGTCCGGTCCGGGGTGGTGGTGCGCGACGGCGGCCTGACCGAGGTCACCCCCGGCACCACGACCGCCGTCGCGTGGTGGTGAACGTCAGGGCTGCGGCACGGTGACGCCGTCGACCCCGTCGGACGAGGCGGACGAGCCGTTGAGGCGGCCCACCGCGCCCGACGCGGCGCTCTTGATCAGCTCGTCGAGGTCCAGGCCGGTCGCGTTCTTCAGCATCTCCAGCGTCTGGACGACGTTGTCGGTGACCTGACGCGGCAGCGAGCTGACGCCGTCGGACGACACCACCGTCAGCTTGTCGATCGCGCCGATCGGGGCGGACACCTCGCGGGCGATCGTCGGCAGCACCTCCACCAGCATCTGGAGCACGGCCGCCTCGTTGTAGTGCGCGAACGCCTCGGCCCGCTTGTCCATGGCCTCAGCCTCGGCGTGGCCGCGGGCGAGGATCGACGACGCCTCGGCGTCACCCTCGGCGCGGACGGCTTCGGCCTCGGCGAGCCGGCGGGCCTTCTCGGCCTCACCGCGCTTGGCGCCCTCGATCGCCTCGGCCTCGGCCAGCGCGGCGCGGCGAGCCTTCTCCGACTCACCGACCAGCCGGGCCTCCTCGGCGCGGCCCTCGGCGGCGGCGATGGCCGCGGCCTTGCGCGCCTCGGCCTCGGCGATGTCGGAGTTCCGCTTGCCCTCGGCCTCCTGCTCGACGCGGTACCGCTCGGCGTCGGCGGGCTTGCGCACCTGGGTGTCCAGCTGCCGCTCGGTCAGCGCCGCCTGGCGGACGGCCACCTTCTCCTGCTCGGCGAGGATCGCCTGGTCCTGGTCGGCCTGGGCGAGCGGGCCGGACGCGGCCGCCCGCGCCGAGGCGGCGTCGGTCTCGGCCTTGATCTCGGCCTGCCGCAGCGCCAGCCCGCGCTGCGCGACTGCGATCTCCTCCTCGGCCAGGATGCGGGCCTGCTCGGCGGCCTGCCGGGCGTTGGCCTCGGCGATGGCCGCCTCCTGCCCGATGCGGGCGGCCTCGGGCCGGCCGAGGTCGGACAGGTAGCTGCCGTCGTCGGTGATGTCCTGGATCTGGAAGGTGTCGAGGACGAGGCCCTGGCCGGTCAGCGAGTTCTCCGACTCGTCGGCCACACGCTGGGCGAACGCGGCGCGGTCGCGGATGATCTGCTCGACGGAGAGGCCGCCGACGATGGAGCGCAGCGCGCCGGCCAGCACCTCCTGCGTGAACGTCTCGACCTCTTCCTGCTGGGTGAGGAAGCGCTGCGCGGCGGCCCGGATCTGGTCCTCGTTGCCGCCGACCTTGACGATCGCGACGCCCTCGACGTTGAGCTTGACGCCCTGGCCGGACACGGCGCCGCGGATCTGCACCGACAGCCGCCGGCTGGAGAGGTCGAGGATGTGCAGCTTCTGCACGAACGGGATGACGAACGTCCCGCCGCCCATCACGACACGCTGGCCGGACAGGTCGGTCGAGATGATGCCGGTCTCCGGGTTGCGGACGGCCTTGCCGCGCCGTCCGGTGACGATGTACGCCTCGTTCGGGCCGGCCACCTTGTAGCGGCTGGTGATGAGCAGGACGATCAGGACCAGGAGGACGATGAGGCCGATGACGGTGATGGTCGTCTGATTCAACTGTGGATCTCCCCGTTGGAGCCCGCTACAGGCGGGCGACGGACACGGCGGTGGGCGAGAGCACGCCGACGACCGTGACCGCGGCCCCGGTCTCGATCGTCTCGACGGCTCGGGCGTTCAGGCGGGTGAGATGGCCGCCGACGCTGACGTTGACCACCCCGAAGCCCGCCTCGGGAATGGTCGAGACCACGACGCCGTCGTAGCCGACGATGTCGGACGTACGCGGCGTCTGGTCGGTGGCGCCGTTCTTGAGCAGCCGGGTGAGCCAGGCGGTGAGCCCGGCGACGAGCACACCGGCGACCACGCCGAGCCCGAGCGTCGCCGGGGTGCCGAGGTCGGCGGACTGCGCCAGCGACGCGCAGAACCCGAACGCGGACACGAACGCGGCCGCGGCGGCGCTGGAGAACCAGTCGCCGCCGACGTGGAGGACTCCGTCGAGGAACTCGCCGGCCAGTAGTGACACCAGCAGGAAGGCGAGCCCGGCGAAGCCCAGGACGAGATAGATCGTCACCCGTTGATCCCCCTACCGGCCGCGCGGACGGCCCGATGGTAGCGGGTGCCGCTCGCGGGCACGACGACGGTACTAGCATGCGGATGACGGGCCACTCAACGTTTCCGGCAGCGATGCCCTAATGTTTCGTCTGGGTCACCACGACGGGGTGGACGACCGTTTCTTGTACGCCCCTGAACCGTGAGGAGTACCTCCTGATGACCGTTCGTGTAGGCATCAACGGCTTCGGCCGCATCGGGCGCAACTTCGCTCGCGCGGTGTTCGCGCAGGGCGGCGGCGACATCGAGATCGTCGGCGCCAACGACCTCACCGACACCAAGACCCTCGCTCACCTGCTGAAGTACGACTCCATCCTCGGCACGCTCGCCGACGTCAGCCACGAGGGCGACACCATCACCGCCGGCGGCCAGTCGTTCAAGGTGCTCAGCGAGCGCGACCCCGCGCAGCTGCCCTGGAAGGAGCTCGGCGCCGACATCGTGCTCGAGTCCACCGGGTTCTTCACCGACGCCACCAAGGCGAAGGCGCACATCGACGGCGGCGCGCAGAAGGTCATCATCTCCGCCCCGGCGAAGAACGAGGACGTCACGCTGGTCCTGGGCGCCAACGAGGACACCTACGACCCCGCCGCGCACTCCATCATCTCCAACGCGTCGTGCACCACGAACTGCCTCGCGCCGCTGGCGAAGGTCATCAACGACGCGTTCGGCATCGAGCGCGGCCTCATGACGACGGTGCACGCCTACACCGCCGACCAGAACCTGCAGGACGGCCCGCACAAGGACCTCCGCCGGGCCCGCGCCGCCGCGCTGAACATCGTCCCCACCAGCACCGGTGCGGCCAAGGCCATCGGCCTGGTGCTGCCGGAGCTGAAGGGCAAGCTCGACGGCTTCGCGCTGCGGGTGCCGACGCCCACCGGCTCGGCCACCGACCTCACCGTCACGCTGTCGCGCGAGGTCACCGTCGACGAGGTGAACGCCGCGTACAAGGCGGCCGCCGAGGGCCCGCTGGCCGGGTACCTGCGCTACACCGAGGACGAGATCGTCTCGTCCGACATCGTCACCGACCCCGCGTCGTGCATCTTCGACTCCGGCCTGACCCGCGTCATCGGCGACCAGGTCAAGGTCGTGGGCTGGTACGACAACGAGTGGGGCTACTCCAACCGGCTGGTGGACCTCGTCCGCTTCGTCGGCGCCTCGCTCTGAGCGTGATGAGGGGAATCGACGAGCTGGGGGACCTGCGCGGTCAGCGGGTCCTCCTCCGCTCCGACCTCAACGTGCCGGTAGAAGGGGTTGCCGGGGCGTCCGTGATCACTGACGACGGCCGGGTGCGCGCGTCGGTGCCGACCATCCAGAAGCTGCGCGAGGCCGGCGCCCGGGTCGTCGTCATGGCGCACCTGGGCCGGCCGAAGGGCACGCCCGACGCGCAGTACTCGCTCGCGCCGGTGGCGAAGCGGCTGGGTGAGCTGCTCGGCACCGAGGTCGCGTTCGCCACCGACACCGTCGGCGAGAGCGCGCGGAAGACCGTCGCGGCACTGGCCGACGGCGAGGTGGCGCTGCTCGAGAACCTGCGCTTCGACGCCCGCGAGACCAGCAAGGACGACGCCGAGCGCGGCGCCTTCGCGGCCGAGCTGGCCGAGCTGGGCGACGTGTTCGTGTCCGACGGCTTCGGCGTCGTGCACCGCAAGCAGGCCAGCGTCTACGATCTCGCCCAGGCGCTGCCGCACGCGGCCGGCCTGCTGGTCCAGGCCGAGGTGCAGGCGTTCGCGAAGGTCCTCGTCGACCCCGAGCGCCCGTACGTCGTCGTGCTCGGCGGCTCGAAGGTCTCCGACAAGCTGGGCGTCATCGACAACCTGCTCGAGAAGGTCGACCGCCTGCTCATCGGCGGCGGCATGGCGTTCACGTTCCTCAAGGCCCAGGGCTACGAGGTGGGCGGCTCGCTGCTCGAGGACGACCAGCTCGGCACCGTCCGCGAGTACCTGGCGCGGGCGCAGGAGCGCGGCGTCGAACTGGTGCTGCCGGTCGACGTCGTCGTCGCGGCCGACATCAGCGCCGACGCCGCCACGTCCGTGGTGCCCGCGTCGGCCATCCCGGCCGACCAGAAGGGCCTCGACATCGGCCCGGCCACCATCGAGCTGTTCCGCGGCAAGCTGGCCGACGCGAAGACGGTGGTCTGGAACGGCCCCATGGGCGTGTTCGAGCTGACCCCGTTCGCCGAGGGCACTCGCCAGGTCGCCGTCGCGGTCTCCGAGGTCACCGGCACCAGCGTCGTCGGCGGCGGCGACTCCGCGGCCGCCGTGCGGCAGCTCGGCCTCGACGAGGGCGCGTTCACGCACATCTCGACCGGCGGCGGCGCCTCGCTCGAGCTGCTCGAGGGCAAGGAACTGCCCGGCCTCACCGTCTTGGAGTCCTGATGGCGACGAAGACCCGCCGGCCGCTCATGGCCGGCAACTGGAAGATGAACCTCAACCACCTCGAGGCCATCGCGCTGGTGCAGAAGCTCGCCTTCTCGCTCAACGACGACGACCTCGAGAAGGTCGAGGTGGCGGTGCTGCCGCCGTTCACCGACCTGCGGTCGGTGCAGACGCTGATCGACGCCGATCGCTACAACATCGCCTACGGCGCGCAGGACCTCTCCCAGCACGCCTCCGGCGCCTACACCGGCGACATCTCCGGCGCCATGCTGGCGAAGCTGGGCTGCACGTACGTCACCGTCGGCCACTCCGAGCGGCGCGAGTACCACGGCGAGACCGACCAGCTGGTGGCGGCGAAGATCAAGGCGGCCTACCAGCACGAGCTGACGCCCATCCTGTGCGTCGGCGAGCCGCTGGAGGTCCGTCAGGAGGGCCGGCACGTCGAGCACACGCTGGCGCAGCTCGACGGCGCGCTCGAGGGCCTGGGCGCGGAGCAGGCGGCGACCATCGTCGTCGCGTACGAGCCCGTGTGGGCCATCGGCACCGGCGAGGTCGCCACGCCCGACGACGCGCAGGAACTGGCGGCGGCCATCCGCGAGCGGCTGGCGAAGCTGTACAGCGCCGAGCTCGCGGCGGGCGTCCGCATCCTCTACGGCGGCTCGGTGAAGGCGGCGAACGTCAAGCCGATCATGGAGCAGCCCGACGTCGACGGCGCGCTGGTCGGCGGCGCGAGCATCAACGCCGACGAGTTCGCGCTGATCGCCCGGTATCACCGCAACCCCTGAGCAGGACCGTCGTGTCCCCGTCGTCCGGCCCGTCGCATCGGCCGGGGGCGGGGACATGATCATTCACAGCGACCAGGTACCATTCGGCACGACGGGCCCGAACGCGTAGTCTTGGACCGTGCGCCCGGCGCTCGCCGGCCCCCGCCGATCCGGAAGGACGAAGGCACACCACCGTGGAACTGGCATTCTCGATTCTGCTGGTCGCGACCAGCGCGTTGCTGATCCTGCTGGTGCTCATGCACAAGGGCAAGGGCGGCGGGCTGTCCGACATGTTCGGTGGCGGCGTGTCCTCCTCGCTGGGCGGGTCCTCGGTGGCCGAGCGCAACCTCGACCGCCTCACCGTCGCGCTCGGCCTGGTCTGGGCCGCTGCCATCATCGCGCTCGGCCTGCTGAACGCCAGCTAGCAACCTCAGGGAGGACGCACGTGGTCGGAGGCAACGCGATCCGTGGCAGCCGGGTGGGCGCCGGCCCCATGGGCGAGGCAGAACGCGGCGATTCCGCACCACGCCGCAAGGTGACGTACTACTGCGAGCACGGGCACGAGAGCTCGCCCAGCTTCGCCGCCGAGGCCGCCATCCCCGAGTCGTGGGACTGCATCCGCTGCGGGCTGCCGGCCAGCCAGGACCGCGAGCACCCGCCGGCCGCGCCGCGCACCGAGCCGTACAAGACGCACCTCGCGTACGTGAAAGAGCGGCGCAGCGACGAAGACGGCGCCGCCATCCTCGAAGAGGCCCTGCAGGCGCTGCGCAAGCGCCGCTCGCTCTAACCCTCGTTCTGCTCCAGGAACGCCCGGGCTGCGCGACGCACGTCGTCGCGCAGCTCACGTGGTTCCAGCACCACCACGTCGCCGGCCAGCCCGAGCAGGTAGGCGCGCGTCTCGTGCGCCGACTCGAACGTCATGGCCACCTCCTGCCAGCCGTCCGCGCCGTCGGTCACGGACTCCATCACGGCGTTGCGGGCCCACCGCAGCCGGCTGGAGGCGTGGCCGCGCACGCGCAGCCGGACCGGGTAGCGGCGCAGCCCGGCGAAGTAGCGCTCGCTGCTGTCGTGCCAGTGCGCGGCGAGGTCGAAGCCGGGCGGACGACGGAACCGCTCGCCCGTGGGCTCCGCGTGGGCGATGCGCCTGACCCGGTAGGTGCGGTAGTCGTCGTCCTTGCGGGCGACGAGGTACCAGGACCGCTTCTTCGCCACCAGCCCCAGCGGCTCGACGTCGACGGCGCCGGGCGCGCTGCCGTAGCGCAGCCGCACCCGGGTGTCGTCCCACACCGCCCGGCGCAGCACCGCCAGCCACGGCGACGGCTCGCGCGCCTCCATCCAGTCGGCGTGGTCGACCAGCACCCGTTCGCGGGCGAGGTCGGCCTGCTCGCGGGCATGCGCCGGCACCGTCGCGAGCAGCTTCGCCTCGGCCGTGCCCGCGGCGGCGTCGAGCCCGAGGTCGGCCAGCACGTGCGCCGTCGACGCGACGAACAGGGCGGCGGTCTCGGCGGGGGAGAGGCCCGTCAGCCGGGTGCGGTAGTCGGCGGCCAGTGACCAGCCGCCGGCCCGGCCGCGGTCGGCGTAGACGGGGAAGCCCGCCGCGCTCAGCGCGTCGAGGTCGCGCTGCACCGTGCGCGTCGACACCTCCAGCCGCCGGGCCAGCTCGCCCGCCGTCAGCCGGCCGTGCGTCTGCAGCAGCAGGACGACCTGGACGAGGCGTTCGGCGCGCATCTGCCTAATATGACAGACGGTGTCCTATTAGGGTCCTACGGTGGTCGGTATGTGGAGTGCCGATCTGCTCGACCAGCTCGAGTTCTACTGGAACGTCCATTTCCGGCCGCGGCTGGGCGGCCTGACCGACGACGAGTACCTCTGGGAACCGGCGGCGGGCGCGTGGAGCCTGCGGCCCGGCCCGGGCGGCGCGCTGGACCTCGAGTCCGTCCAGCCCGAGCCGCCGCTGCCGCCCGTCACGACCATCGCCTGGCGCGCCATGCACGTCGGCCGCGACGTGCTCGGCAAGCGGGCGCGGGCGTTCTTCGACCCCGGCGCCGCCGACGCCGACATGTACTCCGCGCTGCACTGGCCGGCGCCGCTGCCGGGGACCGCGGACGGGGCGCTGGCGCTGCTGGACGAGGCGTACGAGCTGTGGCGGTCCGGGGTCGCGGCCCTGGACGACGAGACGATGCTGCGGCCGCTGGGGCCGCGCGGCGGGCCGTACGCGGACGACTCGATGGCCAAGCTCGTGCTGCACGTGAACCGGGAGGTCATGGCGCACGGCGCGGAGATCTGCCTGCTGCGCGACCTGTACCGGGCGCGCGCGGACCAGCGCGACCCCGTCGTCGCCGCGGCCCTGCGGGGCGACGCGGGCGCCGTGGCGGCTGCGCTGGGGGACGGTGCCGGCGACGGCGCCAGCGCCGTCGTCGTCCGGCCGTCGCTGGCCGCCGAGGCCGCGGGGCTGCACCACTGGGACGTGGTGCGGGTGCTGGCCGCGGCGGGCGCGCCGGTGGACGGTGCGCTGCACTACGCGGCCGGCGCGGGCGCGCTGGACGTGGTGAAGCTGCTGGTGGAGCGTGGCGCGGACGTGTCGGAGCAGGACGACCGGCATCAGCTGGACCCGGCCGGCTGGGCCGACTTCTTCCACCACCCCGACGTCGCGGCCTACCTCCGCGGCTGACCGCTCAGCGAGCCCGCGCCGCGGAGACGGCGGGCTTCGGCGGCTTGGCGTCGAACGAGTAGCGGCGCTTGCTCTCGCGCTCCAGCAACCCGGCGTCGGCCAGCCGCTTGAGCACGACCGGGCACACCTTGCACCGCGGCCGGTCGCGGCAGCACGTCTTCTTCGCCTTCATCGACGCCACGCGGGGAAGGATAGGCAACCCTTTCCCGGTCTGTCATATCTGTCCCGATGTAGGGCGATATCGGGGAACCGGTTTGGGGCGAAGTGCCGCGGCGGGGCGCTGATCCTCCGGGGTGAGGCGGAGCTCTTTCCGGCGGGTTGACGCGCGTGCCAACTGTTGGCGTTCTGGTCAACCCGCCGGATCGCAGACCGGTCCGAGGTAAAGCGCCGCGGCGGGGCGCTGATCCTCCGGGGTGAGGCGGAGCTCTTTCCGGCGGGTTGACGCGCGTGCCAACTGTTGGCGTTCTCGTCAACCCCGCCGGATCGGAGGTCCGGTCCGAGGCGAAGCGGATCGGAGACCGGTCCGCGGCGAAGCGCCGCGGCGGGGCACCGGTCCTCCGGGGAGCGGCCGAGCCCGATCCGGCGGGTTGACGTACGTGCCAACTGTTGGCGTTCTGGTCAACCCGCTGGATCGCAGACCGGTCCGAAGAGGGCGCGGCGCCTACGGCGAGGCGCCTACGGCGAGGCGGGACGGCCGAGGCCGGGTGGGAGCTCGGCCGCCGCGGCGCGGTCCAGCAGCCACCGCGTCGCCCGCTGGCCCTGGGCGCCGGCCGCCGGGATCTGGACCGGCCCGGACCCGCCCAGCGCCAGCCGCACCGCCGGCGCCTTGTCCGCGCCCGCCACCACGAGCCACACCTCGTCCGCCGATCGGATGACCGGCAGGCTGAGGCTGACCCGCTCCGGCGGCGGCTTCGGCGCGCCGCGGACGCCGACCACGGGACGGTCGTCGTGCAGGGCGGGGTGCTCCGGGAACAGCGACGCGACGTGGCCGTCGGGCCCGACGCCGAGCAGCAGGACGTCGAACGCCGGGGCGCCCACGTGCAGCCGCTTCTCTGTCTGGCCGGCCAGCACGTCGGCGTACGCGGCCGCCGCGTCCTCCGGCGTCAGGTCACCCGACGCCGGCGGCATCGCGAACACCCGCGCCGGGTCGACCGGCACGTGGTCGAGCAGGGCGGCGCGCGCCTGGGTCTCGTTGCGGTCCGGGTCGCCGGACGGCAGGAACCGCTCGTCGCCCCACCAGATGGACAGCGCGGACCAGTCGACGGCCGAGCAGGCGGGCGACGCGGCGACGGCGCGCAGCGTCGCGATGCCCGCCGTCCCGCCGGTGAGGACGACGGACGCGTCGCCGTGCGTGGCCTGGGCGTCGACCAGGCGAGTGATGAGCCGCGCCGCCACCGCCTGGACGAGCACGTCGGCGTCGCGGTGGATCACGATCGTGGGTGTGGTCATCGCCTGGCCTTCGCCTTGGTCCGGGTGATCTTGCCGGTCTCGTGCAGTTCCTCCAGCCCCTCCTGGATGACCTCGGCGTAGACGTCGTCGGGGTCGAGGCGGCGCAGCTCCTCGGCCAGCGAGTCGCCGGCGCCGCGGCGGGGGAGCGCGACGCGGCGGTCGGCGCGGCCGGGGACGGTCAGCGTCGCCACCTCGTCGTCGGGACGCTCGATGGCGATGGCGCCGGACGGGCGGTCGAGTCGCACGCTCAACACGCCCTCGACGCCGGTCGCCTTTGTCCGTGTGACGGGGACGCGCAGGGTGTGCGCGAGCCACCCGGCCAGCAGGTCGGCGCTCGGGTTGTCCGGGCCGCCGACGACCCTCGCCGCGGTGATCTCCTCGTGCGGCGGCTGGTCCAGCGCCGCCGCGAGCAGCGCGCGCCACAGCGTCAGCCGGGTCCACGAGAGGTCGGTGTCGCCCGGCTGGTACGTCTCGGCCCGCTCCTGCAGCGCCGCGCTCGGCCGCTTGCAGGCCGCGGCGTCGGTGATGCGCCGCTGCGCGAGCCGCCCGACGGGGTCGTCGGCCGGCACCGGGGGAGACTCGGCCGGCCACCACGCGACCACCGGGTTGTCGGGCAGCAGCAGCGGGACGATGACGGACTCGGCGTGCGCGGTGAGCGGCCCGAACAGCCGCAGCACGACCACCTCGCTGGCGCCGGCGTCGCCGCCGACACGGATCTGCGCGTCGAGCCGGGCCGACCCGCGCGACGTGCCCTTGATGACGGCGATGATGCGGCACGGATGCTCGTGGCTGGCCTGGTTCGCCGACTCGATGGCGTCCTCGGCGCCGGCCTCCTCGGTGACGAGGACCAGCGTGAGGACGCGGCCCAGCGCGACCGCGCCGTGCTTCTCGCGCAGCTCGACCAGGCGCTTGCCGACGTCGCCGGCGGTGGTCGACGGGATGTCGATGATCATGGACGCCTCCAGGTGCGGCCGTCGCGGGCCAGCATCTCCTCGGCCGACGCGGGGCCCCAGCCGCCGGGCGGGTACTGCTCGGGCTGCCCCGGACTCGCCGCCCAGAACTCCTCGATGGGGTCGAGGATCTGCCAGGACAGCTCGACCTCCTCGTGCCGCGGGAACAGCGGCGGGTCGCCCAGCAGGACGTCGAGGATCAGCCGCTCGTACGCCTCGGGGCTCTCTTCGGTGAACGAGCCGCCGTAGCCGAAGTCCATGGTGACGTCGCGCACCTCCATGGCCGTGCCCGGCACCTTCGAGCCGAACCGGATGGTCACGCCTTCGTCAGGCTGCACCCGGATGACCAGCGCGTTCTGCCCCAGCTCCTCGGTGGCGGTGGACTCGAACGGCAGGTGCGGCGCCCGCTTGAACACGATCGCCACCTCGGTAACCCGGCGCCCGAGCCGCTTGCCGGTGCGCAGGTAGAACGGCACGCCGGCCCAGCGGCGGGTGTCGATGTCGAGACGGACGGCGGCGAAGGTCTCGGTCGTGGACTCGGGCGGGATGCCGTCCTCCTCGAGGAAGCCCTTCACCTTCTGCCCGCCGGCCCAGCCCGCCGCGTACTGCCCGCGGGCGGTGTGCTCGCCCAGGTCCGGGGGCAGCCGCACCGCGGACAGCACCTTCTCCTTCTCCGCCCGGAGGTCCGACGCGTTGAACGAGACCGGCTCCTCCATGGCCACCAGCGCCAGCAGCTGCAGCAGGTGGTTCTGGATGACGTCGCGGGCCGCGCCGATGCCGTCGTAGTAGCCGGCCCGGCTCTCGATGCCGATGTCCTCGGCCATCGTGATCTGCACGTGGTCGACGAAGTGGGCGTTCCAGATCGGCTCGAACAGCTGGTTGGCGAAGCGCAGCGCCAGGATGTTCTGGACCGTCTCCTTGCCCAGGTAGTGGTCGATGCGGAAGATCGAGTCGGGCGGGAAGATGCTCTCGACCGTCGCGTTGAGCTGCCGGGCGCTGGCGAGGTCGTGGCCGAACGGCTTCTCGATGATCACCCGGCGCCACTGCTCCGGGCCGTCCGGGTGGGCCAGCCCGGAGCGGTCCAGCTGCTTGCAGACGATGTCGAAGAACGACGGCGGGATGGACAGGTAGAACGCGTGGTTACCGCCGGTGCCCTGCTGTTCGTCCAGCTCGCGGACCGTCTCGGCCAGCCGGTCGAACGCGTCGTCGTCGGAGAAGTCGCCCGGGACGAACCGGAACCCCTGCGCGAGCTGCCGCCAGGTCGCCTCCCGGAACGGCGTGCGCGCGTGCTGCTTGACGGCGTCGTGCACGATCTTGCCGAAGTCCTGCGTGGCCCAGTCGCGCCGGGCGAACCCGACCAGCGAGAAGCCGGGCGGCAGCAGGCCGCGGTTGGCGAGGTCGTACACCGCCGGCATCAGCTTCTTGCGCGCGAGGTCGCCGGTGACCCCGAAGATCACCAGGCCGGACGGGCCGGCGATGCGTGGCAGCCGCTTGTCGCGTTTGTCGCGCAGCGGGTTCTGGTAGTTCACCGCAGAACGTCCCTCAGAGTCTCGATGCCTGCCTTGCGGTCGGTCAGGTGCAGCCGGAGCACCGGGCGGTCGTGGTCGGCCAGCACCTGGGCGTCGCCGGCCGCCTGCGCGGCGATCAGCTGCCCGAACGTGAACGGCCGGTCCGGGATCGCGAGGTCGTCCGCTGGCGCGCCGGTGACCTGCAGGTACACGCCCTGAGCCGGCCCGCCCTTGTGGTACTGGCCGGTGGAGTGCAGGAACCGCGGGCCCCACCCGAACGTGACGGGCCGCTCGGTGCGCCGCTCCAGCGGCACGCGGACGGCGGCCAGCCCGGCGTCGTCGCCCTCGCGGTCGAGGTAGGCCATGACGGCGAGGTAGCCGTCCGGCGCCAGCCGGCCGAGCAGCGCGTCGACGGCGCCGCTCAGCGTCGTCACCCCGTCGAGCAGCCCGGCCGAGCCGCGGACCTCGACGACGCCGTCGGTGAAGGCGGGCGCCTCGGGCTCCGGCGTGGCGTCGAGCAGGCCGCGGGCGGCTTTCTTCGCGCTCTCGACGTCGGGCTGGTCGAACGGGTTGATGCCCAGCAGCTTGCCGGCGACGGCCGTCGCGTACTCCCAGAGCAGGAACTGCGCGCCCAGCTCACCGGTGACGACGACGCCCTTGGCCGGCGGCTGCGCGGGCTCGCCGACGACGGCCGGGAGGACGTCGGCGGCGGGGTGCGCGACCTCGGGGTCGTCGACGCTGCCGCTGGCGACCGGCAGGACGCCGGTGCCGAGCTTGCCGGTGGACTCGGCGATGAGCTGCTCGGCCCAGTCGGCGAACCCGACGATGCCGGAGCCGGCGTCTGCGATGGCGACCTTGTCGCGGCCGTTGCCCTTGCCGCCGGCGAGCGCGGCGCCCAGCCGCAGCGCCGGGTTGTCGGTGACGTCGCCGGCCAGCCGCTCGGCGGCGGCCGCGGCCTCGTCCAGCAGCGCGGCGATGTCGGCGCCGGCCAGCCCGCTCGGGACCAGCCCGAACGCCGTCAGCGCGGAGTAGCGGCCGCCGACGTTCGGATCGGCGAGGAACACCCGCCGGTAACCGCCGGCCTCGGCCAGCTCGGCCAGCCCCGACCCGGGGTCGGTGACGGCGACGATGCGGCTGGCGGAATCGATGCCGGCCGCCTCGAACGCGGCCGCGAAGACCCGCCGCTGGCTGTCGGTCTCGACCGTCGAGCCGGACTTGCTCGACACCACGATGACCGTGCGGTCGAGGCGGTCGGCCAGCGCCCGGGCCACCGAGCCCGGGTCGGTCGTGTCGAGGACGGTGAGCTCGACGCCCGCCGTGCGGGTGATGACCTCCGGCGCCAGCGACGAGCCGCCCATGCCGGCCAGCACGATGCGGTCGAGGCCCTCGGCCCGCAGCTCGGCCGACAGTGCCTCGATCTCGGCCAGCAGCGGCCGCGACGTCTCGTGCAGGTCGGTCCAGCCCAGCCGGATGGACGCCTCGGCCTCGGCGTCGGGGCCCCACAGCGTGGCGTCCTTCGCCGCGATGCGCGACGCGACCTTCTCGCCGACCAGGCCCTCGACGACGGCGTCGGCGTCGACGCCGTACGTGGTGACGGTCAGTGCGGTCACTTGGCGGCCTCCAGCTTGGCGTTGACGGACTCGAGCAGGTCGTTCCAGCTGGTCTCGAACTTCTCGACGCCCTCGCGCTCGAGCACCTCGCTGACGTCGTCGAGGTCGACGCCGGCCGCGCGGACCGCGGCGAGCGTGTTCCACGCGTTCTCGCGGTGGGGCCGGATGGTGTCGCCGGTGATGTCGCCGTGGTCGGCGACCGCCTCGATGGTCGCCTCGGGCATGGTGTTCACGGTGTCGGGCGCGACCAGCTGGGTGACGTACATGGTGTCGTCGTAGTCGGGGTTCTTCGTCGACGTCGACGCCCACAACGGCCGCTGCCGCTGCGCGCCGGCCGCCTCGAGCCGCTGCCAGCGCTCCGCCGCGACGACGTCCTCGTAGGCGGCGTAGGCCAGCCGGGCGTTGGCGACGGCGGACTGCCCGCGCAGCGCCAGCGCGTCGCCGGTGCCGATGGCGTCCAGCCGCTTGTCGATCTCGGAGTCGACCCGGCTCACGAAGAAGGACGCGACCGAGGCGATGCCGTCGAGCGACTGACCGGCGGCGACCCGCTGCTCGAGTCCCGCCTGGTAGGCGTCCATGACCTCACGGTAGCGGTCGATGGAGAAGATCAGGGTGACGTTCACGCTGATGCCCGCCGCGATGCCCGCGGTGATGGCCGGGAGGCCGGCCTTCGTCGCGGGGATCTTCACGTAGATGTTCGGCCGGTCGACCTCGGCCCACAGCTCCTTCGCCTGAGCGATGGTGCCGTCGGTGTCGTGCGCCAGCCGCGGGTCGACCTCGATGGACACCCGGCCGTCGCCGTTCGTGCTGCGCGCGGCGACCGGCGCGAACAGGTCGGCGGCGGCGCGGACGTCGTCGGTGGTGAGGTCGCGCACGGCGGCGTCGGCGTCGGAGCCCTGGCCGGCGTGGCGGCGCAGGTCGTCGTCGTACAGGCTGCTCTTGGTGATGGCGGCCTGGAAGATCGACGGGTTCGTGGTGACGCCGACGACGTGCTTGGTGTCGATCAGCGACTGCAGGTTCCCGGTGGTCAGGCGGTCGCGGGACAGGTCGTCGAGCCAGATGGCGACGCCCTCGGCGGAGAGCCGGCCGAGCGGATCGTTGGTGTTCATGATGTCCCTCTCAGGCGTTGGAGATGGAATCACGGGCCGCGGCCACCACGGCGTCCACCGTGATGCCGAACTCGCGGTACAGGGTCTGGTAGTCGGCCGAGGCGCCGAAGTGCTCGAGGCTGACCGCGCGCCCGGCGTCGCCGAGGTAGCGGTGCCAGCTCATGGCGATGCCCGCCTCGACGGAGACGCGCGCCTTGACGGCGGCCGGGAGGACCGACTCGCGGTACTCGGCGTCCTGCTCCTCGAACCACTCCTGCGACGGCATGGAGACGACCCGGGCGGCGACGCCGTCGGCCTGCAGCCGCTCGCGCGCCTCGACGGCCAGCTGCAGCTCGGAGCCGGTGCCGATGAGGATGACCTGCGGCACCCCGCCGTCGGCCTCGGCGAAGACGTAAGCGCCGCGGGCCGTGCCCTCGGCGTCGCCGTAGACACTGCGGTCGAACGTGGGCACGTTCTGCCTGGTCAGCGCGAGACCGGCCGGGTGCTGCCGCTCGAGGATCGTCCGCCACGCGACGGCCGTCTCGTTCGCGTCGGCCGGACGGACGACGTCCAGGCCGGGGATCGCGCGCAGCGCCGACAGGTGCTCGACCGGCTGGTGCGTCGGGCCGTCCTCGCCGAGGCCGATGGAGTCGTGCGTCCACACGAACGTCACCGGCAGCTGCTGGATCGCGGCCAGCCGGACCGCGGCCCGCTGGTAGTCGCTGAACACCAGGAACGTCGCCGCGTACGGGCGGGTGAGGCCGTTCAGCGCGATGCCGTTGACGATCAGGCCGGAGGCGAACTCACGGACGCCGAAGTGCAGCGTGCGGCCGTAGGGGTCGCCGGGGAACATCTTCGACGAGCGCTTCTCGGGCAGGAAGCTCGGCTCGCCCTCGATGGTCGTGTTGTTCGAGCCGGCGAGGTCGGCCGAGCCGCCCCACAGCTCGGGCAGCACCGGCGCGACCGCGTTGATGACCTTGCCCGACGCGGCCCGGGTGGCGATGCCCTTCTCCGAGGCCTCGAAGCTCGGCAGGCTGTCGGTCCAGCCGTCGGGCAGCTTGCGCTCGTTCAGGCGGTCGAGCAGGGCGGCGCGGTCGGGGTTCGCGGACCGCCAGGCGGCGTAGCGCTCGTCCCACTCGGTGCGGGCCTGCTTGCCGCGGGCGCCGACCTCGCGCGCGTGGGCCAGCACGTCGCCGGCGACGTCGAAGCTCTGGTCCGGGTCGGCGCCCAGCACCCGCTTCGTGGCCGCGACCTCGTCGGCGCCCAGCGCGGAGCCGTGGATGGCGCCGGTGTTCTGCTTGTTCGGCGCCGGCCAGCCGATGATCGTCCGGACCGCGATGAACGACGGGCGGTCGGTGACGGCCTTCGCGTTCTGCAGCGCCTCGTAGATGGCCTGCGGGTTCTCCTGGTACTCGCCGCCGGCGGTGAAGTCGACCACCTGGGTGTGCCAGCCGTACGCCTCGTAGCGGGCGACGGTGTCCTCGGTGAAGGCGATGTTGGTGTCGTCCTCGATGGAGATGTGGTTGTCGTCCCACAGCACCACGAGGTTGCCCAGCTCCTGCGTGCCCGCCAGCGAGCTGGCCTCGCTCGACACGCCCTCCTCGAGGTCGCCGTCGGAGGCGATGACGAACACGTGGTGGTCGAAGACGCTCTCACCCGGCAGCGCGTCGGGGTCGAGCAGGCCGCGGACCCGGCGCTGCGCGAACGCCATGCCGACCGCCGTGCCGAACCCGGACCCGAGCGGGCCCGTCGTCACCTCGACGCCGTTGGTGTGCCGGTACTCCGGGTGCCCCGGCGTGGCCGAACCCCAGGTGCGGAACGCCTTGAGGTCGTCCAGCGAGACGTCGTAGCCGGACAGGTACAGCTGGATGTACTGGGTGAGGCTGCTGTGCCCGGCCGACAGGACGAACCGGTCGCGGCCCAGCCAGTGCTGGTCGGACGGGTCGTGACGGAGCACCTTCTGGTAGAGCGTGTAGGCCACCGGGGCCAGGCTCATCGCCGTGCCGGGGTGGCCGTTGCCCACCTTCTCGACGGCATCCATGGCCAGCAGCCGCACGGTGTCGACCGCCCGGTCGTCGAGCTCCGTCCACTCGAAGTCTGCGCTGTTCTCGGGTGTCGTGTTCACCGGCGTGACGTTCCTCTCAGGCGGATGGGACCCTGCGTCTCTGCTCACGGCGCCGTCGGCGAGACGGCCGTTCCACGGTCGAGCGTATCGACGTCACCCGGACGTGTGCCCGGCCGCTCGGCGGATTGGGCGCACCGTTAGACTCAACAGGCCATGCTGGCGGATGTTCCCACCCCCGCCTGTCGCTTCGACCACACGAAGGTGAACGTTGACGTCCGTCGAGCCGAGCCCTGCGGCGACCCGGCGCGCACCGGCGCCGCCTGGGCGGTTGGGACGGCTGGGAGCCGTCGTCGGCGCGTACGCGTCGCTCATGAAGCTGCGCGTCGTCGAGCTGCTGCTCATCACGACGCTGCCGGCCATGGTGCTGGCCGAGCGCGGACTGCCGTCGCTGGGACTGGCGCTCGCCACGCTGATCGCCGGAACGCTGGCCGGCGGTAGCGCGCACGCGTTCAACCAGGTGCTCGAGCGCGACATCGACGCCGTCATGCACCGCACCCGGCGCCGGCCGCTCGCGCGCGCCGTCGTCTCGCCGTACCGCGCCTTCGCGTTCGCGTCGCTGCTGCTGGTCGCGTCCGTCGCCATCATGCTGGCGTGGGTCAACGCGCTGGCCGCCGCGCTGACCATCGCGGCCAACCTGTTCTACGTCCTCGTCTACACCATGCTGCTGAAGCGGCGGACGTCGCAGAACATCGTGTGGGGCGGGGTGGCCGGCTGCGTGCCGACGCTGATCGGCTGGGCCGCCGTCACCGGGTCGCTCGACTGGCCGCCGGTCCTGCTGTTCCTCGTCGTCTTCTTCTGGACGCCGCCGCACTACTGGCCGCTGGCCATGCGCTACCGCGACGACTACGCGCGGGCCGGCGTGCCCATGCTGCCGGTGGTCGCGCCGGCGCGCACGGTGGCGCTGCAGATCCTGCTCTACTCGTGGGCCATGGTCGCCACCACGTTCGTGCTGTGGCCGGTCGCGTCGCTCGGCTGGATCTTCGGGGTGGCGTCCGTGCTGACCGGCGTCTGGTTCCTCGTCGAGGCGCACCGCCTGTACGCCCGCGCGAAGCGGACGCCCGACGGCGCCGGCCTCACCGCCATGCGGCTCTTCCACGGCTCCATCACCTACCTCACCGTCGTGTTCGTCGCGGTGATGGCTGACGTCCTGATCCTCGGCTGACCAGCGGTACTTGACTCTCCAGTTGCTGGAGACACCACGGTGGTCCCTGTGAACGACGACGACGCCTTCCTGAGCATCGGCGACCTGGCCAGGCGCACCGGACTCCCGGTGAAGACGATCAGGTACTACGCCGACATCGGGCTGGTGCCGCCGACCGACCGATCCCCGGCGGGCTACCGCCGCTACGACGCCGTCGCGCTGGCCCGGCTGGATCTCGTCCGCACGCTCCGCGAGCTCGGCGTCGACCTCGCGACCGTCCGGCAGGTCCTCGACCGGACGCTGTCGCTGGCCGACATGGCGACGGCGCACGCCGCCGCCCTGGACGCGCAGATCCGGCTGCTCCGGACCCGCCGTTCGGTGCTGCGAGCGGTGGCCGCGCTGGGGATCGATGACCACGAGGAGCTGGATCTCATGAACCGCCTGGCCCACCTGTCCGCCGCCGAACGGCAGCAGATCATCGACGACTACTGGTCGTCGGCCTTCGAGGGCCTGGAGCCCGACCCTTCGTTCGTCGAGCACATGCGATCCGTCCGGGTCGACCTGCCCGACGACCCCACCCCGGCACAGGTCGAGGCCTGGGTCGAGCTGGCCGAGCTGGTGCAGGACCCGTCCTACCGGGCCAGGGTCCGGCAGATGGCCGAGGCCGGCGCCGCTGCCGGCTCGGGTTCGGGTTCGGGTTCGACGGGCTCGGGCTCTGCGTCGTCCGGCTCGGGCTCCGGCTCGCCTGGCGCGGGCTCCGCTCCGTCCGGCTCGGGCGCGGGCTCCGCTCCGTCCGGCTCGGGCGCGGGCTCCGCTCCGTCCGGCCCGTCGCCGGAGGAGATGGCGCTCTACCAGAGCGTGTCCGAGCTCGTGACCCCGCTCCAGTCAGCCGACGTCCCGCCGGTCTCGCCGGAGGGCCGGCTGGTCGCCGACCAGTTGGCGCCCCGCTTCGCCCACGCCCGCGGCGTCGACGACGACGCGGACTTCCGGCGGGAGCTGGGCGAGCAGATCGCCCTCTTCTCCGACCGCCGGGTCGAGCGGTACTGGGAGCTCGTCGGCATCATCAACGGCTGGCCGGCCGCCCAGGTCAGCTCCGGAAGCGTGGCCGCCATGGAGTGGTTCGCTCGGGCGCTGATCGGGTCGGCCACCGAGTAACGGCCCCGCGCGCCGGTTGGGGCGGCGCCTGCGGGTTTCGGTGCTGTCTTCGTCGAGTGGCGGTCCCGTCCCGCCGGCTTCGGCGCTGTCTTCGTCGAGTGGCGGTCGCGCCTGGCGGTTTCGGCGCTGTCCGCGTCGAGTAGCGGTCCCGCCCGCCGACTTCGCCGCCGGCCTTCGCCGAGTACGCGCCCCGCGCTCCGGCGGGGCGGGTGCCCGCGCCTGCTGGGGGCCTGCGCCGGCGGGGCGGGTGCCCGCGCCCGTCGAGCGTTTCGGCCGCGGTCGGGTCCCCTCCCGTCTGGGTGGGTGACCCACCCTACGCGCGGGCGCCGACAACGTCGGCCGAACGGAGCCGCGTCCGGTCCCCGACCTGCCTGGCGCGGCGCGCATGAGAGCATCGTCGCCGTGACGACGCTGCCGTGGCCGCCGGACTGGCGGCGTCCGCCCCTCGGCGGCTGGCTCGGCGTCGTCGTGTTCGGTGCTGTTGCGGCGTTCCTGGTGCTGGCGGCGGCGATCGCGGCCACCGGTCGGCAGTGGGTCGCGGTGGCCGTGATCGGCGGCGTCCTGCTGGTGCTCGCCCCGATCGCCGCCGCCAGCCGGCCCCGTCGCCCCGCGTTCGCCACCGAGGTGTCGCTCGACCTGGACGGGCGCCGGCAGACCGGCGTGCGGTTCCCCGTCCTCCCGACGTCGCCGCTGGTGAGCCTGGCGTTGGCGGTTCTGGGGCTGGCGATCCTCGGGCTCGGGGTCGCGGCGCTCGTCATCGCGGTGGCGGACGGTGACTGGTCGGCGGTGGTGGGCTTCGTCGTGCTGCTGCTCGTCGGGTCGGTGCTGGCGCTCGGCGGGATCGTCGGGCTGATCGCCTCCCGGAGGCGCCTGGGGCTGGACCTCACGCCGTCGCACCTGGTCGTCGGGCTGGGCGGCGATCCCGTCGAGCTGACCTGGGAGCAGGTCGACCGCATCGGCACCACGTCGATCCGCTACGGCTTCGGCCTGGCGCCGGTGCAGAACTGGCTGACGGTGGTGACGCGCGAACCGGTGCACGTCGCTACCGGGCCACCCGGCCGGCGGGCCGGGTCGGCCGGGCGGCGAGTCGGGCCGTCCGGCCGGCGGGCCGCGGCGCTCGGCCGGTTGACGGCCACGGCGCCGGCGAACACGGCCGCCGCGATCCCGGCCCAGCGCCTCGGCGCCGACCCCGTGCTCGTCTATCACGCGCTGCGCTACTACCTGGAGCACGCGGACGCCCGCCCCGAACTCGGGACGGGCGCCGCGCTGCGGCGGCTCGCGGCCGGCGAGCTCGTGCGCTGACCGGCCGGCTCAGAGCGGGTCGATGTCGTCGCGCCGCTCGACGTACTCCCTGGTGCGCGGCCGTTCGACGTACTCCGTGCTGCGGGCGCGCCGCGTCCGCATCGACGCGACCATCATCGACACGACGATGGCCAGCGCACCCACGCCGGTGAGCACCCAGCCGATGACGCTGAGGTCGAAGTCGGCCAGCCGGTCCCTGACGCCGAGGGCCAGGATCAGGCCCAACGCCATCAGAAAGACACCCAGACCGATACTCATATCGGACACCTCCCGAATTGGCAGGAACGCCAGGGCAGGTACCCGGCTGCCCGGTCGCCAAACGGCCGTCGCCGCGGAGCGCGCGCAAGTCCTCGCCGTCGTCCGCTGGTCAGGCCCGGTAGTCGGCCCGTTGCCGAACGGCCGCCGTCGCCGGTTCCGTGGTCGGCCCTCGCCGTCCGCGACCGTCGGCCGCGCCGCATGGCGCTGGCCGCGTCAGGGAGTGGTCGCGGCGGTCAGTTGGTGCGACGGCAGCCAGCGCGTGGCGAGCCAGGCGTCGGTCGCGGCCATGACCATGAGCGCCGCGCCGAGCATGTGCAGCCCGACCAGTAGCTCTGGCAGCTCGAGCCGGTATTGCACCAGTCCGATGACGCCCTGTCCGAGCTCGACGGCGAGCAGCACCGCCGCCGCGCGCGCCGCCCGTCCGGGGGAGCCGACCGCCCGGGCCGTGAAGTACAGGCCGACCGAGATGCCCATGAGCAGCAGCACCGAGTCCGCATGCACCTGCGTCACCACGGCGACGTCGAGGCCGGTGCGCTTGGAGTCGGGGTCGCCGGCGTGCGGGCCGCTGCCGGTGACGACCGCGCCCAGGTAGACGGCGACGGCGGTGACCACCAGCGTCAGCAGCCCGAGCCGTTCCAGCCACGGTTGCCCGACCCGCGCCGGAACCAGGCCATGCGGCCGCTGCGTCCGTCTGACCAGCACTGTTGCGACGCCGACCAGCACAGTCGACACCAGGAAGTGGAACATGACGACCCACGGGTTCAGGTCGGTCCAGACGGTGATGCCGCCGATGACCGCCTGCGCCGGCACGAACCCGAGCAGTACGGCCGACAGCACCAGGAGGTCGCGGCGCGGCCGGTCCGACGTGAGCGTCCGCAACACCGCGACCAGCATCGCGAACGCGACCGCGCCGACCACGAACGTCAGCAGCCGGTTCCCGAACTCGATCGCGCCGTGCAGCCCCATCTCGGGCGTCGCGGCGATGGAGCCCGCCGTGCAGTGCGGCCAGTCGGGGCAGCCGAGCCCGGAGTCGGTGAGCCGGACCGCGCCGCCCGTCACGATGATGCCGGCCTGCGTGACCAGCGACGCGACCGCCAGCCTCCGCAACGCCAGCTCCGACGGGAGCGGCAGCCGCCGCACGAGCCGGGCGGCCCGGCCGGGCGCCGGAGCCGGAGTCGTCGGAAGGGTCGCGGTCACCACGTCATCGTAGGACGCGGTGGCTGGTCGCGATCTCCGGGTCGGCGTGCGGTGCCTCACTGCCGCGGTTCTGTCAAGGGTCGGCGGTTTGCCCGACTCCCGTCAGCGGTAGCCCGGAAGTTAGCCCTACCCGCTCTGTGGCTGCTCTTCGGTTAGCCCGGATTCGGGCAAACGCCCTGGCCGTTCGGGCAAACGCCCTGGCCGTTCGGGCAAACGCCAAAACCGTCGAACGGACCGGATCCGGGCTTAGCGTCCGGGCCATGGCCCCTCGATCCGTTCCTCTGCGCGCCACCTTGGCGGTGGTGGCGGTGCTCGCTGCCGCCCTCAGCGGCGGCGGGCTGCTCGGTCGTGCGCCTGCCACTCCTGAGGCGGCTCCTGCGGGCGGTGGTACGCACGCTGTTGGTGGTGTGACCGCGTCCGATGCCGGGGAGTACGGGGCGTCGTCCGGCGGTGGTACGCACGCCGTTGGTGGTGTGGCCGCGTCCGATGCGGGGGAGTACGACGCGCCGGCCGCTGCTGCCGGCCGGACCGGTGCCGCCGGCCCGGCCGTGTCCGTCCTCCTCGCCGAGCGACGGCGGGCCGCGCTCACCACCTGCCGCTGCCACGGCGAGCGCGGGCCGGTGCCGGCCGGGCTCGCGGCGGCATGGTTCGTCCCACTTCGGTCGCCTCGGCACGGCCGCTCCGCTAACGTGCGACTACGGGCACGCCGTGATCGCCGAGACAGCCGCCGTGGGCACGCCGGCGGGCTCTGGCAGTGGGCTCGTTCGCTGCGATCATCTGCGGGAGGCAAGGGACATGAGCGGCGCCACTCGGCTGCGACCGCCCCGGAACTGGCTGGACCATCGCGTCATGGCCTGGTGGCGAGCGCAGGTCGGCGTGCTGACGGCCGTGGTGGTGGTCCCGCTGCTGATCCTCGGCCTGCTCATCGCGCCGGCGCGGCCGTGGTTCCTGATCCCGGCGGCCGTGCTGGCCGTCGCGGGGCTGCTCGGGATCCTGCTGCTGCCGCCCTGGTGGTTCCGGATCCATCGCTGGGAGGTCACCGACCAAGCCGTCTACACACGTGGTGGCGTGCTGTGGCAGGTCTGGCGGGTGGCGCCGATGTCACGCATCCAGACGGTCGACACCGTCCGCGGTCCGCTGCAGCGCGCCTTCGGCCTGTCGACGGTGACGGTGACGACGGCGTCCTCGGCGGGAGCGGTGAAGATCGAGGGCCTCGACCACGAGCAGGCCGCCGAGCTCGCCGAGGAACTCACCCGTATCACCCACGACACCCCCGGCGACGCGACGTGAACGACGCCGATTCCGGCGGCCCCGGCGACCCGCCCGCCGAGCGCGCCGCCTCCAGCGAGCCCGGCGGCCCTTCCGAGCACGCCGACGCTGCCGGAAGGGCCGACCCTGGCGGACCTGACGACCACGCCGAGTGGAGCGGCCACGCCTTCGACCTCCCGACCGTGCCCGCGCCCGGCCCCGCCGTCGGCGCCACTCCCGGCTCGCTCGATCACGCGGCCGCCCGCCATGCCGCCGGAGCAGACCAGGCGACCGAATCCAGCGCTGACGGCGGCCCCAACGTCGACGGAGGCCGCAGCGCCCTCGACGATCCCAGCGTCGACGACAGCCCGGGCTGGCTCGTGCTGCACCGCGACACCCTCAAGGTCACCGGCATCTGGGTCTTCATCCTGGCCCTCGGCGGCGCCATCCCCACCACCATCGGCGTCGGCTCCGGGACGTCCTACGGCACCGCGTTGGCGTGGGTCGTGCCGGCGGTGGCGCTGGTCGTGCTGGGCTCGGTCATCGCCGACTACGTGCGCTGGCGACACAGCCGGTACCGGGTCACGCCAACGCGTATGGAACTGCACAAGGGCCTGATCTTCACGACGAAACGCTCCCTCGCCCGCGAGCGCATCCGCACCGTCGACCTCTCGGCCGATCCGGTCCAGCGCCTGTTCGGGCTGGCGAAGGTGAGCATCGGCACCGGCGAGCAGGTCGAGGCGGGCGGCCCGGGGCAGTCCCCGCAGACGCTGGTGCTCGATCCCGTCAGCCGCGACGAGGGCGAGCGGCTGCGTGCGCTGCTGCTCGACCGCGTGCCGCTGGCCGCCGACGGCACCGAGCCGGGCGTGCGGGTGCTGGCCCGCTGGGATCCCGGCTGGCTCCGCTTCGCGCCGCTGTCGTTCTGGACGTTCGCGCTGGCGGGCATCGCGGTCGGCGGCCTGTTTCAGGTGCTGAACTGGTTCGGGCGCGAGAGCCTGCCGGTCGACACCACCAGGGACATCGTCGAGGACATCGGGGCGACGCAGACGCTGGTGCTGTTCGCGGTGGTGTTCGTGCTGGTCGGGGTGGTGGCGACGCTGGCGCTCACGCTGGAGGCGTGGTGGGCCTACCGGCTGGAACGCGAGCCGGGCGGCACGTTACGGGTCCGGCGCGGGCTGCTGACCACGCGCTCGGTCAGCATCGAGGAGCAGCGCGTCCGCGGCGTCGAGATCGTCGAGCCGCTCGGCGTGCGGTCGGCCGGCGCGGCGCGGGTCGACGTCGTCACGACCGGCCTGCGCGCCGACCCCAAGTCCGAGGCGTCGACGCTGTTGCCCGCCGCCCCCATGACGGTCGCCGCCTCGGTGGCGGCGGCCGTCGCCGGTGTGCGGCCGGGCGGACGGCTGCGACGACATCCGGCGGCGGCGCGGGTGCGGCGGCTGCGCTGGGCACTCGTGGCCGACGCCGTGCTGGCGGCGGTGGTGGTCTGGCTGGCGGTCGCCTCGCCGGTGCGCGACTTCTGGGCCATCGTGCTGACGGTGCTGGCCGCGGCCGCGGGCGTCGCCCTGGTGCTGCTGGCCGGCGACGCGTACCGGTCGCTCGGCCACGATCTCGACGGCGAGTTCCTGGTCGCCCGCAAGGGCAGCGTCCGCCGGGCGACGGTGTATCTGCAGCGGCAGGGCATCGTCGGCTGGCGCGCGAGCCAGTCGGTGTTCCAACGCCGCGCCGGCCTGCTGACCCTCACCGCCACGACGGCGGCCGGCGCACGGCGCTACTCGGTCATCGACGCCGACGAGCACGAGGTCCTCGAGTTCGGCGCCGAGGCCGTCCCCGGCCTGCTCGATCCCTTCCTCGTCCGCGATCGGCCGGCCGCGGACCTGACCGAGGAGGTGTCGCTCGGGGAGCCGTGACACTGCCGATCACGCGGCGTTCCCAGCCGCCTCGCGGGCTGCGCCGGAGCCGGGCGGGGGGCGCCGTGCTGCTGCGCCCGCTAGCGCCCTTGTCGCTGGAGGTCGGGCCTGGAGCGCTGCACTGCCGCGGCCGCTTGTGCCCAGGCTGAGTTGCCCGCGGCCGCTTGTGCCCAGGCTGAGTTGCCCGCGGCCGCTTGTGCCCAGGCTGAGTTGCCCGCGGCCGCTTGTGCCCAGGCTGAGCTGTCGCGGCCGCTTGTGCCCAGGCTGAGCTGCCGCGGCCGCTTCGGCCCAGGCTGAGCTGCCCGCGGCCGCTTGTGCCCAGGCTGAGCTGCCGCGCCCGCCTGGGCCGAGGCTGAGCTGTCGCGCCCGCTCGGGCCCAGGCTGAGCTGTCGCGCCCGCTCGGGGCCCGGGTCCCGGGGCTTACGCCAGGTGCGGGCTCACTCCCAACGGAACCAGCGAGCCGCCGCGGCGAGGCCGGCCAGTGCCCAGGCCGCCAGCACGGCGACCGATCCCCACGGCAAACCGGCGCCGTCGGCCAGGACCGACCGCAGCCCGTCGGCCAGGGCGCCGGTCGGCGTGAGCTCCAGCACCGTCTGCAGGCCGGACGGGAAGCCGGACAACGGGATCACCACGCCGCCCAGCACCAGAAGCAACAGATAGACGAGGTTCGCCGCGGCGAGCGTGGCCTCGGCTCGAAGCGTGCCGGCCATCAGCAGGCCGAGCCCGGCGAACGCCAGCGTCCCGGCGATCAGCAGCACGGCCACGGCCAGCGGCGATCCCGACGGCCGCCAGCCCAGCGCCAGCCCCAGCCCGCCGACCAGCACCACCTGGAACGCCTCGACCACCAGCACGGTCAGCGCCTTGGCCAGCAGCAACGTCCAGCGGGGGAGCGGCGACACAGCCAGGCGCTTCAGCGCGCCGTAGCGGCGCTCGTACCCGGTCGCGATGGCCAGCGACGTGAACGCCGTCGACATCACGCACAGCGCCAGCACGCCCGGCACGAGGAAGTCGACCCGCTGGTAGTCGCCCGTGTCGAACACCGGCGCGGCGGTCAGCAGCCACAACAGCACGACGGGGATGGCGGCGGTCAGCAGCAGCTGCTCGCCGTTGCGCAGCAGCAGCCGGACCTCGAACAGCGTCTGGGCCAGCAGCATCCGGCCGACCGGCGCCGCCCCGGGCGCCGGCGCGAACAGCGAGACCCGGGCCGACGCGTCGTCCGGCCGGGGCGCGGGCGAACGGCCGGGCGACCCGGGGGACCCGGCCGAGGGCGACGACTCGGGGGACCCGTGCGCGGGCGAACGGCCGGGCGACTCGGGCTGGGACCCGGGCGCGGGCGACGACTCGAACGACTCGGGCTGGGACCCGGGCGCGGGCGACGACTCGGGCTGGGACCCAGGCACGGGCGACGACTCGGACGACTCGGGCGGAGGCCCGGGAGGCCCAGGCGCGGGCGACGACCCGGAGGACCCGGGCGCGCTTCCCGGCGGCGTCGAGGCGTCGCCGGGCGGGGTGGTGGTCACGGCGCCGTCCTTCCGGCCGAGGCTCCGATCAGCTCCAGGTACACGTCCTCCAGCGACCGGTGCCCGACCTGCAGGCCCTCGGCGAGGATGTCGTTCGCCGCGCACCAGGAGGTCAGCGTGGCCAGCAGGCGCGGATCGACCGGGGCCGTCACCTCGTACGAGCCGGGCGCCACCTCGCGCACCGCGGCGCCGTCCGGCAGCGCCGCCAGCAGCGACCCGACGTCCAGGCGGGGCGGGCCGCCGAAGCGGATGACGTCGTCGGAGACGCCGCTGGTCAGCTCCTGCGGCGTCCCCTCGGCGAGGACCCGGCCGGCGTCGATGATGACGACGTGGTCGGCGAGCCGCTCGGCCTCGTCGATGAGGTGCGTCGTCAGCACGACGGTGACCCCGGCCGCCCGCAGCTCGTCCAGCAACTGCCACGTCGCGCGGCGGCCCTGCGGGTCCAGCCCGGCGGTCGGCTCGTCGAGGAAGACCAGTTCCGGCCGGCCGACCAGCGCCGCCGCCAGCGCGACCCGCTGCCGCTCGCCACCGGACAGCCGCCGCAGCGGCGCCCGCCCGCGTGCCAGCGGCTCCAGGCCCAGCCGCGCCACCAGCATCGGGACGTCGAGCGGCGACGCGTGCAGCTTGGCCAGGTGAGCGAGCAGCTCGACCGGCCGCGCGCCGGGGTAGAAGCCGGCGCCGTCCTGCAGCATGACGCCCACCCGCGGCCGCAGGTCGGCGCCGTCGCGCCAGGGATCGAGCCCGAGCACGCGGACGGAGCCGGCGTCGGGGCGGCGGAAGCCCTCGCAGATCTCGACGGTCGTCGTCTTGCCGGCGCCGTTCGGGCCGAGGACGGCGGTGATCGTCCCGGCCGCCACCTGGAAGGACAGCCCGTCGACGGCGGTGACGGCGTTGTAGCGCTTGACCAGAGAGGCGATCTCGACGGCCGGCGCTGTGCTCATCCCGCGAGTCTCGCACGACCCGCCGGAGCCGCCGACGACCGGTCGAGCCGCCCGCATCCGCGCCAGCCGGGCAACCCGGCCCGGCAACCCGGCCCGGCAACCCGGCCCGGCAACCCGGCCCCGGGCAAGCCGGCCCGGCAACCCGGACCGAAGCCCCACCCGCACCCCCGAGAACCAAGGTAAGGCTGACCTGCGTGATGCATCGCACGATGAGGAGGTTGAGTCGGCGAATGAAAAAGAGCACGATGGTGTTGTGAAAAACGTGCGCGACGCTACCAGGGCACCGGGCGACGAGCCTGGCGTCCAGGAGGCGCATGCGCGCACCCGCGAGCGGGTCGCCCGCTCCATCCTCGAGAACGGCCCGTCGACGGCGGCCGCGTTGGGCGAGCGCCTGGGGCTGACCCCGGCGGCCGTCCGGCGCCACCTCGACACCCTGCTGGGCGACGGCGTCATCGAGTCCCGCGAAGAGCGAGTCTACGGCCACCGCGGCCGGGGCCGCCCGGCGAAGGTGTTCGTGCTGACGCCGGCCGGTCGCGACGCGTTCGAGCAGGCCTATGACGATCTCGCGGTCGGCGCGCTGAAGTTCCTCGCCGAGACCGGGGGAGAGCAGCTGGTCGCGGAGTTCGCACGTCGCCGGATCGCCGACCTCGAGGAGCGGTACCGCCCTATCATCGAGTCGGTACCTCCTGAGCAGCGCGCGGCCGCGCTCGCCGACGCCCTCAGCGCCGACGGGTACGCCGCGTCGGCCCAGGCGTCGCCGGTCACCGGCGAGCAGTTGTGCCAGCACCACTGCCCGGTGGCGCACGTCGCCGAGCAGTTCCCGCAGTTGTGCGAGGCCGAAACCGAGGCGTTCGCCCGGCTGCTCGACACCCACGTTCAGCGCATCGCCACCATCGCGCACGGCGAGGGCGTCTGTACCACGCACATCCCCCGGAGCGGTGCCGCCCCGGGACCCGGAGAGAACGAGAGGATCTCCCAGATATGACCACCACCGCTCACCCCGAGCTCGAGGGCCTGGGTCGTTACGAGTACGGCTGGGCCGACAGCGACAGCGCCGGCGCCGCCGCGAAGCGCGGGCTGAACGAGGACGTGGTCCGTGGGATCTCCGCCCTCAAGAACGAGCCCGAGTGGATGCTCGAGACCCGGCTCAAGGCGCTGCGGCTGTTCGACAAGAAGCCGATGCCGACGTGGGGCGCCGACCTCTCGACCATCGACTTCGACAACATCAAGTACTTCGTCCGGTCGACGGAGAAGCAGGCGGCCTCGTGGGAGGACCTCCCCGAGGACATCAAGAACACCTACGACAAGCTCGGCATCCCCGAGGCCGAGAAGCAGCGCCTCGTCGCCGGCGTCGCCGCGCAGTACGAGTCCGAGGTCGTCTACCACAAGATCCGTGAGGACCTCGAGGAGCAGGGCGTCATCTTCCTCGACACCGACACCGGCCTCCGGGAGCACCCCGAGCTGTTCAAGGAGTACTTCGCCTCGGTCATCCCGGCCGGCGACAACAAGTTCTCCGCGCTGAACACCGCGGTGTGGTCCGGCGGCTCGTTCATCTACGTGCCGAAGGGCGTGCACGTCGAGATCCCGCTGCAGGCCTACTTCCGCATCAACACCGAGAACATGGGCCAGTTCGAGCGGACGCTGATCATCGCCGACGAGGACTCCTACGTCCACTACGTCGAGGGCTGCACCGCCCCCATCTACACGTCCGACTCCCTGCACAGCGCGGTCGTCGAGATCGTGGTGAAGAAGGGCGCCCGGGTCCGGTACACGACCATCCAGAACTGGTCGAACAACGTGTACAACCTGGTGACGAAGCGCGCCACGGCCGCCGAGGGCGCCACCATGGAGTGGATCGACGGCAACATCGGCTCGAAGATCACCATGAAGTACCCGGCCATCTACCTCATGGGCGAGCACGCCAAGGGCGAGACGCTGTCGCTGGCGTTCGCCGGCGAGGGCCAGCACCAGGACTCCGGGTCGAAGATGGTGCACATGGCGCCGAACACGTCCAGCTCCATCGTGTCGAAGTCGGTCGCCCGTGGCGGCGGCCGCACGTCGTACCGCGGCCTGGTGCAGGTCATGCCGCGCGCCACCACCAGCGCCAGCACGGTGCGCTGCGACGCGCTGCTGGTCGACACCATCTCGCGGTCCGACACCTACCCGTACGTCGACATCCGCAACGACGACGTCTCAATGGGCCACGAGGCCACCGTCTCCAAGGTCAGCGAGGACCAGCTCTTCTACCTGATGAGCCGCGGCCTCACCGAGGAGGAGGCCATGGCCATGATCGTGCGCGGCTTCATCGAGCCCATCGCGCGCGAGCTGCCCATGGAGTACGCGCTGGAGCTGAACCGGCTGATCGAGCTGCAGATGGAGGGCGCGGTCGGCTGACGCCGCCGCCCGAAGCCAGCAGCCCGAGCCCCCACGAGAGAGAGCAGATGACCACCGACACGGCTCAGCAGGCCCAGCACGGCCTCACCGAGCACTCGCACGGCGCCGGCGCGCCCGACCACGGCGGCAGCGCCTTCGACACCGTCGCGTCGTTCGACGTCGCCGACCACGTCGTGCCGCGCGGGCGCGAAGAGGAGTGGCGCTTCACGCCCATGGCGCGGCTGCGCGGCCTGCACGACGACGCCCCGCTCGACGGCCACGACTACGAGGTCAGCGTCGACGCCGCCGAACAGGTGGTCGTCGAGACGGTCGAGGCCACCGACCCGCGACGAGGCTCGTCCGGCTACGTGCCGAACGACCGTCCCAGTGCCCGGGCGTGGGCCGAGGCCGACAAGGTGCTGGCCATCACCATCCCGGCCGACGCGGTCGTCGAGCAGCCGACCATCGTCCGGCTGCGCGGCCTGAGCGCCGAGAAGGCCGCCGCCGGCCACGTCGTCATCACGGCCGAGCGGTTCAGCCAGTCCGTCGTGGTCCTCGAGCACGAGGGCTCGGCGGCGTTCGCCGACAACGTCGAGATCGTCACCCACGACGGCGCCCGGCTCACCCTGGTGAGCCTGCAGGACTGGGCCGACGACGCCATCCACCTGTCGCACCACCACGTCAGCGTGGGCCGCGACTCCGTCGTCAAGCACGTCGTGGTGAGCTTCGGCGGCGACCTCGTGCGCACGTCGGTCACGCTCGACTACGCCGCGCCCGGCGGCGACGCCGAGCTGCTCGGCCTGTACTTCGCCGACGCCGGCCAGCACCTCGAGAAGCGCCTGTTCGTCGACCACAACCAGCCCAACTGCCGCAGCAACGTGCTCTACAAGGGCGCGCTGCAGGGCGCGAAGGCGCACGCGGTGTGGATCGGCAACGTGCTCATCCGGCCGGCCGCCGAGGGCATCAGCACCTACGAGCTCAACCGCAACCTGGTGCTCACCGACGGCGCCCGCGCCGACTCCGTCCCGAACCTCGAGATCGAGACCGGCGAGATCGAGGGCGCCGGGCACGCCAGCGCCACCGGCCGGTTCGACGACGAGCAGCTGTTCTACCTGATGGCGCGGGGCATCCCGGCCGACGAGGCGCGCCGGCTGGTCGTGCGCGGCTTCTTCACCGAGCTGATCAACAAGATCGGCGTACCGGAGATCGCCGAGCGGCTGACCGCCACCGTCGAGCGCGAGCTGGCGCTGGGCGAGGACCTGCCGGCCGCATCGACGACGCACTGACCACCGAGAACACCCGAGAGGCATCGAGAATGAGCACCCTGGAGATCCGCGACCTGCACGTCTCCGTCGAGACCGAGGCCGGCCCCAAGGAGATCCTCCGCGGCGTCGACCTCACCGTCCAGAGCGGTCAGACGCACGCCATCATGGGCCCGAACGGGTCCGGCAAGTCCACCCTGGCCTACTCGCTGGCCGGGCACCCGAAGTACACCGTCACCAGCGGTGAGGTGCTGCTCGACGGCGAGGACGTGCTGGCCATGACGGTCGACGAGCGGGCCCGCGCCGGCCTGTTCCTGGCCATGCAGTACCCGGTCGAGGTGCCGGGCGTGTCGGTGTCGAACTTCCTGCGCACCGCCAAGACCGCCGTCGACGGCGAGGCGCCGAAGCTGCGCACCTGGGTGAAGGACGTCAAGCAGGCCATGGACCAGCTGGCCATCGCCGACGACTTCGCCGAGCGCGACCTCAACACCGGCTTCTCCGGCGGTGAGAAGAAGCGCCACGAGATCCTGCAGCTGGAGCTGCTGAACCCGAAGTTCGCGGTGCTCGACGAGACCGACTCCGGCCTCGACATCGACGCGCTGCGGGTGGTGTCCGACGGCGTCAACCGCTTCTCCGCGGCCGGCGACAAGGGCGTCCTGCTGATCACGCACTACACGCGCATCCTGCGCTACATCAAGCCCGACTTCGTGCACGTCTTCGTCAACGGCCGGGTGGCCGAGGAAGGCGGCCCGGAGCTGGCGGAGAAGCTGGAGGAGAAGGGCTACGTCGACTACGTCGGCACCCCGGCCTGACCCCCGCCCCGCACACACCGGAGGAGTCACCGTGAGCGCACCGCACAGCCCGCTGGACGTGGATCGGGTCCGCAAGGACTTCCCGATCCTCGAACGGCGGCTCGCCGGTGACCACCCGCTGGTCTACCTCGACTCCGCGAACACCTCGCAGAAGCCGGCCGCCGTCGTCGAGACCCTCGCCGAGCACTACACGCGGCACAACGCCAACGTGGCGCGCGCCGTGCACCAGCTCGGCGAGGAGTCGACGGCGGCCTACGAGAGCGCCCGCGACAAGCTGGCCGCGCTGATCAAGGCGCCCAGCCGCGACGAGATCATCTTCACCAAGAACGCCTCCGAGGCGCTCAACCTGGTCGCGCACACGCTGGCCAGCGGCCTGGCCGACGACCCGCGCTACCGCCTGGGGCCCGGCGACGAGATCGTCGTCACCGAGATGGAGCACCACTCCAACATCGTCCCGTGGCAGCTGGCGGCGAAGCGCACGGGCGCGGCGTTCCGCTGGTTCGGGCTCACCGACGACGGCCGGCTGGACCTCTCGACCATCGGCGAGCTGATCAACGAGCGGACGAAAATCGTCTCGCTGGTGCACCAGTCGAACAGCCTGGGCACCGTCAACGACGTCGCGACGGTGGTCGCGCGGGCCCGCGAGGTGGGCGCGCTCGTCCTGCTCGACGGCTCGCAGTCGGTGCCGCACCAGCCCATCGACGTCACCGAGCTGGGCGTCGACCTCCTCGCGTTCACCGGCCACAAGATGGTCGGCCCCACGGGCATCGGCGTGCTGTGGGGACGCCGCGAGGTGCTCGACGGGCTGCCGCCGTTCCTGGGCGGCGGCGAGATGATCGAGACCGTCGCGATGACGGGCTCGACGTTCGCGCCCATCCCGCACAAGTTCGAGGCCGGCACGCCGCCCATCGCGCAGGCCATCGGCCTGGGCGCGGCGGTCGACTACCTCACCGGCATCGGCCTCGACCGCATCCACGCGCACGAGCAGGCGCTGACGGCGTACGCGCTCGACAAGCTCAACGCCGTCGACGGCGTCCGGATCATCGGGCCGAACTCGACGGAGTCGCGCGGCGGCACCGTGTCGTTCGTCGTCGACGGCATCCACCCGCACGACGTCGGCCAGCTGCTCGACGAGCGGGGCGTCGCCGTGCGCGTCGGGCACCACTGCGCGCGGCCGGTCTGCGTGCGCTACGGAATACCCGCGACCACCCGAGCGTCGTTCTACCTGTACACGA